>JBGPVC010000055.1:0-16560 GCA_041491485.1 Candidatus Limnocylindria bacterium
GAGCGCCTCGACGACCTCCTTGTCGTTCTCGAGCGTGTCCCAGATGCGCTCGGCCGCATCCGAGATGTCGTCAAAGTAGATGTCGAGCTCTTCCTGCAGGTAGCGCTGCTTGGTGCGCTCGAGATCGCGCAGGACCGCGCGTTGCGGACGGACGATCCGGCGGAAGTTGATGATCTCCTGCTTCATCTCGGAGATGTCGCGGACGATCTCCGACGAACGGCCCTCGAAGATGTCGTCCTCGATCCGGTCGAGCTTGACCGCCATCTTGCGAAGCATCGGGAACGATGCGTCGACGCAAGTGTCCACGATCTTGTAGAGCAGGTAGCCCGAGCCCTTGGAGAAGGTCGCCTCGCGCAGGTCCTCCTTCTCCCGGTAGCGCTCGTACATCGCGGTCAGCGGCACCAGCGGGATGTTCGGCAGGGTGATCAGGTAGTCCGGACCCATGCACAGGTCGAGCTCCGCGGTCAGCAGCCGGCCGGTCGCCTTCTCGTAGGTCGGGAAATGCAGGACGATGAAGACGTAGTCGTCGTACTGGTCAAGCTTCGAGCGGTTGTTGCGAGAGTAGATGTCCTCGTAGTCGAGGGGCTGGAACTCGAAGTTGGCCTCCAGCCAGTCCCGATCGGCGGCCCGCGGCGACTCGACCTGGATCCAGCGGATACCGGCCGACTCGATGATCTCGGCGCGACCTCCTCGGTCGGCGCGACCGGAACGGCCACGCCGGTGCGCCGGATCGACGGATCGGGCGAGGGCGCGGAAGCGCGATATTCAGCACGGACGCATCGTGCGTCACGATCCCGGCTCGCCGTCCCGGGCTCCGGCGCTGTACAGTCTCGGATGACCGCGATCCAGCGGGGGGAATGTCGTCGAACCGGCGCCCGGCGCGCGGCGGAGCCCACGCACAACCGGGGGGACAGGATGATCACAGCCCGCTCAGCCAGCCCGAACCCATGACCGACCTCTCCGCCCACCTGACCCGCGCCCGCGCCCCATGGCAGCGGCTCGAGCGCGCGGGGGAAACCATCGCGGACCTCGGCAGCGTCCTTGCCGGCACCCTCTGGTTCGTCGTGGTCTTCCTGTCCCTACCCTTCGGGCGAGCCTGGCAAACCGGGCGGGAGGCGTTCTGCTACTGGATCGCCAACATCAACTCGCCCTACTCCCTGTCCGATTGGGGCTCGCCGATCGCCTACGTCTACTCGCCGGCCTTCATCCAGGCGATGGCGCCGCTCACCCGCCTGCCGTGGATGCTGTTCATGGGAATCTGGACGGGCGTGCTGATCCTGGCCGTTCGGTTCCTGACGGGGCCGCGGCTGTTCGCCGTCGGCGTGCTGCTGGCGACCGTCGAGGTGGCCGGTGGCAACATCTCGCTGCTGCTGGCAACCGCGATCGTGCTGGGCTTCCGCTGGCCGGCGGCCTGGTCGTTCGTCCTCCTGACCAAGGTGACGCCGGGCGTCGCGCTGCTCTGGTTCGTCGTCCGGCGAGAATGGCGTCAGCTCGGGATCGCCCTGGCGGCGACCGCACTCATCATGGCCGCATCAGCGACCATCTTTCCCCGGGCATGGCTCGACTGGTTCAACTTGCTGACGGGACTGGCGGGGCATGACGGCGGCACCTGGGCAGCGGTCCCCATCCCCTTCCTGGTACGGCTCCCGGTGGCTGTCGCGGTCGTCGTGTGGGGGGCGCGAACGGACCGACGCTGGACGGTCCCAGTCGCCGCCATGCTGGCGCTCCCGGCGCTCTGGTACGGCGGCTTGACGATGCTCCTGGCCGTCATCGCTTTGCGCGATCCCGACCGGGACCTCGACGCCATCGGGGCATCGAACTCGGCCACGGCACAGCGGGCGACCGCGTAGCGACCCAGGCCTTCAGGCACCGCCGGCCGGTCGATGGCCCGGACGGGCGCGACGCAGCGCGATGGCCACGGCGCCCGCCAGAAAGACCCCGCCACCCAGGATGAACGGGCCCTGGGCGCCGCTCATCGCGGACACCCCGGCGCCGATCGCCGGCCCGATGATCCCGGCCGCGTAGAGCGGCAGGTAGACGAGGTTCAGGGTGGCCGAGCGGCGCTCCGGCGGAACCTCGGTCGCGAGCAAGCCAAAGACCATCGCGGTCACCGTGGCCGTCGCGGTACCGAGGATGACGGCCACCAGCGCCATCGACGCGACAGACGGCGCCAGCGGCATCAGCATCAGGACGACCCCGGCCCCGCCGAGCGACGCCACCAGCACCGGCCGAAAGCCGATCCGGTCTCCGATGACGCCGCCAAGCGGCGACATCATGGCGCCGACGAGCGCCGCCGTCCCGGCGACCAGGCCGATGGCGGAGGCCAGACCCGGCCCGGTGCCGACGAGCCGCTCCACGAGGACCGGGATGTAGGGCCGGCTCATCTGGGTCGCCAGGTACGAGACGCCGAAGATCAGGAAGATCCGCCGGACCGCCGCATCGGCCAGTACGCCCCGCAGTGCGCCGAAGGCCAGCGCCGCCACTCGTCCGGTCGGCACGACCTCTGGCCGGATCTCGCGGGAACCGAACGCGACCAGGGAAGCTGTCCCCACCGACAGCAGGGCAGACACCGTGAAGACGCCCGGCAGCGAGAAACCGAAACCGTCGATCAGGATCGCGGCCAGGACCGGCCCGGCCGCAAAGCCGATCGGTCCCGAGGCACCGAACAGGGCGATTGTCGTCCCGAGGCGGTGCTTCGGTGTCACGTCGCGGATCGCAGCGAGCATCACGCCGGTGTTGCCGAGCTGGAACCCGATCAGCAGCATGGAAACGGCGAGCTGCCACGGTTCGCGCGAGAGGGCCACGCCGGCGAACACGACCGCCTCGACGACCGCGCTGCGCGCGATGACCACCTTGCGGCTGTACTTGTCGGCCCATGCGCCCCAGAGCGGCACAAGCGGCGCGCCGACGACGAAGATCAGCGCGCTGAAGAGTCCGACGAAGGCAAGCCGATCGGTCTCCTCGACACCCATTTGACGCAGGTAGGTCGGCAGCTCAGCGAAGATCTGGTTGACGCCCATCCCCTCGACCATGGAGGTGAGCCAGAAGATCGCCACCACGACCCGCCAATCCTGCTGCGGGCGAGCGCCGGGAGAGACGGCGCCACCGGCGACCGGGCGGGTTTCGGGCATCCGCGGAAGCCTAGCCGATGGGCTGCGACGGCGTGGCGCTGGCGAGCTGCACGAGGCGCCAACTGCGCGCGGGTGGCTCCGCGCGCCGCGCGGCAGACACGGAAGCGCCCGAAGGAACTGATGAGGGTCCGGCCGTTCGGCGGGTCCAAGGGCTTCAGCAAGCTGCAGTCCCTGATCGCCGCCGGGTCCCTCGCTCGAGGGCCTTGCGACCTCCGAACCTGGTTCCCGGGACCGAGACGAGGATCGCTCCTCGAACCGGTCTGGCGGTTCACATCTGCCCCTTCGGGCAAGACGAAATCTACGGCCCGGGCCCAACCGCCACAAGGCGCTTGTCCACGAACTTGCGACGAACGCACTCGAACTTATCCCCGAACTTCCCACGGGTGTGGACGACGTGTGGATACACTCTGGGCGGAGGTGCCGCATGGGTCGCTGGCTCGCTCGAATCATGGCCGCCCAGGACCGATGGGCACGGCCGTTCGGAGACTTCAACCACCGCTGGCTCAACGCCCTCTTCCGCCCGATTCGACCAATCCGGGACCTGCTGACCGGCGTCTGGCTCGGCCATCCGCTCCACGGAGCAGCGACAGACATCCCGATCGGGACCGTGCTCCTGGCCGTCGTGCTCGACCTGATGAACCAGCGGGCGGCCGCCGACATCGCCGTGGTGGCCACGATCCTGTTCATGCTGGCGGCCGCGGCGACCGGTGCGGCCGACTATGCGAACACGGACGGCGCCGCTCGGTCTCGGGCGACCCTCCATGCCACGTTGATGGTCGTGGCGCTGGTGATCCTGGCGGTGTCGCTTGCGGCCCGCGCTGCCAATCCGACCGACCGGACGATCCCGGTCATGCTCGTGGTGATCGCGGCGCTCGTCGTCACGGCCGGCGCCTACGTCGGTGGTGACGTCGTCTACGTCCTGGGCAACATGGTCAGCCGGCACGCGTTCCGAGGTCCGGGTACCAAGTGGATCAAGCTGGACACCGGCGACATCGCCGACCTCTCCACGCTCCCGGAGGCGACCCCGACGAAGGCCCGTGCCGGCACCAACGACCTCGTCCTGGTCCGGATCGGCTCGACGGTCCATGCGCTGCATGCGGTCTGCGCCCACGCCGGCGGTCCGCTCGCCCAGGGCACCGTGGCCGACGGCTGCCTCGAATGCCCATGGCACGCGTCGCGCTTCCGCCTGGCCGACGGTCGAGTCGCCCGGGGTCCCGCGGTCTACGACCAGCCGGCGTACGAGGTTCGTGCGCTCGACGGCGGTGGCTACGAGGTCCGCCGGGCAGGCCTGTAACCTGCCCACGTGATCGAGCTCGTCCTCCCCGATCCGAGCCTGGTCGTGCTGATCGCCGCGGCGGGCACGGGGAAGACGACCTTTGCCGCCCGTCAGTTCGACTCGTCCGAGGTCCTGTCGTCCGATGCCTTGCGGGCGCGAATCGCCGGCGACGAGGCGGACCAGCGCGCGACACGAGCGGCCTTCAGGCAGCTCCATCGGGCGCTCGAGCGCCGGCTGGCGGAGCCGCGGTTGACCGTGATCGACGCCACCAACGTGGAGCGACCGGCGCGCCTGGCCCTTCTGACCCGAGCCGCGACCGCCGGCGTCCCGGCGATCGCCATCGTCCTCGATCTGCCTCCGGCCACGGTCCTGGCCCGAAACGCGGGCCGCGCCGCCCGGGTCGTGGACGAGCGCGTCGTGCTGCGGCATCTGGCCCGACTCCGCGAGTCGCTGGACCGTCCCGGCCCGCCACTCGACGGGGAGGGATTCCAGCGCGTCGTCGTGCTCCGAGATCCACTCGATGTGGACGCGATCAGGATCGTCAGACAGCCAGCTGAACGGACGCCGAACTAGGACGATCCGGCGGCGATGCAGGCGATCGCGGCGACCGCCAGGGCGATCCCAACGGCATGGCTGCGGGTCACGCGCTCGTGCAGGAAGATGGTCGCGAGCACGACGGTCGTGACCGGGTAGAGCGACGACAGGACCGCGGCGACCGCCAGCGAGCCGGCCTGCACGGCCAGGATGAACGCGCCGTTGCCGGCCATGTCCATGATCCCGACGCCGGCGAGGGCGGGCCACAATCCTCGGTCAGGCCGCCACGCGCGTTGCCCCACGACCACGATCGCGCCGATCAGCACGGCCTCCGTTGCCCGTAGGACCGTCAGCGGTCCGAACACGTGACCGTCGCTGATCTGAGCGATGGCCACGCCCAGCAGGCCGATGGCCACGCCGGCCAGGAGCGCGAGACCCACGCCTGACGGGCCGTCGCGGTCGTCGCTGACGCGCGAAACGAGGAGCACGGCGACGAATGCGAGCCCGATGCCGATCAACACGAGCGGCGCCGGCAGCCCCTCCACGACCACTCCGACCGCGACCGGAATAAGCGCGGCGATGACTCCGGTGATCGGCGCCACGATCCCCATCCGGCCGACCGCCAGCCCCTGGTAGAGCGCGCTGATCCCGATCCCGCCGGAGAGGCCGCCAGCGACGCTCCAGCCGATGTCGGCGGGCGACGGCGCACTCTCGCCACGCACGAGGGCCAGTGCCAGGGCGACCACCGTGCCGACGAGCTGTGACGCCAGCACCACGCCGAAGAGCGGCGTCCGGCGGGACAGCAGCCCGCCGCCGAAGTCGCCTGTCCCCCACGTCACGGCCGCGACGAGCCCAAAGACGACCGTCGCCGCGCCGGTGGGCAGGAGATCCGTCAGGCGGGCGACTCCGCGGGCGAGCCGTCCACGGCGGTCGGGCCGAGCAGCTCGACCACCGCGTCGGCGGCCGCGTCGTAGCGATCCGATGTCGTCAGGTAGATCACCTGGAAGTCGGCCGCCACGGACTTGAGCAGATCCACCGCGCGAGTCGCACGCACGTTGTCGAAGGTCACGAACGGATCGTCGAAGACGAGCGGCGGGCGACGGTCACCGGTGATCAGGCGGACCAGCCCGAGCCGGGCCACCAGGTAGACGAGGTCGATCGTGCCCTGGCTCAACGAGCTGATCGACACCCAGTCGGCCTTCTCGGGGGCGTGCACCTCGATGTCGAGGGTCCGGTCGTCCACCCGGACGCGGCGATAGCGTCCCTCGGTGGCGATGGCCAGGTCGCGGACCATGTGCGCCTCGAGGTAGCGGGTCGCGGTCTTCATCGTCGCCCGCTCTGCACGATCGATCGCCTGGAGCGTCAGGTCGTAAACCCGCTGGCGTCGCTCGAGGGCGGCCAGCTGCTCCTGCCACGTGGCCAGCCGCTCCGCCTGCCCGGCGACCTGCTCGGCGTCGACGGCATTGGCCTCCACGCTGGCCCGGGCGTTGGCCTCGTCGTCACGGGCTCGCTCGAGCGAGTCCTCCTGATCGCGAACCTCGACCTCGAGGCGCTCCCGCGCCCGGGGCTCGCGCGCGATCGGGCCGAGCGCGTCGAGCGCGCTCGTCTTCTGTTCGATCTCCAGGGCCGCCGCGTCGCGCAACGCCGGCAGCGTCTCGCGCGGCTCCTTGCCGACCAGCCCGTTGAGCTGCGCGGCGAGGCGGTCGATCTGGGCGACGTGAGCGTCCTCGCGGGCGAGCAGGTCCTCGGCCGCGGCCACGTCGGCCAGACCGAGGGTGCCAAGCTGCTGCTCCAGACCGGCTTCGGTCAGCCGGAGCTCGGCCTCCATCTCGGACCGGCCGCGCAGGCGCCGGTCGATCTCGACGTCGCGGAGCTGTCCCTGCATCTTGTCATTGCGTCTGGCCCACCAGGCGACGGCGGCCAGGACCAGGCCCACCACCGCGATCACGCCACCGATGACCTGGAACGCGACACCGGGGTCGGCGATGTCCAGCGTCCTGGCGGCGAATGCGCCCCCGGCAATCACCAGGCCGACGATGACCAGGGCGATCGACCAGCGCGAGAGTGGCTGCCAGACGGCGGCCGGGGCCACCTCGAACTGGACCTCGACCTCGCCGGAGAGGGCCGCCTTGAGCTCGCGGATGCGCTGGTCCATGGTTCGCAGCCGCTCGACCATGCCGCGGAGCACCGGCAGCGGATACGGCGAGGGATGCGTCGTGACCAGGCCGTCGATCTCCGTGGCGACCTCGACGGCCTCACGGAAGCGCTCGTATCGCTGGCTCGCCTCCGCCCGCTCGGCGCTGATCCGCTCGGCCTGGCGGGCCTTCTCGAGCAGGCTCCGCCGCTCGGCAAGGGCGGTCTCCGAGTCGTACCGGCGCTCGCGGGCGGTCGACAGCGCGTCACGGTCCCGCTCGAGCTGGGCGAGGGCCGCCTGCCCCTGCTCCAATGCGGCCTTGGCCTGGCTGACCGCCTGGTCTGCGACCTTGAGCCGACCGGGGTTCCGCTCGCCCTTGGTCATCAGGTCGTGGAGCGCCCGCTCGAGCTTCCGCCGCGCCCGGCTCGTCCCGCGATCGGCGCCGCTGATCGATGCCTGCAGGCGATCGCGCAGGGCGCTCTCGTCCCGGGCGAGGTCGCTGATCTCGAAGTGGTGGACCGAGGCGGTGGAGCGGAAGAAGGCCTCGGTCGGGATCCCGGTCAACTCGGCCAGGACCTGGTCGGCGAGCGTCGGATCGGCGATCGCCTGGCCGTCGTAGTCGAGGCGGACCGTCCCCTTGCCGCCGGCGAACGTCTTCTCCACGGTGCCGGTCTTGCGGCCGTCCTCATCGTCCTGCTCGAACTCGATCGACACGACCGAGCGGGCCTCTGGCGGCGCGTCCCACGGCCGCATGGCCTCGACCTCGGCGGCGGTGCTGGTGGCGCGCCGGGTCAGCACGAGCTCGAGCGCCCGCTGGACCGTGCTCTTGCCGGCCTCGTTTGGACCGCGCACGACGGTCAGGCCGGGCGCGAAGGCGATGTCGAGCTCGCGGTAGCGCCGGAAATCACGGGCGGTGAGACGGCGGATCCTCACAGCGAGACCTCGTGGCCGGCGAGCAGGAGCCGACCGAGCCGGAGGGCGTCGCGCTGCTCGGCGGCCTCGGCCGTGGAGCCGGCCGCCTCGAGCTCGGCGATCCCGGCCTCGAGATCGCGGATGAACGCGCCGGCGATCGTGTCCGGAGAGGGCAGCGGACCGCTCGTCAGCGCGGGCAGCGAGGCGTCGCGGATGCGGACCTTGAGGAACGACGGAGCCAGCGAGCTCTCGATCTCGTCGAGGTCCAGGTCCAACTCGTCGGGACGCACGCCGACGATACGGACGTCGAGGACCAGGTCGGGATCGGCGGCGGCCGCCAGGCTCTCGACGAGGGCTGGCTGGCTGGCCAGCGCGCTCGCGTCGATCTCGCGCTTCTCGAAGCGCGTGCGGCCGACCTGGCGCTCCTTGACCTTGACCGTCCTGGCGCCGGCACGCTCGTCGAGCTCGACCAGGAGCACCTTGCCGGCCCGATCCTGGTCGAGAGCCACCGCCTCGGGCGCTCCTGCGTAGGCGTAGGTGACGGTCCCGGCGCGGCCGGTCTGGGCGGAGTGCCAGTGACCGAGCGCGAGGTAGTCGAGGTTCGTCGCGGCGATCTCCTCGATGGTGACGACCACCTCGTCGCGGTCGGTCTTGCCGGGGATCGCGATCGCGCCGTGAACCATCCCGATCCGCCACGTTGCGACGGTCTGGTCGAGGCTGGCGTCGAGGTCGCGGAGCGGACTGTGCGGCGCGCGCTTGGTGGCGAAGACCCGGCCGAAGACGACGACGTCGCAGGTCGTCAGGTGAACCGACGGGTGGTCCGGGTCGAGGACCGTGACGAGATCCTCCGTCGGCCCGTTGCCGGCCAGGCCGGGAAGGTCGTAGGCGCGGTAGATGGACGCCTTGTCGTAGACGTCGTGGGTTCCCGGGATGATCACCGTGCGGATCCGGGCGCCGGCCAGTCGCTTGAGCTCGGCTGCCACGCGCTCGACGGACCGGCGGGGCTGGACGTTCGAATCGAAGAGATCGCCGGCGATCAGGAAGAGATCCACCTTCTCGGCGAGCGCGAGATCGATGGCTGCCTTGAACGCCGCGAACTGGCGTTCTCGCTGGGCGGCGGCCTGTTCCCCCAGATCGTCATGCCGCGCCCCGAGGTGGACGTCTGCGGTGTGGATCAGCCTCAGCATCCGGTGGTGCGGCTCGCCTCCCTGGCTGTCACGGTCCGGACGATACACGCTGGAGCATGGATGCGAGCGAGGCGCCCCCATGACTCCCCGCTCGCTGGCCCGACTGTCGACGGCCATTGTGACAGGTACGGTGTCACCGCGGCCGGCCCATTTCTCCGGGTCGTTGTATCCTGCCGGTCACTACACCGGTGCGCCCCGAGACAGGGAAACCACATCGACACCTGGGTCGTGCGGCCCCGGCATTCCTCGCCAGACCTCGCTCGTCCCGTCCGCCGAAACGGCCGTCCCTGACTCGTCGCACCCCTGCAGATCAACGCGCCCCGGAGGAGCACCGTGACCTACGTCGATCGGACCCTGACCTGTGTCGATTGTGGAGTTGGCTTCATTCATTCAGCCGCCGACCAGGAGTACTACGCGCAGAAAGGGTTCGCCAGCGACCCGAAGCGCTGCACCAGCTGCCGGGCAAGTCGTCGCGCCTCGCGGGACGGTGGCTACGACACGCGCGAGATCGGCGGGCCGCGTGGCTACGAACGAAGTGACGATCGACCGGTGCGTGAGTATTTCGCGGTGATCTGCTCGTCATGTGGGAACCAGGCGCAGGTCCCATTCAAGCCAAGGATGGACCGGCCGGTCTACTGCTCCGACTGCTTCCGGACGGTCAAGCCCGGCTGACGAACGGTCGAGCCGACTGGCCGGACCGGGCGCTCATAGCCGGAAGATCTCGCCGGCGCGGTAGCGATCGCGGTGCCGGCCACGCCAGACCGTGACACGGGAACGGCCGTGGACCTGCCAGGCGCCATCCCGCCCGACGAGTGCGGTCCCCTCGTCGATTCCGAGCACGACCGAGCCTCGGGGGGCCTGGAGGGCGATGAGCGCGCTCAGGGGTTCGGGCCAGGCGTCGTAATGCGGGATCACCAGGGCATCGGGGACGACGTCGAAGCCGCGCCGCCAGCGCAGCGGCCAGGGCACCAGACGAAGCCGGAAGTCGAACGAGTGGGCGGCCAGGACCATCGCCCCGGCCGAACAGCCGGCCAGCACGGCGCCACGGGCATGCGCCGCCACCAGCGCGTGCCCGACCGCGGTGTCGGCCAGCACGCGCATCAGGTACCCGGGCTTGCCCCCCGACAGGTAGATCAGGTCGGCCTCCCCGAGCGCCTGGGCGGCCGCGGCGTCATCGGCGCCCGCGCGGTCACGAACGAGGACCGGCTCCACCTCCGCACCCAGGCTCCCGAAATGGGCCACCCCCTGCGCCGCCCAGCCGCTGAAGACCTCCTCGCCGTCGGGGTAGGACGCGGTCGGCAGGATGGCGACCCGCGGCCGGGTCCGGCCGGTCGCCAGGAGCAGGCCGGCATCGAACTCGACCATGCTGGGGAGGAATTCACCGGCGCCGACGAGCGCCACAGGTCCGGGCACGCCCGAGAGTCTACCCGGACGCTTGCCCGCACCCCCGCGGCGCTGCGACACTGCCCGGCATGACCACTCGCCAGCGCTGGACCCTGGTCACGGCGGTGATCGGCTCGGGAGCCGTGTTCCTCGACGGGACGATCGTCAACGTGGCGCTGCCCAGGATCGGGCGCGAGCTGCCCGCCTCGCTCGTCGCCGTCCTCGAAGGCCAGGCATACGTGGTGAGCGGCTACCTCGCCGTGCTGGCTGCGCTGCTCATCCTGGCCGGCGCCCTGTCCGATCACTACGGCCGCAAGCGGGTGTATGCGATCGGGCTCGCCGGCTTCGCGATCACCTCCGCGCTCTGCGGCCTGTCGCCGTCGCTCGAGTGGCTGATCCTCTTCCGGCTCGTCCAGGGCGCCGCAGGCGCCCTGCTCGTGCCGGGCGCCCTGTCGCTCATCACCCAGACGTTCCAGGGTGCGGAGCGCGGTCGGGCGTTCGGGATCTGGGCGGCATCCACATCGGCGCTGACCGTGCTCGGACCGATCGTCGGGGGCCTGATCGTCGACACGATCGGCTGGCGGTTCGCGTTCCTGATCAACGTCCCGCTCCTGGCCCTGGCGCTTTGGGTCGCCGTGCGCCACGTTGCCGAATCGCGCGACGACGAGGCGTCGGGTCGCTTCGACTGGCTCGGGGCGGGCGTGGCGGCGCTGGCCGTCGGCGGCCTGGCGTTCGGGCTGATCCGCGGCCAGGCCCAGGCCTGGGCCGACGGGGCGGCCTGGGCAGCGATCGCGATCGGGGTCATCGCCCTTCTTCTGTTCCCGATCCTCATGGCCAGGCGCCAGAACCCGCTCGTCCCGCTCGACCTGTTCCGCCAGCGCGCCTTTGCCACGATCAACCTCGCGACGTTCTTCATCTACGGTGCGCTGTACGTGACGATCAGCTACCAGGCGCTGGTCTTCCAGAACACGCTCGGCTACACGGCGCTGGCGGCCGGCGCCATCGGCGTCCCCACCGGGATCCTGCTCACGGTCCTCTCGACGAGGGTCGGAACGCTCGCAGGGCGGCTCGGGGCGCGCCGCTTCCTGGTCGCCGGGCCGCTGCTGATGGCGACCGCGATGCTCTGGTACGCACGCCTGCCGGCCGATTCGGAGCCGTGGCGGGCGGCCTTCGAGACGCCGTCGAGCCTGGTCCCGCCGCTCGACACCTGGATCGACGTGGTTCCCGCCGTCCTGCTGTTCGGCGTCGGGATCTCACTGGTCGTCGCCCCACTGACGAGCACGCTGATGAACTCCCTGCCGAGCCGCTTCTCCGGTCTCGGCTCGGCGATCAACAACTCGATCTCACGAGTCGGGCAGCCGCTCCTTGGGGCCATCATCTTCGTGGCGATCAGCGCGACGTTCTATGCCAGCCTCGGCTCGCTGTCGCCGGGCCTGGACACTGCCGACGCGGCCATTCGCCGCCAGTTCCAGCCGCTCAACCCGCCCGCTTCGGGAACCGCGCCGGACCAGCTCGCGGCGGCCACCCAGGCCTCCATGGATGCATTCCACCTCGCGGTCCTGGTGGCCGGAGCCCTGCTCGTCATCGGCGCGCTCGTATCGTGGTTCGGCCTGCGCGATCAGGACACGACCGAGGCCGGCTGATCGAGCCCCTGGCCGTGGCGCGTGAGTGGGACGCCCAGACGTACGACCGGGTCGCAGACCCGCAGGCCCGCTGGGGCCGCGCCATGCTCGACCGGCTTCCGCTTGCCGGACACGAACGGGTGCTCGACGCGGGCTGTGGCACGGGACGCGTCACCGAGCTGCTCGCGGCGCGGCTGCCACGAGGCCACGTCGTCGCGCTGGACGCATCCGCGTCGATGATCGAGGCGGCACGCCGGCGGCTGGCGCCCTTCGGCGACCGGATCGAGTACGTCATCGCCGACCTGAGCCGGCCGTTGCCGCTCGCCGAGCCCGTCGACGCGATCCTGTCGACGGCCACCTTCCATTGGCTTGCCGATCACGACGTACTGTTCGCCAACCTGGCCGCCGTCCTGCGTCCCGGTGGCTGGCTCGTTGCCCAGTGCGGCGGGGCCGGCAACATCGCGTCGATCCAGCGGGTGCTGGCGGGACTCGGTGACGGCTGGCTCGGGCCCGTCCACTTCGCCGCGCCGCTCGACACGGCTCGCCGCCTCGACGCGGCCGGCTTCGTCGACATCGAGTGCTGGCTGACCGACGAGCCAACCCGGTTCGAGCCCGGCGAGCCCTTCGAGACCTTCCTTCGGACGGTGATCCTCGGGGCCCACCTGGAGCGGCTGCCGCTGGAGGAGCGCGAGGCGTTCGTGCGGGCCGTGGCGGACCGGCTTCCGGAGCCGGTCATCGACTATGTCCGGCTCAACATCGTGGCGCGACGCTCGGGCGCCGCTCCGGGAGACGGCGCCTAGCCGCGGACCCGGAAGGGCCCGCCATGGCCCGGGATGACCACGTCCGCCGCCGCCAGGACCCGCTCGCGGCCCCGTTCGATCTTCGCCTGGTCCCAGCCGAGCGGATCGATATCGGGCGTTCGGTCGCTCAGCCACCACAGGTGCGTCATCGCGTAGACGCCGTCGTCGGCGGTGACGACCAGCGTGGCGTCCTCCTCGGTGTGGCCGGGCGTGAGCCACAGCTGGCTGTTCGGGGAGAGCCGGTAGCCGTCGCCTTCATGGTCGAGCCAAAGGTCGTCCTTGTAGCGCGCCCAGAAGTCGACGACTTCCGCGTTCGGGAACAACGCGACGTTGACCGTGTGGTCGGGGTGGTGGTGGCTCAGGAAGACGTGGGTCACGGCCTCTGGGGCCACCTCGAGCGCCGCAAGCGGATCCAGGATCCGCGATCGGTTGGCGACCATCCCGGGATCCACGACGATCAGGGCGTCGGCGTCACGAACCAGGACGATCGTGCTGCCGACGCGCTCGCCCACATAGCCGGCGTGGAGGAGATGCACGGAGGTCACCGGCGGATGCTACGCGACATGGCTGGCGCCGTCGGCAGCGTTCCGGGGAGCGGGATCAGGGCGCGGCGTCGCGGTTTCGCGAGCCATCCTGCTCGTGTCTTCGGCCGCGCCTTGCCGGGGAGCCTCGATGCACACCAATCGTCCCGCCGACCTCGTCCTCATCGGTGGTCGCGTGGCCACCATGGATCCGGCGCGGAGCTGGGCGAGCGCGGTCGCCGTGCGCGACGGCCGGATCGTCGCGGTCGGCGGGGATACGGCCGTGCGGCCGTTGATCGGGCCCGGAAGCCGGGTCATCGAGCTGCGCGGCCGGACGGTGACACCGGGCTTCGGTGACGCCCACGTCCATCCGTTGCATGGCGGCCTGGCTCGGCTGCGTTGCGAGCTCCACGGCCAGCGCGGGCTCGATACCTACCTGGCGACGATCGCGACGTATGCCGCCAGCCATCCGGACGTGCCCTGGATCCTCGGGGGCGGCTGGTAGATGGACGACTTCCCGGGCGGCGTGCCCGGTCGCGCCCAGCTCGACCGGATCGTGCCGGATCGCCCCGTCCTCCTGTCCAGCCGGGACGGCCACAGCGCCTGGGTCAACTCGAAGGCGCTCGAGGTCGCCGGGGTCACCGCCGAGACACCCGATCCGGCCGACGGTCGGATCGACCGCGATGCGGATGGCCAGCCGGTCGGGGCGCTCCAGGAAGGGGCCACCGACATCGTCGAGCGGCTCGCACCGGCGACCGCCGCGGACGAGCTCCTCGCCGCGCTCCGGTTCGCCCAGGCCGAGCTCCACTCACTGGGGATCACGACATGGCAGGACGCGATCGTCACGCCCGAGGTCGAGGAGCCGGCATACGTGACCCTCGCCGGGCGCGGGGAACTGACCGCCCGGGTGGTCGGCGCGCTCTGGTGGGAGCGCTCGCGCGGCGCCGAGCAGATCGACGAGCTCGTGGAGCGCCGCACCCGGACCGCCGTCGGCCGCTACGCGCCCACCAGCGTCAAGATCATGCAGGACGGTGTCCTCGAGAACTTCACCGGTGCGGTGCTCGACCCCTACCTGGGTCCTGACGGTCGGGCAACCGCAAACCGCGGCCTCAGCCAGGTCGAGCCCGAGGCGCTCAAGGGGTACGTGGCGCGCCTCGATGCGCTCGGCTTCCAGCCGCACTTCCACGCGATCGGCGAGCGCGCGGTCCGCGAGGCGCTCGACGCGGTGGAGGCGGCGCGAGCGGCAAACGGGAGGAGCGAAACGCGCCCGCACATCGCCCACATCCAGGTCATCCACCCCGACGACCTCGATCGGTTCCGCGAGCTGGGCGTCGTGGCGAACGCGCAGCCCTACTGGGCCTGCCACGAGGGCCAGATGGACAACCTGACCATCCCGTTCCTGGGGTCGGAACGGTCGACCTGGCAATACCCGTTCCGATCGCTGCGCGCCGCCGGGGCGACGCTCGCGATGGGGTCGGACTGGAGCGTCTCGACCGCGAACCCGTTGCTCGAGATGGAGGTCGCGGTCAACCGCGTCTCGGACGCCAGTCGCGGAACGGAGCCCCCGTTCCTGCCCGACGAACGGCTCGACCTCGTCGATGCGCTCGCGGCGTTTACCGCCGGGACCGCCTGGGTCAACCACCTGGAACGCGAGGTCGGCTCGCTCGAGGTCGGCAAGGCGGCAGACCTGGTGGTGCTCGATCGCGACCTGTTCGATCGTGGCGCCGGCGCTATCGGCGAGGCGCGCGTGGTCGGGACGTTCGTCGACGGCGGGCCGGTGTTCGAGGACGCAGCGCTCGGCGGCTAGATCGCCCGCCCCGCTCGGGGACTTGCGGGCATGGACGAATGACGATGTCGATTCCGCCTCGGATGTCAATGTTCGGCCCGGTTCTGCCGGGCGATGCTCTCCCTGCGCCACCGATCCACGGGGCCGCAGAAAGGAGAGCACCAGTGAACGCCTACGCGTACTTCATCGTGAACCACCACCTCGACTACCTGCTCGAGCAGGCCGCCAAGCAGCAGCGAGTCGACGAGCTGTTCCCCCGGCCGAGCCTTCGCGCTCGGATCGCGTCCGCCTTCGCTGGCGTGCGCCGGGTGTTCGACCCGATCGATCTCACCGGACCGGCCCTCCCGAACCTCGAGAACTACCCGTACCGGGGCTGAGCCCTACCCTCGGCCCCGCGCTTCCTCCCTAGCGACGAAGACCTCCGCTCTCCTCCAGCGGAGGTCTTCGTGTGTCCGGCGTCGTCACGGCCGGTTGGCCCGGAAGTCGCGGCGCGGCGCCCAGATGCGCCTCGACGCGCCCCGGCGCTCCCCGGTGCGCCCCGACAGGCCCGCCGCGCCCCCTTGTGGGCCCCGCCGCGCTGCCTTGTGGGCCCCGCCGCGCCCCCCTCCTGGGCCCCGCCGCGCCCCCTTGTGGGCGGCAGTCAACACTCGCTCGTCGAACACGCGCGAATGTCTCATTGATGTCGTCCTTGACGCCCTTTCGTGACTCCTGGGCACGGACTTGCCCCAGGGACCGTCGGTTTCGGGCTTCGGTGCACCAGTGCTGACTCGTAGTCACCGGAGCCGGATCCGCCCTCGCAACAGGAGCGCTAGGGCATGTCGGCGGGCGTGTCGATGTCGCGAAGCGTCCGCCCATCCGGATCGAGCTCCCGCCAGGCCGCCTCATCGAGGATGACGGTCGACAACGCCTCATACAGCGCCTGCAGACGCCGCTCGCCGGCCGCAACGAGACGCTCCGCGACCGAGATGGCCGGTCCGATTCGCATGGCGCCAGGCAATGACCGGCCGCGGCCCTCGTGCTCGAGGATGACGGCCTCGATCAGCGGGTCTTCGAGACGATCGATCAACGCTCCCAGCACGGATGGAACCATGGTCGGCATGTCGCCACCGACGACGAGGACGATCGGATGGACGGCGTGACGCAGGCCGGTCAGCAGTCCAACGAGCGGTCCCTCGAACGAGGTCGAGTCCCGAACGTGGATGGTGCCGCCAGGCACGATCCGGGATTCGTCGGCTGCCGTGACGACGATCGTCTCCCGAGCCAGTGGCTCGACA
>JBGPVC010000056.1:0-16069 GCA_041491485.1 Candidatus Limnocylindria bacterium
CGGCCGCCGCAACGCCGTGGAACGGAGGCCCTGGCCGGGATCGTCGCCGAGATGACCCGCCGGGCGGCCCACGCGGGCTTCACCGCCGACGAGCTGGCCGCCGCCACCTTCGCGGCGGCGGCCGAGCGCAAGCATCCGGGCCCGCTGGTGCGGGTGCTGTTCGCCGAATGCACGAGCGCCGACGCCGGCTACGACGCCGAGCGATTGGTCGACGCCTTCCCGGGCATGATCGAAGCCGAGGGGTCCCTCCTGGACGACCTGCCCGAGCGGCTCGAGCGGTTCCACTACGACCTCGTCGCCACCACCACGTTCCACGCCGACGAGGCCCAGGTCCTGGTCGCCGGACGGATCCCGGTGGTGGCCATGCTGGTCGGTCCCGGCTACCTCGAGCTGGTCCACGAGATCGCGGGGCTGCCCAACGGCTCGCGGGTCGGCCTCGTGTGCGTCTCGGAACGGGGTACCGACAACATCCTCGAAACGCTCGCCCTGGCCGGCACCCGCGGAGTCGACATCGTGTCCGCGCTCATCGGCGTGCCAGAGGACCTCGAGCGGGTGGACCGGACGGCGGACATCATCCTGCTCTCGCGCGAGGCGCTGGTCGCCGGCCTCGATCGGGCGTTCTCGCGCCCGGAACGGATCCGGCCGTGGACGTACGACTTCGACCCGTCCGGCCTGGAGCTCCTGCGCCGGGCCGTCGAGCACGTCGCGAGCACCCGGCCGGTCGAGGCCTCCCCGGCCTGATCGCGGCCTGCGGCGCGGTCGCCGGCACGGTGCTGGTCCGCCGCCGATGCTCACGCCGTACGATGGGCCGGTGAGACGCGACTTCCACATTCGCCGAGAGCCGCGCCAGCGATACGCGGTGGGCGGGTCGCTGATCGGCACGCGCGGCGACCTGGTCGTGGCCGACACGGCAGGCATTCGCCGACTGGCCGGCCGGATGAACGCCGATCGAGCCGGCGGGGCGCCATCCGTCCAGGCCGGCGAGATCGGGGCGCTCGGTCTCCTCCACGAGATCGGCCATTTGCTGGTGGCCCGCTACGAGGCGAGTCGCCAACCAGGTGCGATGCATGCGGCGCTGGCCACGCTGAACGCCAGGCTCGGACCGGACAGCCATCGCCTGCTCGACCGGTTCGGGCATGAGTTCCCCGGACCTGGACCGGGGCCCGAGCCCGCGACCCATCGCCTCGAGGAGCTGATGCTCACGAGGATCTCCAACGAGAACCCGGCGCTGGGCCCACTCAAGGAGCTGGTCGACGACCGTGTGGTGGCGCAGGGCACGCGCTTCGCGGAGGCCATCGCCGGGCTCGAGGCGGTCTTCGCTGACGGGCCTCCGGGCGACGACCAGGGCACCTCGCTCATCGAGCTGATGCGGACGCCCGCCCGCGTCGCGCCGACTTCGCTGGCCGCCCAGCTGCGCTACATCCGGGAGCACTGGGGCCCGATCCTCGGGCCCGGGCTCGACGACCTGATGCGCCGGCTGGACCTGGCGATCGGGATCCTGGCCGAGGAGGAGCGCGCGATGCACCTTCGCTTCGGTGGCGGACCGGGCGGGCCCGGCCGGCCGGTCGAGACGCCGTCGTTCGCCGGCGCGGCCGATGAGCCCGAGGCGTTCTCGTCGGATTCGGCCTGGATGCCGCGCGTGGTCCTGATGGCCAAGAGCACGTACGTCTGGCTCGACCAGCTGTCGCGATCCTACGGCCGGCCGATCGCGACCCTGGACGCGATCCCCGACGACGAGCTCGACACCCTCGCCCGGTGGGGCGTCACCGGTCTCTGGCTGATCGGGCTGTGGGAACGGTCGCCCGCATCCGAGCGGATCAAGCGAATGCGCGGCAACCAGGAGGCGGTCGCGTCGGCCTATTCGCTCGATGACTACCGGATCGCCGTCGACCTCGGCGGCGAATCCGCGTACGCGCAGCTTCGCGATCGCGCCACGACCCGCGGCATCCGGCTTGCCAGCGACATGGTCCCGAACCACATGGGGATCGACTCGCGCTGGGTGATCGAGCATCCCGAATGGTTCCTGTCGCTGCCCGAGCCGCCCTACCCGGCGTACGCCTTCGGTGGGGCGGACCTGTCATCCGACGAGCGGGTCGGGATCATGCTCGAGGATCACTACTGGAACGACAGCGATGCGGCGGTCGTGTTCAAGCGCTTCGACCGCTGGAGCGGCGACGTCCGCTACGTCTACCACGGCAACGACGGCACGAGCTTTCCGTGGAACGACACGGCCCAGCTGAACTTCATCGATCCGGTCGTTCGCGAGCAGGTCATCCGAACGATCCTCGACGTCGCCCGGCGATTCCCGATCATCCGCTTCGACGCCGCCATGGTCCTCGCCCGGAAGCATGTCCAGCGGCTCTGGTGGCCGGAGCCAGGGACCGGCGGGGGCATCCCGTCTCGCGCCGAGCATGCGATCACCAAGGCCGAGTTCGATGCGCGGATGCCGGTCGAGTTCTGGCGTGAGGTCGTCGACCGGGTGGCGGCCGAGATCCCCGGTACGCTCCTGCTGGCCGAGGCGTTCTGGCTCCTCGAGGGCTACTTCGTGCGGACCCTCGGGATGCATCGCGTCTACAACAGCGCCTTCATGCACATGCTCCGCGACGAAAACGGAGCCGGCTACCGCAAGGTCATCCGGGAGACGATCGAGTTCGACCCCGAGATCCTCAAGCGCTACGTGAACTTCATGACCAACCCCGACGAGGAAACCGCCGTCGAGCAATTCGGAAAGGGCGACAAGTACTTCGGGGTGGCGACGGTCCTGGCGACCCTGCCCGGCCTGCCGATGCTCGGCCACGGCCAGGTCCAGGGGTTCGACGAGAAGTACGGGATGGAATTCAGGCGAGCAACGCTCGACGAGCAGCCGGATGGCGGCCTCATCGAGCGACACGAGCGCGAGATCTTCCCGTTGCTGCACCGGCGCGCCTGGTTCGCCGAAGCCCGCGACTTCCTCCTGTACGACCTGCTGACCGATCACGGCTCGGTGGACGAGCACGTCCTCGCCTATTCGAACGGGACGGGGCCGCAGCGATCGCTGGTCGTCTATCACGACCGGTTTGCCTCGACCCAAGGCACCATCCGGGATTCCGCCGCGTACGCCGTGAAGTCGGTCGACGGATCCAAGCGCCTGGTCCGTCGCTCGCTGGCCGAGGGCCTGGGCCTGACCAACGAGGCCGGCGCCTTTGTCATCTTCCGCGACGCGCGCACCGGCCTGGAGTCCATCCGCTCGTGCCGCGCGCTCTGGGAGCACGGCCTGCACCTCTCGCTCGACGCGTACGAGACCCACGTCTACTGGGAGTTCCGCGAGGTGCATGACGGCGTCGCGGGGCAGTGGTCCCGTCTGGCCGAACGTCTGGGCGGGGCCGGCGTGCCGGCGATGGACGAGGCCCTGCGCGAGCTGCAGCTCGAACCGGTGCACGGTCCGCTGCGGGCGGTCTTCGCCGGCGGGCTCGGCCGGCGGATCCTCGAGGAGGGGCCGTCGGATGGCTCGCTGGCCGAGTACGAGTCGAGGGTCGCGGCCTTCCTGGGAGCACTGGCCGGCGCGACCGGGGTCCGTGGAGAGGTCCCCCAGCTGGCCGCGGCCGTCCGAAAGCGGACCGAAGCCGCCCACCCGGAGATGACCGAGCTGGCGGGCCGCGCCGATCGTGCGGGCCTGCTCGGCTGGCTGCTCATGGCCTGGACCGGGGAGCTGGCAACGGCCGCCGACGTGGCGGCCACCAGTCGAGCCTGGTATGACGAGCTGCGGCTCGCCGGCGCCCTTGCCGGCGGCCTGCGCGATGCCGGCCTGGACGAGGCCGAGGCATGGAGCGCGGCCGAGCTCGTCCGGGTTCTCCTTGCCCTGCCTCGGCCGTCGGCCCTTCGCGGCCCGGCGCGGACCGCCGACGTTCGGCTCCTCGACCTGTGGCTCGCTCGCGAACCGGTTCGCACGGCGATGGGCGCGAACGTCTGGCAAGCGGTCGAATACGTCGACCGCGACGGCTTCGAGGCGATGCTTCGTTGGGCTGCTCGCCTCGACGCGATCGACGCTGCCGGCCGCGTCGCGGGGTTCGCCGGACCCGGCGAGATCCGGTGGCCTGGGTTCGTCGCGAGATGGTCGGCTGCGGCCGAGGCAGCCGGCTATCGCATCGATCGGTTGCGCCAGGCGCTCGCGCCACCGATCGCGGCGCGAAACCGACGTGGGCCGCCGCGCGCACGCTCGACAAGGCCGACGAACGCGACCTGACCCTGGGCGCGACCGTCAGCCCAGCAGCATCCGCCGCAGCAACGACGTCGGCGGGGCGCCGTGCGAGAGAACCGACTCGAGGTGCGCCCGGTAGTCGAAGCCGGGGGTCTCGCCGAAGCCACCGACGACCCCGGGCTCGGGGACCGCGGCCGCACCGCGCGGGTCGCCGGAGGCGATCGCGGCGCGGCGCCGGACCTGCCGCTCGATCTCCCACATCTCCATGGAGCCGGCGAAGTAGGTGGACAGCTGGGTCGACGAGAGACGGGCCCGATCGAATTTGGCCCGCGCCTCAGCCGCTTCCTGGAAGCCGCCGTCGACCATCAGGGCGACCGCCTCGTCACCGGTCATCCCCTCGCAATGGATCTTCGCGTCGATGATCGCGTTCGTGATCGAGCGCAGGTAGAACTTCCAGTGGGTCAGCAGGAGGGCGGGATCGTCCACGCCGTACCCGGCGTCCATCATCACCTGCGTGACGTAGACCGCCCAGCCCTCGGCATACAGCCCGCTGCTGAAGACGGCTCGAACCAGGGATGGGCAGCGGTTGGCGTAGACGCCCTGGAGGTAATGCCCCGGGACCGCCTCGTGGATGGTCAGCAGGCGGAGCATCCGGTTGTTGTCCTCGCGCAGGTTCGACTCGCGCTGCTCGTCGGTCCAGTCATCGGGCATCGGCGTGATCGCGAAGAACGCCTTCTGGCCCTTGTCCAACGGCCCCGGTGAGGTGAGCATTGCGCCCCCGAAGGCGCGCAGGAACACCGGCGTCCACTGGATCTCGAGCGGCTCATCGGACAGACCGACGAGGTCTCGCTCCCGGCAGAAGGCCTCGATCCGGGCGTTCTCGGCGCGGCAGAAGTCGAGGAGCTCCTGGGCCTTCGGATGCTCGGCCGCCACCGCGTCGAGCACGCCCCGGACCAGCGCGCCGTCGTCATCGGGCACCGGGCGACCGGGGCACCAGGCCGGCCAGAGGTCCGTGGCAATTCGGACGAGCTCGCGCCGGACGGTGACGTATTCCCGCTCCGCCTCCGCCAGGATCCGTTCCGGGGTCAGCGTCTCGGAGCGCATCGTGTGGCGCATCTTCGCCGCGAACAGCTCACGCCCCAGGCGCCCCTCGCCCTCGCTAGCCGGAAGCACCATCTCGCGCAGGTGCGTCTCGAAGGCGGCGACCGCCTCGCGGGCGGCCCCGGCGGCGTCGGTCAGGCGCGGCATCAACGCCGCGACGGTGGGATCCCGCTGGACCTCGCGCGCCGCGGTCAGGGCTTCCTCGATCTGCTCGCCGATCCCCGGCAGCTGGCGCAGGGCGGCCTCGGTCTGGAATCGCCCGACCGGTCGATCGGGAAGGCCGACGAGACGCTCCCTTGCCGCATCGAGCACCTCGGGGATGCCTTCCAGGCGACCGGCGATGGATTTCAGCCGGTCGGCCAATGGCGCGAACTCGCGAGCCGTCAGGGTGAACAGCCCGTTGCCGATGAGGTACACCCATTCGAGCGGATTCCAGGCGTCTTCGCACAGGACCGTGTCGTTGAACCGGGCCGCTTCGAGCTCTCCGACCAGCAGGTCGCGATCGACCGCGTCGTCCGCAGCCAGCGATGTCATGGCTCCGAACTCGCCCAGCCAGCGGTCGATGAACGCCAGCTGTTCGGCGCGGCCGGTGGTCGACAGGTCCGGCCAGCGCGAATCGTGGGCGTGCTCGCCCATCGCCGTCGCGAACGTCGGATTGAGGCGAAACAGCTCAGCCAGGAAGGCGCGGGTGCGTGCGGAGAAGTCGGACATGGCGGCCAAGTCTAGCGGGCTCGACGCCACACTTCGGCCCCCCTGCGTCGCGGCCCTATCCTGTCGGCGACGACCCGCACGGGAGGAGATCGAAGGTGGAGCATCGACGGCTCGGCAAGACCCAGCGCATGGTCAGCGCGATCGGGTTCGGTTCCTGGGCCATCGGCGGCGACTGGGGGAGTGTCGACGACGCGGACAGCCTTCGAGCCCTTCATGCCGCTGCCGACGCGGGCGTGACCCTGTTCGATACGGCGGACGTTTACGGCGACGGACGGAGCGAGCGCCTGCTCGGTCGATTCCTGCGCGAGCGGCCCGGCGAATCGCTCTTCGTCGCGACGAAGATGGGCCGGCGGGTGCCGCTGGACGTGGCCCTTTACACGCCCGAGGCGTTCCGCGGGTGGGTCGACCGGAGCCGCGCCAACCTCGGCGTGGACCGCCTGGACCTGGTACAGCTGCATTGCCTGCCGACGTCGGTCTACTACCGACCGGAGCTCTTCGCCGCGCTCGACGACCTGGTCGCCGACGGGGCGATCGCAAGCTACGGGGTGAGCGTCGAGCGCGTCGAGGAGGCGCTCAAGGCGATCGAGTTCCCCGGTGTCTCGTCGGTCCAGATCATCTTCAACGTCGTGCGGCAGCGTCCCGCCGAGCGCTTCCTGTCCGAAGCCGCTCGACGGGACGTGGGCGTCCTCGTCCGGGTCCCGCTCGCCTCAGGCTTGCTCACCGGGAAGCTGTCGTGGGAAACCGTGTTCGACCCTTCGGATCATCGCCTGTACAACCGGCACGGCGAATCGTTCGACGTGGGTGAGACGTTCGCCGGCGTCGACTACGAGACCGGCCTGGCGCTCGTCGAGGAGCTTCGCGAGCTGGTGCCGGCCGGCGCCACCCTGGCCCAGATGGCGCTCCGCTGGATCCTCATGTTCGACGCCGTGACGGCCACCATCCCCGGTGCCAAGACACCCGCGCAGGCTCGGGCGAACGCGGCGGCCGCCGACCTGGCCGCCTTGTCGCCGGCCACGATGGAGCGGATCGCGGCGCTCTACGAGGAACGGGTCAAGCCGCTGGTGCACCAGCGCTGGTAGGGCGGCTCAGTAACCGTACCTGCCCCCCGAGCCCGAGGGCGCTGGCGCGGGCGCGCCGCCCGAGCTGGACGAGGGCGCCGCTCCGGCCCCACCGGCCGTTGCGACCGAGAAGCCGTCCATGCCGTCACCGGTGACGTCACCCGGCTTGGTATCGCCCTGCCAGTAGTAGAGCGGCACGCCGTCGTAGGCGACCTGGATCGTACCATCGGCGCGCGTCAGGGTGGTCAGGGCTCCGGTCACACCCGTTCCCGGCGTTGGCTGCTGGCCGGCCGGCACCGTGAGCGGCGGCCACGCCGTGGCGCAGCCGCCCGTGCAGGTCGACGTGCCCGCGGCATCGCCGGAGTGGGTGTAGAGCGTCATGCCCTTGGACCCGGTCAGGATCGTGCCGAAGCTCGACGAGCTGGCGGCCGCCACGGTCGCGGTGCCGGTGGCCGCGGACGCGTGAGCCGGCGTGGAGGGTGCCGGGCTGGCGGTGGACGCTCCACCGGCGGCGGAGCAGGCGGCGAAAACAGTCGCCGCTACGACGAGGCTGAGAAGGTTGCGCTGAGGGGACATCTGAATCTCCGCGAGGTGGCGCCGAAGCAGTAGGTGCCGAATGCCCGTTGCTACGCCGCCACCGCGTTCCCGGTTTCGGCGGCCGCCCGCTACCATGCCCGGATGCCAGAGCCACGTCCCCAGACCTGGGTGCAGCCTGCGGTCCTCGTGGGGTCACGCGTGCGTCTGGAACCCTTGCAGCGGGACCACGTCGCCGACCTCGCCCTTGTCGCCTTCGACCCGGCGTTGTGGCGCTGGACGATCGCGCGGCCCCAGGATTCCTCAGGACTCGAGCGCTGGCTCGAGACCGCGTTGGCCAACGCCGAGGCCGGCTCGGAGCAGCCGTTCGCCACGATCGATCTCGCCTCGGGACGGGCGATCGGCAGCAGCCGGTTCATGTCGATCGTGCCCGAGCACCGCCGGCTGGAGATCGGCTGGACCTGGGTCGGCACGGCATTCCAGCGGACCGGGGCCAATCGGGAGGCCAAGTTGCTGCAGCTCGGCCACGCCTTCGAGATCCTCGGCGCGAATCGCGTGGAGTTCAAGACGCACGCCCGGAACGAGCGGTCGCGAGCGGCCCTTGCGGGGATCGGCGCAACGTTCGAAGGCATCTTCCGCAGCCACATGATCATGCCCGACGGGTCGCTCCGGGACTCCGCCTACTTCAGCGTCATCGCCGACGAGTGGCCGGCGGTGAAAGCCGGCCTCGAGGCCACCCTGGCGCGGTACCCTTGGCCCTGACGGTCGTCGGGGGCCGTGTCGTTGTACGAGCGGAGGGATCGCCGTGAGAAGCTTCGTCGTCAGCACGGTCATCACGGCCGTGGCCTTCTACGTCCTGACCAAGTTCCTGTCCCAGTTCGTCAGCTACGACGGGGAGCTGACCGGGCTCCTCGTGCTCGCCGTCATCTTCGGCGTCGTCAACGGGCTGATCGGCCCGATCGTCCGGATCCTCGCGTTCCCGCTCAACCTCATGACCATGGGCCTGATCGGCTTCGTCATCAACGGCGGCCTGCTGCTGGCGACGGCGTACGTCGCCAATTCGACCGGGTTCGACCTGACAGTCGGCAAGTTTCCGCCCAACCTCCTCACCGCCGACACCTTGGTCGCCGCGGTCATCGGGTCGCTCGTGCTGAGCGCAGTCGGAACCGTCGCGCGGCTTGTCGTCCCCGACTGATCCCGAGGCGCTGTGGCGGGCCGCCCGCCGGTTCGGGACGCCGCTCTACGTCACCGACCTGGCGACCCTGTCCGAGGCCGCGACCGAGATCCGGGCGGCGTTTCCCGATCCGTGGATCCGTCAGTTCTCGATCAAGGCCAACGACGTGCCGGCGATCGTGGCTGCGGTCGCCCGGCACGGCTTCGGCGCAAACGTCGTGTCGCGGGGCGAGTGGGCGGCCGCCGCGCGGGCGGGCATCCCCAACGGCGAGATCACTTTGGAGGGGATCGGCAAGACTGAGACCGACCTGCACGCCGCCGCCGGGGCCGTTCGTCACGGGCGGCCACTGCGCTGGCTCGCCATCGAATCCCCCGAGGAAGCGGCCGCGCTGGCGGAGGTCCTTCCCCGGGTGGCCGGTCCCTCGGCCACCCTCGACGTGCTCTATCGGCTCAATCCCGACGTGGTTCCCGAAACGATGCCTGGGCTCGCCGTCGGGGCCGGCGGCTCCAAGTTCGGGATGAACGAGACCGAGCTTGCGGCGGCCATCGAGGCCGGCGGTGGGGCGGACGGTCCACTCAGGCCGCGCGGGATCCACCTGCACGTCGGGTCGCAGCTCGGCGCCGTCGATGCCTGGCGGGACGCGGTCCGTCGGGCGCTGGCGGTGACGGCCCTGTGGCGTGGAGCGATCGAGACCTTCGACACGCTCGACGTCGGCGGCGGCTTCCCGGTCTTTGCCGCCGGCGAGCCGGCGCCCGGTCCGGCCCGCTTTGCCCGCGAGCTGCCGGCCCTCCTCGCGGCCATCCCGAACGATCGACGGCCGGTCCGCTTCGCCATCGAGCCCGGGCGATTCCTCGTCGCGCGGGCCGGCTGGCTCCTCGCCTCCGTCCTCCACGCACGCGAGCGCGGTGGGCGTCAGGTCGTCCTGGATGCCGGCATGACCGAGCTCATCCGACCGGCCCTGTACGGGGCGCGCCACGCGGTCGTCGCCCTGACCTCACTCGGGCGGCCCTGCGACGGCCATCGCCCGACCGCGGCTCGATCCGCCGAGCCGTCCGCAGGGGCAACCAGCGTCGAGGGCCCGATCTGCGAATCCACGGACTCGCTCGGCATCCACGACCTTCCGCCGCTCCGGCGCGGCGATCTGGTGGCCATCGCGGACGCCGGCGCCTATGCGGCGTCGCAGTCGTCTGCCTACAACGGCCGGCCACGACCGGCCCAGGTCCTCCTCGACCCTGACGGCACGCTGCGGGTCGGGCGCCGGAGGGCGGGCGTGGCCGCGGGCCCGCGACCGCCAGGCGTGCCGTGAGCCGGATGCCGGACCCGGCGCAGAGCGAGCGCGACCGGTTCCTGGCCAGGCTGGCCGCCGGCCCGCTGCTCGCGGACGGCGCGATGGGCACGCTGCTCTACTCGCGAGGCATCCCGCAACGGGCGAACCTCGACGAGCTCGTCGCGACGCGTCCGGAGATCATCGGGGCGATCCACCGTGAATACCTGGAGGCCGGGGCCGAGCTGATCGAGACGGCCACCTTCGGCGCCAACCGGGTCCGCCTGGCGGCGCACGGCCTGGCCGATCGGGCGGCCGCGTTCAACCGGCGCGGGGCACAGCTCGCCCGGGAGGCACGCGACGTCGTCGGGCGCGACGCCTGGGTCGCGGGCTCGGTCGGCCCGCTCGGCGCACCGACCCGGGAGCTGGTGCGGCTGGGCGAGCCGGCCGTTCGCGTGGCCGTCCGCGAGCAGCTCGACGGCCTCCTCGAGGGTGGCGTCGACCTGTTCATCTTCGAGACGTTCTCGCTGCTGGAGCACCTGCTGGTGGCGATCGACGAGGCGCGTCGGGCCGCGAGCCTGCCGATCGTCGCCCAGCTCACCTACGGCGAGGAGCTGCAGCTGCCGGACGGGACGACGCCCGCGGCGGCTGCGGCGGCGCTCGCGGCGGCGGGCGCGGACGTGATCGGGGTCAACTGCGGCGGAGGCCCGGAGGCCTGCGTCGAATCGCTCGAGGCGATGGCGGCATCTGCAGTGCCTGCCGAGGCCGTGGAGCCCGCCGGGCCGGGGCCCGGGTCGCGGCGCTCGATCATGCCCAACGCCGGATTGCCACAGCGGATCGAGGGACAGTTCGTCTACGCCGCCAGTCCCGAATACCTCGCCCGGATGGTGCCGCGCTTCCTGGCGGCCGGCGGGGCCGTGCTCGGTGGCTGCTGCGGGACGACGCCCGGGCACATCGCCGCGATGCGCCTCGCCCTCGACGGGATCGCGGCCGGATCCGCCGGGCCCACGGCCGCCGAGCCGGCGGCCATCCGGATCGAGTCGCCAGCCGCTCCCGCCGAGCCAGCCGCCGAAGCCACGCGGCCGACCGGGCTGGCAAGGGCGCTGGCCGACCGTCGCTTCGTGATCTCGGTCGAGATCGACCCGCCACGCTCGGTGCGCATCGAGCGGACGATCGACGCGGCCCGACTGCTCAAGGCCGCCGGCGTGGACGTCGTCAACGTGAGCGACTCCGCGATGGCGCGGGTCCGGATGGGCGCCCTGGCCGTGGCGTTCGGCATCCAGCACGACCTCGACCTCGAATGCGTCGTCCACGTCACGACGCGCGACCGGAACCTGATGGCCCTCGAGTCGGAGCTCCTCGGCGCGCACGCCCTGGGAGTCCGCGACATCCTGGCGCTCACCGGCGATCCGCCACGCGTCGGCGACTATCCGGCCGGAACGGGCGTCTGGGACGTGGACTCGATCGGCCTGGTCGAGATCCTGGCCAGGCTCAATCGCGGCGAGGACGCGGCCGGCAGCCCGATCGGCGAGCCGGCCGGGTTCACGATCGCGTGCGCCCTCGACCCGACCGCCGCCGACGCCGCGACCGAGTGGGATCGCCTGGAGCGAAAGCTCGCGGCCGGCGCGCATGTCGTCATGACCCAGCCGCTCTACGACGAGGACCAGGTCGAAGCGATGTTGGCCGAGGCGGAGCGTCGCTTCGGAACGGGCGGTTTCCCGGTACCGGTCCTGCTCGGCGTGCTCCCCCTGCAGAGCACCCGGCACGCCGAGTTCTTGCACAACGAGGTACCCGGAATCACGATCCCCGCGAGAACGAGGGACGCGCTCCGGGAAGCCGGCGATCGTGGCGCCGAGGTCGGGCTCGAGCTGACCCTCGACCTCCTCGACCGGGTCGAATCTCGCGTCGCCGGCACCTACGTCATGCCAAGCTTTGGACGATACGAACAGGCGGCCGAGCTCGTCCGGCGGCTGCGCGCTCGCCAGGGGTGAACAGATGACTCGCCGTCGCCGCGCGCTCTCCATGGTCGGCATCCTCGGCTGGTGCCTTGCCTTCGCCGCCGGTGCTGCCGGTACCGCGTCGGCCGCCTCGCCATCGGCACCGCCACCCGGCCCGCCGTTTCCACAGCCGACCGCCGGGCGGGCCGTCTACGACTTCGCCGGCATCCTGTCGGCCGGCGCGATCGCCAATGCCGAGGCGACGATCCACGCCATCGAGGCGCGAACGGCCGCGGGAGTCGTCGTCTATACGCAGGACAGCGGCTCGTACGACCTGACGACGGACGGGACGCGGGCCAAGGCGGCGGCGCTCATCAACCAATGGGGTGTGGGACGCGCCGGCTTCGACGACGGGCTGGCGATCTTCTTCGATCTGGAGCCGAATCTCCAGCACGGACAGGTCCAGCTGTATGCCGGGCCCGGTTTCGAGGCGGCCTACCTCTCGAACGATGAGCGCCAGCGCATCTTCGACAACGACATGCTCCCCTACCTGCAATCCGCCGACTTCGACGGCGCGCTCACCGTTGCCCTCCAGAAGATCGACGCGGCAGCCACGCCGGAGCATGCCGCCGCCCTCCAGGTCTCACGCCAGGTCAACGCCGTTGTGGGACTCGTCGGCGCGCCGACCGTGCTGCTGGGACTATCGGGCTGGGCGTTCTTCCACTGGCGCCGTTTTGGCAAGGACCCGGTCTACCTCGACGATCCGTCGGTCCTGATGCCGGCGCCCCCACCCGAGCTGACCGCCGCGGCCGGGGCCGTCGTGATGGACGGCGGCACGTCCCGGCGCGCCCTCACCACCGCGATGCTCGACCTGGCGAGTCGAGGGCTCATCGCCTTTCGCCAGGAGGAGACCGGCCTCCTCGGGCGAGGCAAGAAGGTGGGCATCGACGTGGTCCCGGCTCGCGCCGACGCCGAGATCGAGGCTCAGCGCGCGCGGAACGCGCGTCGACCGATCGGACCGGCGGAGGAGCTCGCCCTGCGCGACCTCCGCTCCATCGGCGGGACCTCCGAGGGCTCGTACATCGACCCCGAGGACGTGACCAAGTTCGGCGAGAAAGTCGCCGGCTTCGACCGTGCCCTCGAATCCCATGTCGTGGCCCGCGGCTGGTTCGCCCGGCAGCCGAGCAAGGTCGTCACGGCGTGGGCGATCCGCGGCGTGGTCGCCATCGTCGTGGCGTCGATCGCGTTCGTCGTCGGCCTGGCGATCCCGTTTGCCGGCCTGACCTTGATCGGCGGAGCCGGCATCGTCGGCGGGGTCGTGGTGATCCTCTTCGCCCGGAGCATGCCGGCCGTCACCATGTCCGGCGCGATGGTCCGGGCAATGCTGGCGGCCTACCGGCGAACGCTCCAGCACACGATGGCCCAGGCACGCTCAATGCAGCAGGTCGTCGATGAGGCCAAGCTGGATTGGCTCGACACGCCCGACCAGGCGGTCGTCTGGGGGACCGCTCTCGGCCTCCAGCACCAGATCGAAGGTGTCCTGACGCGCAGCCTCGAGGACGTCCAGCAGGGTCGGTCGGCGGGCCTCATCCCGTACTTCCCGATCTGGTATCAGACGTCAGGCGGAACGCCGTTCCTCGGGGCTGGCGCCGGTGGGAGCGGCAGCAGCCTCTTCTCGAATTCGGGCATCCCGGACATCGGCGGGATGATGTCGTCGCTCGGCACGATCGGCAACTCGCCGGCGTCGTCGGGCGGTGGCGGGTTCTCAGGCGGCGGTTCCGGCGGCGGTGGGGGTGGCGCCGGCGGCGGGTTCTAGGAGGGCCCGGGCAGCGGATCCTGGCGGCGATGGCGCACGAGCCGACCTGTCACGGCGGGTAGGGCGGCCAGCCGTTGGGCCTCGGATCGTTTGATCGTTGCGGGGGCAGCAACCATCGGCGTTGGCATTGCCTCCACAGCAAACAACCGACCGCGGGACGTTCCGACCGACGCAATCGGTGCATGGAGTCGTTGCCATCTGCTGTGCCAGCCAGCCGTTCGACTCCCGATGTGTGGATGCGTTGCTGCGGCAGCAAGGAATCAGGGCCGTACGGTGGCTGAGCCTCGCGCAACAACTGTCTGTTGTCCGGGCGGCAAATCGGCGCGCAACCGGTTGACAGACGGTCGGGACTCGGCTCGGCATGGCGAGGCCACCCCAAGCCTCGCGGCTGTCAGGCCCCGAACAGCTCCCGGCAGGCTTCGAGTCCCTCGACCGTGACCGGCGGGCGTGGTTGTGACCGCCAACCGGCAACCGTCATTCGAAACCGCTGCGTCTCGCGGGCGATCCCCTCGGGTGCCAGCATGCCTCGGCCGTTCTCCTCGTACCCCAGCTTTCGAGAGACGCGGTTCGAGGCCGCGTTGTCGAGGAAGGCCGAGCTTTCCGCCATCTCCGCCCCGAGACCGTCGAAGGCAAAGGCCAGGACGGCGGAGCGCATCTCGGTGCCGAGGCCGCGCCCCTGGAGACTCCGCCCGAGCCACGAACCGGTGTTGACGGTCCGGAAGACCGAGAACTGCTCGGCGTGCACCGACTGGCTCCCGATCGGCGCTCCATCGAGCTCGACCATCAGATTCAGCGTCCACGACTCCGGTGCCCAGTGCGCCCAGGTGTCCCAGTGGTGTCGAAGGAATCCCCGCTCGAAGTCCGGGCTTGGCGCGATCGACCAGGCCACGCCGAACGGCATCTCGCCGTCCGGGTGGATGCCGGCCCTCGCCACGGCCATCAGCCGCAGCAGGTCGGACTCGGTCGGCAGGCGCATTGACGCCCGCTGGCTGCGGATCCGAAGGCCGAAGAGTGGCCAGGCCTCCGCGAGGGCGATGGAGTCGGAGCGCGCAAGGGCGTCGGCGGTCATGGGCGCCCGACGGTACACTCCGCCCATGGGTGCTGTCGAGACGATGGAAGAGTTCTTCGAGAAGCTGAACGGGGGCGATCGCGAGGCCGCCGTGGCCTTGATGGACGAGAAGACCGAGATGCGCGTGCACGTTGGCGACAGCGTCCAGACGCTGCGCGGGGTCGAACGCGTCGGCGGGTGGTTCCTCCGCGGCGACGCCGGCCTGAAGATGATTCCCGGCGAGATCCGCGACACCGGCAACACCTACGAGGCGGACCTGTTGGTGGTTCGACCGGGGGCGCAGAGCCGGCACATCGACGCGACGTTCCGCGTGGAAGCCGGGAAGATCACCGCGATCAACATCGCGCCGCGATAGATCGCCGGCGCTCGGCGCGAGGATGCCAGACCCGTCCCCGGTCGCGGGGCGCGACGACCGGTCCCTACGAGGGCGACGGCACCGCTGATGCGCCGTTGATCACGTCCGGCGCCGTGGACGGGATCACGATCTCGTCGCCGATCGCGATCTTGTCCGGGTTGGTGATCGTGTCCTTGTTGGCGGCAAGGAGCTCTTCCAGGGTCACCCCGAACCGCTTGGCGACCTTGGACAGCGTGTCACCCGCCTTGATCACGTACACCTGCGCCGTCGGGGCCACCGAGACCGACGGCTCCGGACTGCCTGACTCGACGCCCTGGCTCGCGCTGGGGCTGGCTGAGCCCACCACACCGGTGCCTCCGCCGCCGCCGACACCGAGCAGGGCAGGCAGGAAGAAGAGGCCGAGCGCGGCGATGGCCAGGGCCACGGCGAGCACCGCGACACGAGGCAGCTGCGGCATGCCGACTCGCGTCCGGATGGTGGGGTAGGCCTCGAAGCGACGCGACCGTTCCCAGGCCGGGCCGACGATCGCGTCGCGCGGCGGCGCCGATCTCGTGGAGCTGACCCGCGGACGACTGCCGGGCCGAGCCGGTGGCTGGTAGCCGTGCACCGGGCGTTCGCCGGACCTGGCCTGGCCCACGAGGTCCGCGAGCTCCGCGTCGGGCGGTGCGGCCTCGCTCGAGTGCGACGGTGTCAGGAGGGGGGCGCCGGCATCCTGGCCTCCCGACGCCAGGCGGTCCGCGGCGCTGCCCGCCAAGCCTCGACCCTCATCCGATCGACCGGCGAGGAACGGTGGCGGGCCGGACCCTTCTGCGCCTCGCCCATCGGGCGATCGACGCGAGGCGGAGCCAACCGACCCCGCGGCACCACCTGACG
>JBGPVC010000057.1:0-16055 GCA_041491485.1 Candidatus Limnocylindria bacterium
GATCATCGGCGCCCTCGCGACCGTCGGCCTCTATGTCGCCCTAGCGTCGGACCTGGCGCCGCCCAGCCAGCTGACCCAGTACCAGCTGCCCGAGGAGACGGTCATCTACGACCGGACCGGGCAGATCGAGCTGGCTCGCTTCGGCAACGCCAAGCGGGAGGTCGTGACCTTCGACCAGATCCCACCCGTGCTGCTCGACGCGACCACCGCCGTCGAGGACAAGACCTTCTGGGACAACGCCGGCTTCGATCCGGTTGCCATCGTGTCGGCGGCGTGGAGCTCGCTGCGTGGCGACGCCCGAGGCGCGTCGACGATCACCCAGCAGCTGGTCAGGGCGCGGCTCCTGGATCAGGCACTCGTCCAGGATCCCAGCCGGACGCTCGAGCGAAAGCTCAGGGAGATCATCCAGTCGGTCCGGGTCACGCAGTACTTCCATGGTGAAGCCGGCAAACAGGACATCATCACCGCCTACCTCAACCAGAACTACTACGGCAACCAGAGCTACGGCGTGAAGGCGGCGGCCGAGTCGTATTTCGGGATCGACCTGTCGAAGATCGACCCGGCGCAGGCGGCGATCCTGGCCGGCCTTCCGAAGTCCCCGTCCAACTACGACCTGGTCCGGAACGCCGTCGAGCACTGCGCGGTGACGGTCGCCGACGGTGTCGACTGCCCGGCCAGCAAGAGCCAGCTGACGGTCCCGGACGACTCGGTGATCGTGGCGCGGCGGAACGCGATCCTCGACCTGCTCGCCAGCGGCCGAACGCCGATGTCGGGGACGACCTACTCGCCGGCCGACTTCGAGGCGGCGACGCATGAGCAAGTCGTCCTGGCGAGCCAGGCCACGCCGCACTGGATCGCGCCGCATTTCGTGTGGGCCGTCCGCGACGAGCTGACCCAGAAGCTGTGCGGTGACCAGCCGTCATGCGCACAACTCGACGCCGGCGGGCTCCGCGTGATCACGACCCTGGACGTCAAGCTCCAGAAGCTCGCCGAGAAGTGGGTCCGCGCCGCCGTGATCGTGCCCCACGCCAAGGACCCCACGGCGGCGGCCAAGGCGCTCGGCTTCGACAAGCTCGAGCCGTGGATGGCGAACCTCCGAAGCAAGACGCTGCGGAACGGGGCGCTCGTGGCGTACGACTACCAGACCGGCGAGCTGGTCGCCTACGTCGGCAGCGCCAGCTACTACGCCACCTCGAACCGGCCGGAGTTCCAGCCCCAGTTCGACGTGGCCGGCAATGGCTACCGGCAGCCGGGATCCGCCTTCAAGCCCTTCAACTACGTGACGGGCATCGACGATCACACCCTGACCGCGGGGACGATGTTGATGGACGTCTCGACCGACTTCGGTGGCGGCTACACCCCGAACGACGCCGACCTCCTGGAGCGTGGCCCGGTCCGGGTGCGCAACGCCCTCCAGTTCTCCCTCAACATCCCGGCGGTCCGGGCGATGGCGATCAACACGCCGGACCACGTCTTCGCCAAGGCGCGCGACTTCGGGATGACCTTCCAGACCGACCAGACCCAGGCCGGCCTTTCGCTCGCCCTCGGCGTGCAGGAGGTCCGGCCGGTGGACCTCGTGACCGCCTACGGCACGCTGGCCAATGGGGGCCGAGTGATCGGCCACACCACGATCCTCAACATCCAGGACAGGAACGGCACCGATCTGCCGCCCCCCTACCAGCCACCGCCCGGGACCCCGGTCGTCAGCCCGCAGGCCGCGTTCATCGTCACCGACATCCTGAGCGGTAACACCAACCCGAAGATCAACCCGTTCTGGGGCAAGTTCGCCATCGCCGGCCCGGATCGACGCCGTCCGGCCACGCTCAAGACCGGCACCAACAACGATGCGAAGGACCTCAACGCCTACGGCTACATCGCGCCACCGACGGAGGCGGACCGGGCGGTGGGTGCCTACGCCCTCGCGGTCGGCGTCTGGAACGGCAACTCCGACAACAGCCTGGTCTCCACCGCGCAGGCGCCGCTCTTTTCGATCGACGTGTCCACGTACGTCTGGCAGGGGTTCCTCCAGGAGGCCAGCGCCACGTGGCCGGTCGAGGACTTCGCGGCGCCCGCGGACGGGTTGACCCAGGCCAACATCGATCCGTGGACCGGGCTGCTCGCCACCTCCGGCGGCCCGTCGGTCAAGGAGTGGTTCATCGCCGGGACCGAGCCCAAGAACCAGCTCTCGCCCGGCGTGTGCGGCGACGCCGTCCTGAGCCAGGTGGGGTACGAATCCCGGTTCAGCAACTGGATGGCGGCCGACCAGGACTGGCTGCGCCGGGCAGCGATCGGCCCCGGAACCGCGGGCGGCTCCGATCGCAGTCGGACGAGCTACTTCTACAACGGGCGGTTCCAGCCATATGGCGCGTCCTGGGGCCCGCTGCTCGGTGGGGATGGCTGTGCCTCGCCGAGCCCGTCGCCCAGCTGCGTCCCGCTGCCTACGCCGGACGCGAGTGGCGTGATTCCCTCGTTCGAGCTGCCGAGCCCGGGCGGCTCGCCCGGGGGCTCGGAGGCGCCCATCGCTGTCCCCTGCCCCACGCCGTCGGAGGCGCCCTCGATCTCGCCCGAGCCAAGCCCATCGGTGGAGCTGTCGCCGAGCCCGGAGGTCACGCCGCCGCCCGACATCACCCCGTCGCCCGACATCATCCCGCCGCCGTCCGCCAGCCCATCGGCCGACGCGTCGCCCGCGGCCTCGTGAGCGATCCCGACCCGGCGATCGTCGAGGTCCGCGGCGTGACGGTCCGGCGAGGCGGTCGAACGATCCTCGGACCGCTCGACTGGCGCGTCGGACCAGGCGAACGGTGGGCCGTGATCGGAGCGAACGGGTCGGGCAAGACGACCCTCCTGTCGGTCGTGGGCCTCACGCTGTGGCCGACCAGCGGGACGGTCGACGTGCTCGGGGCGCGCTACGGGCGGGTGGATTCGCGCGAGGTCCGGCGGAGGATCGGGGCAGCGGGAAGCGCGGTCGAGCTCCACCTGCGCGACGATCTGACGCCGATCGACCTGGTGATGACCGCCCGCCATGCCGCCACGGAACCCTGGTGGCACATCTTCACCGACGCCGATCGCGCGCGTGCCCGCGAGCTGCTCGGTCGGCTCGGGATCGCGGCGGTTGCCGACCATCCGTTCGGCACGCTTTCGGCCGGGGAGCGGCGGCGCGTGTCGATTGCCCGGGCGCTGATGCCGGACCCGAACCTGCTCCTGCTCGACGAACCGGCGGCGAGCCTCGACCTTGGGGCCCGCGAGACGCTCCTGCGCGACCTGTCGCTCCTGGCGGGCGACGAGCGCCCGGCGGCCATCGTGCTGGTCACCCACCACGTCGAGGAGATCCCGGCGGGTTTCACCCATGCGCTCGTCCTGTGCGCCGGTGCGCTGGTCGGGGCCGGCCCGCTCGCCGGGGTCCTGACCGACGACGTGCTCAGCCGGGCGTTCCAGCTGCCGATCGCGGTCCAGCATCGCGACGGCAGGACCTGGGCACGCCTGCGTCAATGACCGGCGGGCAGCCGTCGGTGGGCCGTTCGCGACCGGCGTGCGCGAGCCGGGTGACACCGGAATGTCACACGCTTCCCCGATGATGCCCCGGTGACCACGTCGACCGCCGAATCCAGCGCCACCGGGGCCCAGCGCGGGGTTGACTGGCGGTACGCCCTCGCCGGCGCCGCCGCGGCGGCTGGAGCGCTCGGCGCCTCGGAATTCCTTGCCGGGCTCCTGCCCGGCGGGACGTCGCTGGTGGCGGCCGTCGGGCAGGTCGTGATCGACCTCCAGCCACCGGGCGCCAAGGACCTGGTGGTGTCCTGGTTCGGGACCAATGACAAGCTCGCCCTGGAGATCCTGGTCGTCGCGGTCGCCCTGGTGGTCGGAGCCGGGCTCGGCGTCCTGGCGCGCCGGCGCTTCGAGCTCGGAGCGGCCGGGTTCTCGGCCTTCGGCGTGATCGGGTTCATCGCGGCGCTCGGCGACCCGGTCGCCAACGCGGGCATGGTCGCCGTCGCCGCCGCGGTCTCGGTCGGGTCAGGTCTCTGGATCCTGGATTGGCTGCCACGCACGGGACGAACGCCCACGCCGGTCCGCGCCGGGCGCCAGTCCGCAATCGGCGGCCCGGTCGGCCAGATGCCCGACTGGTCGCGCCGCTCGTTCCTCGCCAGGGCGGCCGGCGTCGGCGTCGCGGCGGCGGTCGGCGGCCTGGCCGGACGAGCGCTGCTCGACCGCCAGCGCTTTCCGCCGGCCGGAGCCGCGGCCGCATTGCCACCGCCCGCCGAGACGGCACCGCCGCTCGCCGCGGGCACGGACCTCTCGCCGACGATCCCCGGCCTCACCCCGATCGTCATGCCCAACGACCGCTTCTACAAGATCGACACCTCGATCCTCGTCCCGGGCGTCAGCACCGATGGCTGGACGCTGCGGATCCACGGCATGGTCGATCGCGAGACGGTGCTGACCTGGGACGAGCTGATCGGGCTGCCGATGTTCGAGCAGTACGTGACGATCTCCTGCGTCAGCAACGAGGTCGGTGGGCGGCTGGTCGGCAACGCGAAATGGACGGGCGTCCGGCTGCGCGACGTGCTCGAGATGGCCGGTGTCCAGGCCGGCGCGACACAGCTCGTCGGACGCTCCGTGGACGGCTGGACGGCCGGGATGCCGACCGCGTGGGTGATGGACCCGTCGCGTGAACCGATGGTCGCCGTGAAGATGAATGACGAGCCGCTGCCCCCCGCGCATGGCTATCCGGCACGCCTGATCGTCCCGGGCCTGTACGGGTACGTGTCGGCGACCAAGTGGCTCAAGGAGCTCGAGCTGACGACGCTCGAGGCGTTCGATGGCTACTGGGTCCCGCTCGGGTGGGCCAAGGAGGCCCCGATCCTGACCCAGTCGCGAATCGACACGCCGCGCGGCGGCCAGGTCGCGGCCGGCCAGGTGCCGATCGCCGGGATCGCCTGGGCGCCTGATCGTGGCGTCGTCAAGGTCGAGGTCGGCATCGACGGGACCTGGGCCGATGCTCGCCTGTCAACGCCGATCTCGGATTCCACCTGGGTGCAATGGGTCTACGAGTGGGCTGCGACGCCGGGCCACCACGTCGTGCAGGTTCGAGCCACGGACGGGACGGGAGCCGTCCAGACGGAGACACCGACGCCACCCGCGCCGGACGGGGCGCGCGGCTGGGACTCGGTCGCGTTCGATGTGGCCTGACCCGCCCGGACCACCGGGCGAGCCTGCCGACGGCGTCGTCGCGGGATCGGCGCGAATCGCATAGAGTCCAGCCATGCCTCGACGACGCTATCTCTTCGATCCACCTGAACGGTTCGTGGCCGGCACGGTCGGCCAGCCCGGGGATCGCACGTTCTTCCTCCAGGCGCGCGACGGCCCGCGCGTCGTCAGCGTGGTGATGGAGAAGGTCCAGGTGGCGGTGCTCGCGCAACGGCTCGGCGAGCTGGTGGCTGAGCTGGAGCGGCGCGGTGTATCGCAGGCGGCGCTCGCAGACGCGGCCCTCCCCGACGACAGCGCCCCGCTCGACGAGCCGCTCAACGAGGCGTTCCGTGCCGGATCGCTGACGCTCGGCTGGGACGGCGGCGCCGGCCGGGTGCTCGTCGAGGCGCGTGCCCAGTCGGAGGACGGCGAGGTCATCGATCCCGACGAGGACGACGACGAGGACGAGGACGGCCCCGACCTGCTGCGCGTCCGGATCAGCCTGGACGCCGCGCGATCGTTCGTGGCCCGCGCTGACCGCGTGGTCGCGGCCGGCCGGCCGCCCTGCCCGCTGTGCGGCAACCCGCTCGACCCGCAGGGCCACATCTGCCCGCGCCAGAACGGGCACTTCGTCAACTAGCGGCCCGAAACCGACCGCCGTGCTCGACCCCGCAACGACCCTGGAGGTCCTTCGCGACGGCGACCTCGAGATCATCGGGCGGGTCGTGGGGTCGTCCAACAACGCGATGCTGGCGACCGTGACGCGGGCCTGCCCCGAGCCCGAGCCGCCGATCACGCTGCACGCGATCTACAAGCCGACCCTCGGCGAGCGTCCGCTCAGCGACTTCCCCGACGGGACGCTGGCACGGCGCGAGGTGGCCGCGTGGCACGTATCCGAGGCCACCGGATGGGGGATTGTTCCTCCAACGGTCCTTCGCGACGGTCCGTTTGGCGAAGGCATGGTCCAGTCGTTCGTGGAGGCGGATCCCGAGGTCGACGTCGTCGAGCTCGTCGTCGGCGACGACCCTCGTCTGCGCCACATGGCGGTGCTCGACGCGGTGATGAACAACACGGACCGCAAGGGCGGCCACATCCTGCCGGTCGATGGGGCGAGGCGGATCCACGGCGTCGACCACGGGGTCTGCTTCTCGGCCGTGCCGAAGCTCCGGACGGTGCTGTGGGGCTGGCGCGGCGAGCCGTTCGCGCCGGACGAGATCGAGGGACTGGAGCGGATCCTCGCCGCCCTCGACCGCGACCTGGGCCCGAAGCTGCGCGAGCTCCTGTCCAGGACCGAGGTGCGGGCGACGGCCCGGCGCACGGACGAGCTCCTGGCGACGGGCCACTTCCCGTTCCCCTCGGCGACCTGGCCGGCGGTGCCCTGGCCGCCGTTCTGAGCCGCGGATAGCGGCCACCTCGGCAGCCGCGGGGCAAGCACGCGGCCCGGCTCCAAGGCGCACGATGTATGCCCGGAGGTGGCGATGCGGCGCTGGAACGGCTGGGGCGACGGCCTGCAGATCGGCTGGATCGGACGCCTGGAATGCCTATGGCATTCGGTTGCCACCGTGAGTACTCTTGCGCGCACGGCGGAAGCTCCGGCCGGCAGCATGAACCGACGCAGGTGAAGGAGGCGAACGGGTGGCGCAGATCCAGGAGATTTGGAGCAAGCTCAACCCACGCGAACGGCTGACGGCGTGGGGCGCGCTTGCCATCGCGGTTGGATGGATCATCGGGCTGACCGCGTCCTATGGAATCGGCGGCGGCGGACTCTCACTCATCGGCGCCATTGCGGTGCTGGTCATCCTGTACCTGAAGTACGCACCGAGCCAGAACATCACCTGGCCGGCTCCCGTAGCCACGATCATCCTGGTGATCAGCGCGATCGTCGCGATCGGCGCGCTGCTGACCCTGCTGGACATGCTGCGACTGCTGGGCCTCGTCGGGTACGGCTTCGTCGCGGGGGCGATCCTCGCCGGCATCGTCACGGCCGCGGGCGCCGTCCTCATGCTTTGGGGCGCCTGGCAGGAGTACCAGCTGACGGCGGCGGCACCCGGAACGAGCTCGGCCGCGCCGACGGCGCCACCGCCCGCGCCGAACGCCGGCAACACCCAGCCTGCGCCGCCGGTAGACACGGACGACTCGCCCGGAGCGTAAAGCTCCACGGTCTGGGTCGGGTAGCCCAGGAAGAGCGCTGCGACTCGGGGTCGACGCTGGTGTCGCCCATCGACCGTTGATTGGCTGTGAAGCCAGCGCCGGTACGATGGTCCGGTGCCAGCGCGCGACGCCGAGTCCCTCCTCGCCGATCTCGATCCCGCCCAGCGCGAGGCGGTCACGATCACGTCCGGCCCGCTGTGCATCCTGGCCGGCGCCGGAAGCGGCAAGACGCGGGTCATTTCGCGACGGGTGGCGTACGCGCTGGCGACCGGGGTCGTCCGTCCGCGTGACGTGCTGGTCGTCACCTTCACCGACAAGGCCGCCGGGGAGATGCGGCAACGCCTCTCAGGGCTCGGCCACCCGGGCGTGACCGCGGCCACGTTCCATGCGGCGGCGCTGCGGCAGCTCCGCCACTTCTGGCCGCGGGTCCGCGGAGGCGAGCCCCCGCGCATCGCCGAGTCGAAGGTCCCGGTCCTCGCGCCCCTCGCGGCCGGGCTCCCGGGAGGCTACCGGTATCTCGCGGTCCGCGACCTGGCCGCGGAGATCGAATGGGCCAAGGCCAGGCGGATCGGTCCCGCCGAGTATGGCGCGCAGGCCTCGGCTCAGGGCCGAGATGGCCCGCTACCGGTCGACCTGATGGCCGGGCTCTTCCGCCGCTACCAGGCATCGCTCGACCGGGCCGGCATGATCGACTTCGAGGACATGCTGGCGCGGACGATCGAGCTCATCGAGTCGGACGACGGCGTCGCCGCCGAAGTGCGCGACCGCTACCGTTGGTTCTCGGTCGACGAGTACCAGGACACCAACCCGCTCCAGGCGGGTCTGCTCGATGCCTGGCTCGGCGGTCGCCAGGATCTCGCCGTGGTGGGCGACGAGGACCAGACGATCTACACGTTCACCGGGGCGACCAGCACGTACCTCACCGGGTTCACCGCCCGCTATCCAGGCGCCAGGACGGTCACCCTCGAGACCAACTTCCGCTCGACACCCGAGGTCCTGGGGCTGGCCAACCGCGTCCTGGCCGCGGGCCGCGTTGCCCTCGACGAACGGCTCCCAGGAGCGCCCGCGCGGCCGGCCAAGCGCCTCGTGGCCAGCCTGCCAGGCGGGCCCGCGCCATCGATCGCCGGATTCGCGTCCGACGAGGCGGAGCTCACCGCGATGATCGCCGCGATCCGGGCGCTTGGTCGAGCCGGAATGCCGTACGGCTCGATGGCCGTCCTCGTCCGCACGAACGCCCAGCTCCCACCAATCGAAGCCGCCCTCAGGATGGCCGGCATTGGCTTCCACGTCCGCGGCGAGGGCTTCTTCGCCCGGCCCGAGGTGCGCCGCGCGATCGCGGTGGCTCGCTCGCTCGCGCGGACCCCGGGCGACGGACCGCTGGTCGACCTCCTGGCCGCGGCGTTCGAGCGCGAGCTGGGCGTGCGACGTGACCAGGCGCCGCGAAGTGAGACCGCCGGCGAGCGCCACGCGGCGGTGGTCACGCTGCTCGAGCTTGCCGAGAACCTGGTCAAGGCAGATCCATCGGCCGGCCCGGCGGCCTTTCTCGCCGAGGTGGAGCGAGGGACAGCGGTCGAGGCCGGCGGCGCTCCGACCGGCGTCGAGCTCCTCACCTATCACCGGGCCAAGGGCCTGGAGTGGGACGCGGTCTTCCTGCCCGCGCTCGAGGAGGGCACGCTGCCGATCCGCCAGGCCAGCGAGCCCGAGGAGCTGGCCGAGGAACGCCGGCTCCTCTACGTCGGGATCACCCGGGCGCGCCGGCACCTGTGGCTTTCCTGGGCGAACCGGCGAACCGGTGCGACCGGCCGCGAGGGCCGCCGCAGCCGATCCCGGTTCCTCGATGGAATGGTTCCGGCGACGGGGGACCGGTCGCGGATGGCACGCAGCGATGCCACGTCGGGCGCCCGGCCCGCCCGACCACCCCGGCTGGACCCGAGCGAACGCTCCCCGCTCTCGAATGCGCTCCGTGCCTGGCGGACGGAGCGTGCCCGGGCGGACGCGGTCGCCCCGTTCATCGTCTTCCACGACACGACGATCGAGGCGATCGCGGCCAGTCGCCCTCGCTCCATCGCCGAGCTCCGGCGAGTCCCCGGCGTGGGCCCGACCAAGCTCGATCGCTACGGCGAGGAGATCATCGGGGTGGTCGCTCGCGAAGGCTGACCGCGACACTGACCCGCTGCGCGGGCTAGGCCCGGACCTCCTGCCGCATGAACGCGACGTAGGCCGCGGCGAAGCAGATCACCGCCAGGGCGACCAGCGCCACGACCTGGGGCCAGACCAGCAGGAAGCTCTGGTCGAGCGAGAACAGGCTCTGGATCTGCTGCTGCGCCTGCTGGACCTGGCCGATCGAGGTCGGCGCGCTGATCTGGTTGACCGACGGGTTGAGCAGGACCACCGCGATCTCTCGATAGAGCGTGCTCGGCAGCAGTCGTTCGACGAACTGCTGGAGCTGGAGGCTGGTCAGGATCGCGTCGGTGCTCGCGTCCGCCGCAGGCGCCAGGATGCCGCTCACCAGGGTCGTGATCAGCTGCCCGAAGATCGTCACGAGCAGCCAGACGCCGAACCCGATCAGGGCGGCGGTCGCGGCGCGCCTGACGATGACCGACAGCAGCAGCCCGAAGGCGAGCCACAGGCCCACGTACAGGAACGTCACAGCCAGCCAGGCGATCAGCCGGAGGATCTCGGTGCCGTGCGGGACGATCCCGAGGCGGAGCATGCCGAATCCGGCAATGAACCCGACGACGGTCACGAGCACGAGCCCGATGACGGCCATCCCGGCCGCGAACTTGCCGTTGATGACGTCGTCACGATGGATCGGCTGGGCGAGGAGTCGAGGCAGCGTGCCCTCGGAGCGCTCGCCGTTGACCGCGTCGAACGCGAACGCCAACCCGAGCAGCGGTGCCACGATGCCGACGAATTCGTAGACCCGGAGCACGCTGATGTCCTGGGCACCAAGGGTGAACAGCGCCAGGAACACCGCGGCCGCACCACTCGCCTGGGGTGCGATCGAACGGATCTGGTCGGCCGCGAAGTAGAGGGGGATCGCCGCGGCCAGCCCGAGCACGATGAGCAGCACCAGGAACCGCACGCTCATCAGGTGGTCGCCGAGCTCCTTGGCCGCGACGACGCGCCAGCCGGCACGCGGGAGCGGGTCGCGCCGGGTCTCGACCACGGTATCCGCGGCGCTCATGCGGCCGTCCTCACGACCGCAGCGCGGTAGATGTCGTCGAGCGACGGGACCACCGGACGCAGGGTCGTCAATCGTAGGCCGTGCTCGACGGCGGCGACGAGGATCTCCTGGCGCACCCGGCCTTCGGCCTCGGCCGGCCGAACGGCGACCTGCCAGGGCTCGCCATCCCGGTCCGGCCTGGTGACGGCGGTGACACCGCTGAGTGCCTTGAGGGCGGTCTCGGCGCGGCTGACGTCGGCCGGCGTCGGGAGTTCGAGGCCCACCTCGATGGTCGCCGCCCCGTCGCCGAAGGTGGTCGCCAGCTCATCCACCGTCCCTTGTCCGACGAGCCGGCCCGCGGCGAAGATCCCGATCCGATCGCAGACCGATTGGACCTGGGTCAGCAGGTGGCTCGAGAGCATGATCGCCAGGCCACGCTCGCTGACGAGCCTCCGGAGCAGGTCGAGGATCTCGACGACTCCGAGCGGGTCGATCGCCGTCGTGGGCTCGTCGAGGATGAGCAGGTCGGGCGTCTTGACCAACGCGTCGGCGATGCCGAGGCGCTGGCGCATGCCGCGGGAGTACGTGTCCACGCGATCGTTGGCCCGATCGGACAGGCCGACCTGCTCGAGGACGTCCGTGATGGCCGACTCCGCCGCAGCCCGGCGCAGACCGTTGAGGTTGGCCGTGTAGCGCAGGTTCTGGCGGCCGCTCAGGCCGCCGTAGAAGCCCACGGCATCGGGCAGGTAGCCCACCCGGCGCTTGACCAGGCGCGGCTCGCGTACCGGGTCGAGGCCCATGACCCGCGCCTCGCCGCTCGTCGGCTCGGTGAGTCCGAGCAGCATCAGGATGGTGGTCGTCTTGCCGGCCCCATTCTGGCCGAGCAGCCCGAAGATCTCGCCTCGATGGACCACCAGGTCGAGGTTGTCGACCGCGGTGAGGGTGCCGTAGCGCTTCGTGAGCCGACGCGTCCAGATGACCGCGTCGTCGTCCGCGGCCGGACCTCGCCTGACCGCCGGCTTCGCTCGCCTCATCGCCGTCCGAAGCGGCGGAAGGTCCACCACAGTCCGAGCAGGACCACGACGATCAGGGCGACGCCGACCGCGCCCCACAGGAGCGAGGTCTCGATCGTGACCCGGATGTCGGCCGTGGCGCTGGCGGCCGGAGAGGTCGATCGAAGCGTGACCACGTAGTCGCCGGCGATCGCGTCCGCTGACGGCTTGATGTGGGCGGTCGCGTTGACCGACTTGTTGGCCGGGACCGTGATCGTGGTTGGCTCGAAGGTGACCGTCCACCCGCTCGGCGGGGCGGCGGACAGCTCCACGTTCTCGACGTCGGCCGTTCCCGAGTTGGTGATGACCAGGCCGAGATCCGTCGTCCCGCCGGCCGAGCCGCCCGCATTGAGGCGCCCGTCGGGGGTCGAAAGCGTCAGGCTGTAGCTGCCGGTGATCTGGATCGAGAGGTCGGCGTGCGCGGTCTTGTCGCCGCTGGTCGCGTCGACCGTGATCGGATAGGTACCGGCGGTCGCGTCGGACGGCGCCTTGGCGGTCACCGAGATCGTGGATGACTGGCCGGCCTTGACCACCGCCGTGGCCGCCTGGGCCTGGGAAGCGACGGCGGCCGTCACGGTCCAGCCGTCGGGGCCGCCGGCGACGACGCCGAACGTCAGGTCGTCGGAGGTGTCGTTCGTGAGGCTGAGCGAGAACGTGAAGTTGGTGGTCGAGACGCCTTTCAGCTCCGGGAACTGGGTCGTCAACGTCACGTCGCCAGCGGCGCTCTGGGTGACCCGGATGTCGAGGTCGAGCGACGTCGACGTGCTGCCGCTGGTCGCCTTGATCGTGACTCGCTGGGTGCCCGGGGCGGCATCGGCCGGCACCGTGATCTCGAGGGTCACGACCGCGGCGTCGGTCCCGTTGGTCTGCACGCCGTCGACGACGAAACCACCGCCACGCATGGTGGCCGTCCATCCGGTCGGAACCTGGTCGAGCGACAGATTGACGCGCGTGGCGCTCGGGGTCTTCACCGAGACGTCGAAGGAAACCTTGGCGCCCGGCGCAACGGCCACGGCCGGGTACGGCGTGGTGAGCTGGATCGAATCGGCAGCGAACGTCGCCGGGGCGACGCCGACCAATGCGACTCCGAGGATCGCCCCGATGAGGCCGATCCTCGCGGCTCGCCCACCGCCACGCCATGCCAGTGTCACCTGTTACCTCCTCGGAACCACAGCAAGCGCGGCCGAGCCCTCCCGTGCACAGCCGCGAAACGGGACCGGTGCGCGCACCGGCTCGACCGGCATTCCCTCGACAGCCCGGTCGGCGCGAGTCTGACTGCGCCCCGGTCGTGGAATCAACCAAGCTTCGGTGAAGAGACCTGAATCATCCGGTCGCCGCGAGGGTACCGCCTGGGCCGCTTCGCCGCACGCAGATGGTACGGTTGACGGACTGGGCGACCCGGCCCATACTCCCCGAGTAACCCGTCTGCAGCGACGAACCGGTTAGAGCGCTTAACCTACGCTCCCGTCCGACGCGCAGACCCACATCAAACGGCCGCGCAGCCGATCGCCCATCACGCGATCACGGCGCGCCAGAAAGCACAAGTCAGCACACCATGATGTCCCGTTCCACCACATCGTCCGTTGCCGGACGTTCCACGGCCATGCGCCGTTTGCGCCGTCGCGCCAGCGCCGCGTCACGGCTCTACTGCAGCACCAACGGCTGCACCAGCTTCCTCGAGATCGATACCGAGTCGGGCGTGGCGCGCTGCCACGTCTGTGGTCTCGTTCGCCGGATCCACTGACCCGACCCACCGGCCGGCTGGCGTAACACTCGTCGCCGCGCGGCGGTCTCGGTGCACGCAATTCGCTCGCGCCGAGCGCTCAATCCGACCATGCTTGGCGGCGATGACACTCGTCCGCCTGCGCTGAGGGATCTGGATGGCCAGCCGCGTTCTCGATCGAGCACGGCTCGCGACCCTCATGTCGCGCGAGGAGGAGCGTTTCGCGGCCGAACACCCGCGCTCGGCGGCCCTCTTCGAGGATGCCAAAGGCTCGCTGCTCGACGGCGTTCCGATGCCCTGGATGGTCAAGTGGGCCAGTCCGTTTCCGCCGTTCGTGGACTCGGCCAGTGGCGCCCATTTCCGCTGTGTCGACGGCCACGACTACGTCGACTTCTGCCTCGGTGACACCGGGGCCATGGCCGGCCACGGGCCCGCGCCAACCATCGCAGCCGTCGTGCGGCAACTCCATCGCGGCGTGACCCACATGCTCCCGACCGAGGATGCGGCCTGGGTGGGCGCGGAGCTGACCCGCCGGTTCGGCGTCGGGTCGTGGCAGTTCGCGCTGTCGGCGTCAGATGCCAACCGCTGGTCGCTGCGCCTGGCGCGCCACATCACCGGCCGCTCCAAGGTGGTGGTCCACGACCACTGCTACCACGGTTCGGTCGATGAGGCGATCGCGATGCTCGACGATGCCGGCCGAGTCGTCCCGGTCCGCGGTTCGGTCGGCCCCCAGGTCGATGTGGCGCACACCACGCGCGTGGTCGAGTTCAACGACGCCTCCGGGCTCGAGGCGGCGCTGGCGGACGGCGACGTCGCGGCGGTCCTGATCGAGCCGGCGCTGACCAATGTCGGGATCGTCCTGCCGGAGCCCGGCTACCTCGATGCGGTCCGCGAGATCACCCGCCGGACCGGCACGATCCTGATCATCGACGAGACCCACACCATCTGCGCGGGCCCGGGCGGAGCGACCGGCGCGTGGGGCCTCGAGCCGGACATGCTGGTCATCGGCAAGACGATCGGCGGTGGCATTCCGTCCGCCGCCTATGGGTTCAGCCCCGAAATCGCGGCCCGCATCCGCGGCTCGATCGCCATCGAGGATTCCGACGTCGGCGGTGTGGGCGGCACGCTCGCCGGCTATGCGCTCTCGCTCGCCGCGACCCGGGCGACGCTGGCCGAGGTCCTCACGGCCGAGGCCTTCGAGCGGATGATCCCGCTGGCTGAGCGCTGGGCGGCCGGGGTGTCGGACGTGCTGCGCGAGCGCGACGTGCCGTGGCACGTTGCGCGCCTTGGCGCCCGGGCCGAGTACCACTTCATGCCGGACCCGCCGCGCACCGGCGCCGAGCAATGGGCGCATGCGGATCCCGAGCTCGAACGCTTCCTCCATCTCTGGGCGATGAACCGCCGCATCCTGATGACGCCGTTCCACAACATGGCGCTGATGTCGCCGGCCACGACCGAGGCCGACGTCGACCGTCATACCGAGGTGTTCGGCGAGGCGGTCGAGGCGCTGTTCGGGGATTGACGCGACATCGACTGATGTCGGGTTGGTCGTAAGGAACAGTTGGCCGTCGTCGCTGGACGGTGCGATGTCGCGGGTTCGGCGTCATCGCCGGGCGAACCGCGCGGTCTTCATCGAGCGCAGCGTCACGCGCTCGGAACCGCGACGATGAGATGGCCGAGCGCCCGGCGGGTCAGCGCCAACGACCCTGGAGGGCCCGCGATGGACCGGTGGGGAGCGCGAACCGGACCCTGATCCAAGCGGGCGTCCGCTGCCGCCACGAGAAGACGACCGTCCCCCGCGCGTCCGCCACCCGGCTCGTCAGCTTCGACCAGCCGGTCCATGAACCTTCGAGCCGGGTGGCGACCTCCACGTCGAACGCCTTCCCTGCGTCCGCCGCGTCGATGATCACGCGCCATGTGATGTACTGGCCGAGAGCCGCGACGGGCACCGTTGCCCCGTACGTCCCGCCCTCCGTCGGTCGGCCGAGCTTCACAGCGATCGGCCTGGCCGTCGGCTGGGCCGTCGGGACGGCCGTCGGCTGGGAGGTCGGGACGGCCGTCGGCTGGGAGGTCGGCACCGATCCACTCTCGAGACCGCCGGCGACCGGCAGCAGCGTCGAGACCGTCCCGGATGGCGGCGGGGCCGTCTGGCTGACCAGAGCCCCGTGCGTCGTCGCGAACAGCGGCGCTCCCGACAGGAGGGCAAGGCCGACGGACCCCATCAACCCAGATACCGCTCCGATAAGCAAGCCTGTCGCGATGAGATAGCGGCGGGGGATCTCCGATCCGATCACGCCAAGGAGCGTATCAGCCACGGTTGTGGCCCTCGTGACGAACCGAGAGCTGATCCCCGGGCGACCGGGCAGGAACTCAGAATGGGCCCCCGTCGGCCCGTCGAGGCTGGACGCTTGCGGGAGGTCGCGGGGGGCGGGACTGGAACAGGCCCTGCAGTCGGGGCCGTCGATGGAACAAGGCGAAGCCCCAGCGACTCTTTCCCCACACGTTCGTGGTCGGATGTTTCGCTGGGGCTTCTACTGAGGGCCGGCTGTCAAGCCGCCCGATATGCCGCGGTCAGGGTCACGACGAGGTCGCCTACGGGCGTTGGCGTTGGCGTGGGCGTGGGCGTGGGCGTCGGTGTGGGCGTCGGTGTGGGCGTGGGCGTGGGCGTGGGCGTCGGTGTGGGCGTCGGTGTGGGCGTCGGTGTGGGCGTTGGCGTAGGCGTTGGCGTTGGCGTCGGTGTAGGCGTTGGCGTCGGTGTAGGCGTTGGCGTCGCGCAGCCAAC
>JBGPVC010000058.1:0-15906 GCA_041491485.1 Candidatus Limnocylindria bacterium
ATGAACCGGGTTCTCCAGGCCCGCAGGGTCCGCACGTAGTCGGGGGCGATGTCCGACACCCTGGTGATCAGCAGGCTGGTGTCGCGGGTGGCCCGCTCGATCACGGCGAGCGACGGGCACAGCCCACCGGGAAAGATGTACGTCTGGATCCAGTTGGCACCATGGAGCTGTCGGTCGTACGTGGCGTCCGGGAAGGTGATCGTCTGCAGGCTCATCCGGCCGCCCGGTACCAGTGCCGCGTCGCACGCGTCGAAGAACGCCGTGAAGTAGGCGGCACCGACCGCCTCGAGCATCTCGATCGACACGATCGCGTCATAGGTACCACGGACATCGCGGTAGTCCTGGAGTCGGACCTCGACGAGGCCCTCCAGGCCGGCGGCGCGAACCCGGTCGGTCGCAAGCCGGTGCTGTTCCCTCGAGATGGTGATCGAGGTCACGCGGCAGCCGAGCTCACCGGCCGCGTACAGCGCGAAGCCACCCCATCCCGAACCGATCTCCAGCACATGCTGCCCGCGCCTCAGGCCCGCATTTTCGGCGACGATCCGGAACTTGTTCCGCTGCGCATCCGCGAGAGCCTGGTCCGGCGTCGCGAACACCGCGCTGGAGTACGTCATCGTCTCGTCGAGGAAGAGGCGGTAGAAGTCGTTGCCGAGGTCGTAGTGGGCGGCGATGTTCCGTCGCGCGGTCGCCTTGGTGTTGCGTCGCCGCCGGTGGGCCAGCGTCCGCCCGAGCTGGGCCGGGACGCGGAACCAGCCGCCCGACAGGGCGAGCTGCTCTCGGTTGAGCGCGGCCAGGCGCAGCAGCCCGGCGAGGTCAGGGCTGGACCAGAGCCCGTCCATGTAGCCCTCCCCGCCACCGGTCTCGCCGTGAACGAGCATCCGGACGAGCGCCTCCCGGTCGTGGATGCCGATCTCGGCGGTCATCGCCGACGCCGGGTCACCGTACGTGCGCTGCGAGCCATCCGGCAGGACGACGGTCAGCCGCCCGACGCGGATTCGTTCCGCCGCGGCCAGGCCGACGCGCCAGGCCGCCCGCTCCAGCAGCGATTCGACGAAGCCCGGTCGCCGTGCGGCGACGGTGGGCGCGTTCATCGGGCCACCTCGCGATGCCGGTGGAATCGGGCGCCGCGCAGCCACAGCCGGAGCGCATGCCAGTGGATCATGCCGATGGTCTTGTGCGTCACGAACGGATGGCGAAGCAGCATCCGCATTAGGTTGCGGTCCGTCAAGGGGCGGCGCACGAGATCGAGGCTCGTGTGGAGGAAGAGCCCCTCCGGCTGCTCCTGGTTGATCGTGATGCGGAGCCGCGACGCCTCGTCCCGCACGCGGACGGTGTATCCACCGCGCGTCTCGATGAACGGCGACACGTAGAACTCCTTCGACATCGAGGCCCGGAAGTCGGCGGCGTTGCCGCGCGGCCGGAGCGTGTAGAGATGGCGCTCGCCGTGGGTGTTGTGCACCTCGACCACGACGACCCGAAGCGCCCCGGTCCGGTCGCGGCAGAGAAAGAAGCTCGCCGGATTGAAGACATAGCCGAGCACACGCAGGTTCGTGACGAGCGTGACCTGCCAGCCCTTTGGGTCCTCGCCATGCGCCCGTAGATGGTCGAGGAACGACGCCCGGATGTCGCCGGCGGGCGGGACGAGGTGGTCGTCGTCACGGAAAACCAGGACGCGTCGTCGGTTCCGGCCAAGGAGCCGCGACGTGCGGTCCACGTCGTCGAGCTCGTCGAGGTCGAGCGCGACGTAGTACACACCGTGCTCCAGGGCGTAGACGAACGGGCGCGTCCGGCGATGGCGGACGAGGCCCTCGAGTAGGTGCGACCTCATGCCGCCCGCTCCGTACGATGGTCGGCGAGGAGCGCCGCGACCTCGAAGCCGGAGCGGCAGCCATCCTCGTGGAAGCCGTACCCGAGATGGGCGCCGACGTACCACGTCCGACGCCAGCCCTGGAGGTCCGCCACGGACGCCTGGGCGTCGAGCGTCCGGAACGTGTACATGGGGTGGCTCATCCGGCGATCGACGAGGATAGTCGACGGGTCGAGCCGGCCGCCTGGATTGACCGACACGGAGTACTGGATCGGTCCGGGCAGCGACTGCAGGCGGTTCATGTGGTACGTCATCGTGAGGGCGTCGCTCGGCCGGCGGCAATCGTCGCCATCCACGTTCCACGACGCCCAGGCGGCGCGCCGTCGCGGCAGAACCGCGGGGTCCGCGTGGAGCACCACGCGGTTCGTCGAGTACTCGAACGCACCGAGTGCCTCGCGCTCCCGGGCGTCCGCGTCGTGGAGCAGCCGCAGGGCATCGTTCGCGTGCGTGGCCAGGATCACGGCGTCGAACGTGTCGGTGGACCCGGACCTGGTGCGCACGACGACCTGCGGCCCCGTCCGCACCACGTCGACGACCGGGTCGCCCGCGCGAACGACATCGCGGCCGATGCGGTCGAGGATCCGCTCGACGTAGCGCATCGACCCGCCCGTGATCGTGCGCCACTGGAGGGCGCGCCCGACCCCGATGAGGCCGTGGTGGTCGAGGAAGCGCAGCAGGTAGTCGATCGGGAAGTCGAGGATGCGGTCCGACGCGGTGGACCAGACCGCAGAGGTGATCGGAACGAGGAAGTGGTCGCGGAACCCGCGACCGAAGCCCATATCATCGAGATAGTCGGCGAGGGTCGCGCGCGAGCTCAAGCCGCCATCGAGGCGCTCCCGCGCGTCACGGTAGAAGCGGAGGATGTCGGCGAACATCCGCCAGTGCCCGGGGCGCAGGGCGGTCGACGGCTGGGCGAACCAGCCCCCTGCCCCACGCGAACTGAACTCGAGATCGCACGCACGGCACGTCACACCCAGCGACATGTCGCTCGCCTGGGTCTCGACGCCGAGCTCGCCGATCATCCGCAGGAAGTTCGGATAGGTGACGTCGTTGTGCACGATGAAGCCCATGTCGACCGCGATCGGCCCCGTCGGCGACGCGACGGCAACGGTCTTGACGTGCCCCCCGACGGGCGCCTCGGCGTCGTACAGGCGAATGTCATGCCGGCGATGGGTGGCGTAGGCGGCGCTCAGGCCGCTCACGCCCCCGCCGATGATCGCGACGCGCATCAGCCGATCCCCTCGTCGGTCCGCGCCCCGTCGGCCGCCCGGGCAGCGAGGGTCCGCTCCAGGCCGCCGGCGGCATCGCGGGCGACCTTTGCGAACGATCCGCCGAGGAACGGCTGGGCAACGCGCAGCAGCCCGCCGAGGCGGATGTCGGCCGTGTAGTCGATTCGCGTCCGATCGCCGGAACGTTCGAAGCGGATGTCGTCGACGGCGTCGACGTTCGAGCCGGTGCCGACGAGGACGACCCGCCGCGGCCGGTCAAGCTCCGCGATGCGGTATTCCATGGGGGCGACGCGGCCGCCCATCCGAACGCCGAGGTCGTAGCGGGCGCCCACGGCAACCGGCCCGTCGTCGATCCGGTGGGCCGAGGCGACGCCGGGATCCCACTCCTGGGCGTTGGCGAAGTCGGCGACGTAGTCGAAGGCGGCCTCGATCGGCAGGGTCGTCTCGATCCGTTCGTGCAGGCGGGTCATGTCAGTCCTCCGAGGGTGGTTCGGCAGCTGGTGGGGGTCATCAGTCGGCGAGCGTCGGTGCGGGGACGGGGTCGGCGACCTGGGCCAGGCGGGCGACCTCACGCCAGAGCCGTCGCCGCTGGTCGGCGCCCAGGCGAGTGCTCGGGACGCGGTCGAATGGCCGCGCTCGGCGATCGAGATAGAGGCGACCGGAGACGACCGGAGCTGACCCGCTCTCGGCAAGCCACACGATCGTGTCGGCGCCTTCGGCGGGCGTTCGCAGGATGGGGGTCATCACGCGGCGGAAGGCCGGTAGCGAGGCGGACAGCCCTGGTGTGTCCGCCCAGCCCGGATGCATCGCGGTGAACGTCACCTCCGACGCCGGGATGCGACGGGCCCACTCGCGGATGAGGGTGACCTGGGCACGCTTCGCGCGGGCGTAGGCGCGGGTGCCGTCGTAGTCCACCCTCGTCCACTCCAGGTCGTCGAGGTCGAGCCCCTGGGCGTACATGCCGCCGGAGGTCACGGCGATGACCCGGGCGCACCCGGTCCGACGCAGGAGCGGCAGGAGGCCCGCGATGAGAGCGAACGGGCCGATGACCATCGTCGCGAGGGTCGACTCGATGCCGTCGGGGCTCTCGGTGCGCTCGGGGAAGATGGCTCCGGCGTTGTCGACCACGACATCGAGGCGCGGCTCGCTCGCGAGGATCCGCTCGGCGGCGGCACGGACCGAGTCCAGCGAGGCCATGTCCGCCACGACGATCGGGAAGCGGTCCTCGCCGTGGGTTCGGACGAGGGCGTCGCGCAGGTCGGCGAGCCGGTCGGGACGTCGCCCGACGAGGATCACCCGGGCACCCAGCGTGGCGAGCGCCTCGGTCGCGGCTCGGCCGAGGCCGGACGTGGGACCGGTGACGAGGACGGTCCGCCCGGAGAGCGAACCCGGGTCCGCCGGCACCCATCCGAACAGGCGCCGGCGGACGGCGTAGCCGATCCGGGAGAAGCTGCCGACGACGCTGATCTCGATGGCGTCGTCGACGAGGTCGGTGGGGTTCATCTCTTCATGCCACCTGGGCCCAGCCGAAGAAGATCGGCCGGGCCCAGGGGCATCCTTCGTCCTAGTCCTGGTCCCCGCGCACCCGGCGGGTGGCCGGGCGAAGGGCGAGAGCGACGGAGGTGACGCCAACGGCCACGATGAGCAGCAGCACCGACCACACGGCGGCCTCAACACTCGTCGTCCGCGCGTCGGAGACAACGGTGTCGGTCGCCGGAGGAGTCGGGGCGACGCCCTGCTCGTCGGCCTGTGCGGTGCCGTCCACGGCGACGACGACCTGGAGCGCCTTGCCCCCGACCGCCGGAGTCGCCGCGGACCCGACCGCGAACACGCTGTAGCTGTTGCAGGCCTGGACGGCGACGCCCGGCAGCGGGAGGGCCACGGTCGTGGTGCCCGCGAGGCGGACCTCGAGGTCATAGGAGCCTGCCGGCAGGCTGAGGTAGCCGGTCGCATTCGGATAGGCGAGGCCCTTCACGATGGCGTCAGCGGGGGCTGCACCGCGGTGGCGACATCGACGGCGGGCGCGTCGGCGCTCAAGTGGATGACCCGGACCTGTGCGCCCTCGCAGTCGGGGGCGGGCTGGTCCTCGATGACCTGGGCCTTGATCGAGGCGACCGCGTTGGTGGCGGCGATCGTGTAGTGACTGCCGGACGCGACGGTCACGTTCGCGTCGATGACGGCACCTGTCGTCGTGCCGGTCGCGTAGACCTTGACGTTGTGGGCGCTCGCGGGGATGCCGAGATACCCGGAGATCGTGCCGAACGGGACGTTCGTCAGGGCATCGACCTTGACGTTGTCGAGGTAGACGTCGACGGCCGGGGCATCGGGCGAAGCGTGGAGGACGCGGACCATGGCGTTCTCTGACGCGCTGGCCACGCCGACCATCGAGAACGTGAGGGCTCCGGCCGCAAGAACCCGGAGGATGGGCGAGAGACGACGGTTCACCGAACTGACTCCTTCGTGCGTGGGCCTCACGCTGCCTTCTGCAGGTGGGTGCCCTTGGAATGTCCACCCTTTGTAAAGGGTTGAGCGGACTGTATCGCGTATGTTTAGGGCTTGTCAAGCGTTTTGATGGTGCTAAGATGGACAAACCATGTACACGATCAAACAGGCCGCCGCGCGCAGCGGATTGAGTGTCCCCACGGTCCGGGTCTGGGAACGGCGCTACGGAGTCGTCCACCCGGAACGCACACCGACCGGCTACCGGCTCTACGACGACGCCGCGATCGCACGCCTGATCGCGATGCGGTACCTCGTCGAGGTGCAGGGGATCCGACCCTCCCAGGCGGCCGATCAGGTCCTGGCAGCCGGCCCGGCCGTTGCAGGGCTCGTCGACGCGGCACGTGCCGCGTCGACGCCCGTGCCACTCGGCGGCGCGCCGGCAACCCCGTTGGTCGAGCGCGCGCGCGAGGCCGTCGAGGAGTTCGTCGCTGCCGCCCGCGCGTTGGACGCGGGCGCGATGGAGCAGGTCCTCGACGAGGCGTTCGCCGCGGAGCGGTTCGAGGGCGCCGTCGACCACGTGGTCTTCCCCGCTCTCCGCTCCGTCGGGGACGGCTGGTCCGACGGCTCCATCGACGTCGCGATGGAGCATGCGGCAAGCGAGACGATCCGCCGGCGACTTGCCCGCTTTTACGACGCAATCGCGTCAGCGACCGGCACCCCCGACCTCATCGTCGGGCTGCCGCCCGGCGGACACCACGAGATCGGCGCGCTCGTGTTCGCCATCGCGGCGCGCCGACGGGGTCTCGGCGTTCTCTACCTGGGGGCCGACGTGCCGCTCGAGAGCTGGCGGGTCGCGGTCGAGGCGACCGGGGCGAAGCTGGCCGTCATCGGCGTCGTCGGCGCGGCAGATGTCGCCGCCGCAGAGGGCGTCGTGAGGACCCTCCAGACCTTGGCGCGACCGCCGATCGCAGCAGTCGGCGGCAGGCGCGCCCGGGACGTACGCGGCGCGGCGGACGGGGTGGTGCTGCTGCCCGACCGGATCGACGAGGCGATCGCCGTCATCCTGGGGCTGGCCGGGTCGGCGGCCTGACCCACGGCCCGGTCGATGCCCGCGCAGTCGCGGAGCTTCTTCCTGAACAGTCCGGCAAGAGACATCGTCGAACCGGGCAAAACGTGACGGCCCACAGCGAGGCGTCCCAGATCAGCGGGTGAGACCGGCCGGCTACATGGGTACGCGATCGCGAGCCGGAATGTTGAGCAACGCAACGGCGTGCGGGAACGGTCTGGACGAGAAGGCTTGCCCCTGAAGCATCACGATGTTCGCAAGGTTGGCAACGCAACCAATGGTATCGACACGCCGATCGCCTTCAGAAGACCAATTCCTGGCGCAGACTACGGCAGGCGAGCGCTGCGCGAGGAGGCCAAGGACCGAATGCGAATGGCAGACATCAAGCCCGGCTGGAAGGTGGTCGGGAACGACGGGCGCCGCGTAGGCACCGTTCGCGAGGTTGGGCAGAACTACATCCTCACGTCGACCGGGTTCGCCGGCAACAGCTACGTTCCCGCGTCAGCCGTTGCCAATGTCGAACATGAGGCCGTGCACCTCTCCGTCCAGCAACACGACGTAGCCGGGATGGGTTGGGAACAGCCGCCGCGTGATGACGACGCCCCGGCTCTGTCCTCGGATACGGATCTGCATCGGCACATCTGACGATGGTTTTCGGATGCTCTGGCCGCTCCTTGCCAGGGTTGACTCGCCGGATGGGGAACGCCCGGCCACGTTCTGGCCTGCGTGTTACGGCATCCGCGCCTCGGAAGAACGGCCGCGTGATCGGGTCGAGGCCGACAGACTCCCACGCGATGGGCCCGACCTGCGCCGCGTCAAATGTGCCGGGCTGAGCCTCGCGACTTCCGGGTCGACCTGTGCCGGCCTGATCAGGCGGCGGCTAGCTCGTCAGCATCGAGCAGCAGGATGCGATCGTGCGGCGTGACCCAGTCGAGCGACGTCAGTCTGGATCGCAGACTTCGAGGCGCCGGGCGATTCGCGCACAGGAGCCAGAGCGCGCCGGCTTCATCAGCCGGGACCATGAGGGCTCCACAGGAGCAGAGGCGGTGAACGTTCTCGGCGGTCTCGACGAGCTCGACGATTGCGTTTCGGTCGTACATGAGGAGCAAGCTCCCTTGCTATAGATACGGTTCGCCTCGTATCATAACAGCATGCCCAGGAAGAATCAAGACGTTCCGTATCGGAACCTCACCGACACCGAACCGACACCCGCACGATCGCCCGTCGTACCGGCTGCCGCAGCAGGCGGTGGGCGCCGGCCCGGCGGCCGCCCGCGCAGCGAGAAGGCACACCGGGCGATCCTCGACGCGGCCCGCGCCGAGCTCATCGAGGAGGGCTTTACGCGCTTCCGCCTCGAGCACGTCGCGGCACGGGCGGGAGTCGGCAAGGCCACGATCTACCGGCGCTGGCCGTCCAAGGAGGCCCTGGCAGGCGAGCTGCTCGCCGAACTCGCGGCGCCCCACATCGCCGTCATCGACTCGGGTGACACGCGTGCGGAGCTGGCGAGCTGCACGGACAACGCGCTCCGCGCGATTCGTGACACGACGTTCGGGCCGGTGGTGCGGGCTCTCCTCTCCCAGATCGCCACCAATCCTCGTCTCGGTGACCCGTTCCGGGCGACGGTCGTGCAGGCCCGCCGCGCCGAGATCGCACGCGTGGTGCAGCGGGGGATCGCTCGCGGCGACCTGCGCCCGGACGCCGACCTCGAGATCGCCACGGAGCTGCTCGTGGGACCGGTCTACTTCCGCCTGGTATTTGGTGGCGAGCTCGACGACGCCCTGGTGGTCCAGGTCGCCGACGCCGTCATGGAAGCGTTCGCCGTCCGTCGGTGAAGGCCTGCCTCGAAGCATCGGCCGCGACGTCGAGGACGAGGTGTCGTCCGGAGGAAGCGGCCCGGGAGTAGCCTTCCTCGCGTGGGCCCAGGTTCCGGCCCGGGAAGCGGCTCCCGGTGCGGCGGTCGGCGCCGCCAGGTGACCCGGCGTGATCCCGAATCAGGCCGCGGGCCAGCCCCCGAGCTGCACCAGGGTCGGCGGGTCGGCGCCCGGGCGCTCGCAGACCATCGCGGACGCGCGGACCGCAAACCGGACCGCGCGCAGCACGGCTGCCGGATCCGCGATCGCCTCGCGCCCACCCCCGCCAGCGAGCAGGCAGGCGAGGAACGCCCCGCCAAACGTGTCCCCCGCCCCAACGGTGTCGACGGGGGTGACCGCAGGCGCCTCCACCTCGGACACGGCGCCGTCGATCCACGCCCGCACCGGCCGGGCACCGTCCGTGATCAGCACGACTCGCGGGCCGAGCGCCACCACGCGCCGCGCCGACTCGTCGGCCATTCTGCCGGGCACGAGGAACGCCAGATCCTCCATGCTCACCTTCACGACGTCGGCCCGGGCGAGCACCCGGCCGATCCGGGCCCGGAACCCGTCGGGATCGCGGATGACCGAGGGGCGGCAGTTGGGATCGACCATCAGCAGCACGTCGCCCGGCAGCCCGGCGACGAGCGCCTCGAGGGTGGTGGCCATCGGCTCGAGCACGAGGCCGAGCGTCCCGACATGGACCGCTCGGGTCGACATCGGCAGCCCGGCGGCGAGCACCTCGGCCGCCACGGCGGGCGCCGACGTGCCCTCCACGTAGAACCGGTAGGTCGCCGAACCGCCCTGGTCGAGCTCGGCGACGGCGAGCGTTGTCGGCAGGTCGGTCCGCTGAGCGAGGGCGAGCGAGACCCCGTCGGCCATGAGCCCGCCCTGGAGCACCTGCCCAAAGTGGTCGCGCGACAGCCCGCCGAGCCATGCGACCTCCAACCCGAGGCGCCCGATGGCGCGCGCCGTGTTGTAGGGTCCCCCGCCGGGCACGGGCACCAGCTGGCCGTCAGGGCGCACGAGGAGATCGATCAGGGCTTCGCCGGCGACGACGATCACGGCTCGCCCTCGGTCACGGCGGCGCCCTTCGGCCGCGATGGTGGCGGCGACCGGATCGGGCCCGCGTGACGGGAGGAGGTGTCGTCACGCGGGCCCTTTGGGCCGCGACGCGCAGCCGCGAGGCCGTCGCCCGGGTCGCGGCGTGCGCGCCGTCCCGTCTCACTCGGTCGTGCCGGGGACGGGATCCCCCATCACGTCGGCGATCGCCGACGCCAGGACGGGGTCAACCTCGATTGCGGCCGTCGTGGTAGCACCCGCGACGGCTGACATCCGGAACGCCGCCCTGGCCGCCTCCACGACCTGGCGGGTGGCATTGTCGACCGAGGTGGAGCCGGTGTCGACAGTCAGCGCGTAGCCGGCCGGCTCATCGGATTGGCGGTTGTAGAAGCGGTGTACGAACTTGCGATGCCCGATGTCGTCCTCGCGCAGGTGTTCCTCGGCAGCTGCAACATCGGTCAGGCCGTGGCTCGCCACGATCCGCTGGACCCGCTGCGCCATTGGCGCGACGATGCGCACATTCAGCGCGTCGGCGTAGCCGCCCAGGACCGCGAAACCGACCCGGCTCAGGATCACCACCTTGCCGCGCCGGGCGAGCCCCTCCAGGATCTCGTTGTACATCGAGATGATGAGGAGGTTCTCGACGCGCATGAGGTCGAGGAGGCTCGGCCCCGAGTCGTACAGCTCCTCGAACTTGGTCAGCCCGTACTGGCGGAGGATGCGATCGGACGTGTGCTCGTCGACGAAGGCGTAGCCCAGCTCCGCCGCCACGCGACCGGCGATCTCGACGCCGCCGGTCCCGAGCTCGCTCGAGATGGTGACGACACCCATAGTGAGCGCTCCCCTCGGATCCACGTCAGGCACCCGCGGATCCGACCGCGTACTGCATGATGGTCTCTTCGCTGGCTTCGGCTCGTGACAGCTCCTTCACGATCCGACCCTGGCGCATGACCATGATCCGGTCGCTCATGCCGAGCACTTCGGGAAGCTCCGACGAGATCATCAGGATCCCAACGCCATGCTTCGTCAGCTCGTCCATGATCTGGTAGATCTCGGACTTGCTGCCGACGTCGATGCCGCGCGTCGGTTCGTCCATGATGAAGATGCGTGTACCAACGCTGAGCCAGCGTGCCAGCACGACCTTCTGCTGGTTGCCCCCGCTCATGTTGACAACGAGGAAGCTCGGACCCGGCGTCTTGATGCGAAGCTCCTGGATCATTCGCTTGACGAGGGTCAGCTCCTTCCCGAAGTTGATCACCCCCAGGCGGGTCAGCCGTCTCAGGCCGGAGATCGTGGTGTTGATCCGCACGCTCAGCTGGAGGAACAGCCCCTGGGCCTTCCGGTCCTCGGTGACCAGGGCCACGCCCTTCCGGATGGCCGCGGCCGGGGAGTGCGGCTTGTACGGCTTGCCGTCGATGCGCATCTCGCCGGTGGACGGGTCCGCGCCGAAGATGGCCCGCGCCAGCTCCGTCCGCCCCGATCCCACGATGCCCGCGAATCCGATGATCTCGCCCGCGTGGAGCTGGAACGAGATGTCTCGCAGGAGCTTGGCCTGCGAGAGGTTGCCCACCTCGAGGAGGACGTCGCCCTGCTCGACGGTCCGCTTCGGGAACACGTCCTTCAGGGCGCGCCCGATCATGAGCTTGACCAGGTCGTCCATCGTGACGTCAGCGACGCGCTGCGTGGAGATGTAGCGCCCATCCTTGAGGATCGTCACCTCGTCGGCCAGCGCGAAGATCTCCCTCAGGCGGTGGGAGATGTAGACGATCCCGATCCCTTGTGCCTGGAGAGAGCGGACGACCCGGAACAGGTTCTCGAGATCCTTCTCGCCCAGCAAGGCGGACGGCTCGTCCATGACCAGGATGCGGGTCTTCCGGTTCAGGGCCTTGGCGATCTCGACGAGTTGCTGCTCGGCGACGGACAACGACGAGATCGGGGCATCGACCGAGAACTCGACCCCCAGTGTGTCGAGGATCTCACGCGTCCGGGCCTTGACCGTCGTCCAGTCCACCCTCCCCCCTCTCGTGGGCAGGTGTCCGAGGAAGACGTTCTCGGCGACGGTGAGGTCGCGGGCGAGGTTGAACTCCTGGTAGATCGTCGAGATGCCCAGCGCCTGCGCGTCGTGCGGGGCGCGGATCTCGACGGGCCGTCCTTCAAACAGGATCTGCCCCTCGTCCTTGGGATACGCGCCCGAGAGGATCTTGATCAGCGTGGACTTGCCGGCCCCGTTCTCGCCGAGAAGGGCGTGGACCTGGCCCTCCTTGACGGTCAGCTGGACGCCTTCCAGCGCCCGGACGCCGGGGAACGTCTTCCCGATGCCTTTCATCTCCAGCAGGACGTTGCCAGGGGAGGTGGAACCACTCATCGCGACATGTCTCCCGGCTCGCTACTTGCTGCGGTGCGACAGCGCGTCGACGGAAACCGCGAGGATCACGAGGACGCCGGTGATGAGGACCTGGTAGTTGGACTCGACCCCCATCAGCTGGAGGCCGTTCCGGAACACGCCCACGATGAGTGCGCCGATGAGCGTGCCAAAGATCAGGCCCCGTCCCCCGAAGAGGCTGGTGCCGCCCAGCACGACGGCGGTGATGGCGGCGAGGTTGTCCTGCGTCCCCGCGCCTCCCGAGTTGGGGTCGCCAACGCCGGTTCGCGCGACCAGGAGCAGGCCGGCGATGGCATAGAACAGGCCGGCCGTCGCGTAGACGCCCATGAGGACGCGGTTCGTGTTGATACCGGCGAGTCGCGCGGCCTCCGGATTGTCACCGACCGCGTACACGGCCCGTCCGGCGGCGGTCGAGCGGAGCACGTACCACACGATCACGTACAGGATCAGCATCACCAGCGAGCCGTAGGTGATGTCGGTGCCGGCAACCGTGAAGGTGTTGCCCAGGAATGTCTGGACGTCGGGCAGCCGGTTGATCGTCTCGCTGGTGTAGATGTGGACCAGGGCGGTGGCGATGCTGAAGGTTCCCAGCGTCACGATGAACGGTGGCAACCTGATGGCCGTCACGAGCCAGCCGTTCAGGAGGCCGAACGCCATGCCGACGAGGAGGCCGACGAAGATCGCGAGGACGGGATCCATGCCGGATCGCATGGTGAGCCCGGTCATCATCACCGTGGACAGGGCCATGATCCAGGAGCACGAGAGGTCGATCCCGGCCGTGAGGATGATCAGCGTCTGACCAATGGCCAGGGTGCCGACCACCATCACCTGCTGCAGGATCAACGAGAAGTTGGATCCGGAGAGGAACTTGTCGCTCTGCGTGGCGAAGACGATGATCGCCAGCGCGAGCGCGGCCAGGGGGCCCATGATCGCCGAGCCCCCAAGGATGTTCAAGGCGCCGGATCGACGCCCCGTGACCCGGCTGACGAGTGCGCTCATGGGCCATCCTCCCAACGAGAAGGCGGCGGCGGGACAGCGCCCGCCGCCGGCCAGTCAGGTCGAGCTTACTTGGTACCCCAGCAGTTGGCAGTGCCGTACGCGGAGTCCTTGCTGTCCACGCCGGACTGGGCCTTGTCCGTGATCAGGGTGACGCCCGTATCGGTGTAGCCACTCGGCTTGGTGCCCTTGGTGGCAAAGTCATACAGCGCCTGGACGCCGAGCGATGCCATCTTGAGCGGGTACTGCTGCGACGTCGCGGCGATCTGGCCGTCCACAACGCCCTGGACGCCCTGGCAGCCGCCGTCGACGGAGACGATGGTGATGACGTCCTGCTTGCCGGCGGCCTTGATCGCAGTGTAGGCACCGAACGCGGCCGGCTCGTTGATCGTGTAGACGAGATTGATGTTGGGGTTCTTGGTCAGGCAGTTCTCCATGGCCGTCTGGCCTTCGGTCTGGTCGCCGTGGGTGTCCTGTGAGCAGACGACCGCCGCGTTGGTCGCAAGATCGGTCGAGTTCGGATCGATGCCACTGACCAGGCCGTAGCCCTGCAGGAACCCGTTGTGGCGCTGGGCGCCGACGGTGATTCCCGGCTGCAGGTCGAGCGTCGCGATGACAGGCGTCTTGCCGGCCATGTACGCCGCGGCCCACTGGCCTATCAGGAGCCCGGCATTGAAGTTGTTCGTGGCAAACAGCGCGTCGACCGCCGACTGCGGATCCGTGGCCGTGTCGAGCGCGATGACGACCACGCCCTTGTCGCGCGCCTTCTGGATGCTCGGCACGATGGCCTTGGTGTCGCTCGGGGTGATGAGGATGCCCTTGGCCCCGGCGTTGACCATGTTCTCGAGGGCCGTGACCTGGCCCGCATTGTCGCCGTCCTTGGCGCCGGCGCCGGTCAGCAGCTTGATGCCGAGCTCATCCGCCTTGGCCTGGGCGCCTTCCTTCATCTTGACGAAGAACGGGTTGGTCTCCGTCTTCGTGATGAGGCCGACGATGATCTGGCCTCCGGCAGACGCCTGGCCGGAAGCGGGCGCCTGGGTCGCGCCCGAACTGCTACAAGCGGCCAGCATGACTACGGCGATCAGCAGCGCTGAAATGTGCTTCAGTGACACCGAACTGCTCCTCCTTCGATCGATTGGCTGACAACGTTGTCAACGGACGATAGGCCCATGCGCCGCCGTTTGTCAATACCCATCTTGATCTTGCGTTTCAGAGCGCGTACGATGCACGTATGTCAGCGTCGACAACGTTATCAACCGGCGGCTCCGAGGACCTCTCCCGACCGACGATGCGGGACGTGGCCGCGCTCGCTCGGGTCGGACTCAAGACGGTCTCGCGGGTGATCAACGGCGAGCCAGGCGTGTCGCCGGAACTTCGCGCCCGCGTGCAGCGCGCGATCGAACAGCTCGACTACCTGCCGAACCTCACCGCGAGCAGCCTTCGCCGCTCGAGCGGACGGAGCGCGACGATCGGCCTGATCCTCGAGAACATCGCCAACCCGTTCTCGTCCGGCCTTCACCGCGCGATCGGGGACGTTGCCTGGGCGCGAGGCGTCCAGGTGTTCTCGGGCAGCGTCGACGAGGACGCGATCCGTGAGCGGCTGCTGGTGTCGACCTTTGCCGGTCGGCGCGTCGACGGGCTCGTCGTCGTCCCCGCCAGTCACGATCACAGCTACCTGCTCGGGCACAAGCAGGCCGGTACCGCCATCGTGTTCGTCGACCGCCCGGCCGAGTTCCTCGACGTGGATGCCATCGTGAGCGACAACCGGGGTGGCTCGGAGGAGGCGGTACGCCACCTCCTCGCCGTGGGCCATCGTCGGATCGCCTACCTCGGCGACCTGGCGACCGTCTATACCGCGCGGGAGCGGCACGCCGGCTATGTCCGGGCGCTCGAGTCCGCCGGCATCGCCGTCGACCCGGCCATCGTGCGCCACGACCTCCAGGACAGCGAAGCGGCCGAAGCCGCGGTCGCCGAGCTCATCGCCTCGCCCGCCCCGCCAACGGCGCTTTTCACCAGCCAGAACCTTGTCACCATCGGCGCGATTCGCGCGCTTCGTGCGGCCGGCATCCAGCACCAGGTCGCCCTGGTTGGCTTCGACGACGTACTGCTCGCGGACATGCTGGAGCCGGCCGTGACGGTGGTCGCCCAGGATCCGCGCGCCATCGGGACGCTCGCCGCGCAGCTCCTCTTCCTCCGTATGGACGGCGATCTCGCCCCGACTGCCCTTCACGTGGTCCCGACACGCCTCGTCACCCGGGGCAGTGGGGAGATCGCTCCCTCGGTGGCCCCATCGGTGCGTCGGTGAGCAGGACCCCGACCGGCGCCCGATGAGGTGGAGCGACGTGTTCGGTCTCGTCGCCGTCGGCGCGAATGCTTGACGAGCTGGCGAGGCGGGCGGCCAACCTTGCGGCGAGCGGCCGCGCCATTCTCGGGATCACCGGCTGTCCGGGCAGCGGCAAGTCGACGCTTGCCGAGCGCCTGATCGCGCGCCTCGACCCCGCGGAGCGATGGGTGGCGCGGGTCCCAATGGACGGCTTCCACCTCGCGGACGCGGCGCTGGACCGCCTGGGCCGCCGACAGCGCAAGGGAGCGATCGATACGTTCGACGCGTTCGGCTACCTCGCGCTCCTCGCGAGGATCCGGACCGAGCTGGACAACCCCGTCTATGCGCCCGACTTCGAGCGGGTCCTCGAGCAACCGATCGCCGCGAGCATCGCGATCGAGCCCGATGTTCGGCTCGTGATCACCGAGGGCAACTACATCCTTTCCGCCACCTGGCCGTGGCCCGCAATCCGCGAGCTCATGGCCGAGGTGTGGTACGTCGAGCTCGACGACACCGTCCGCCGGGACCGGCTCGTGGCGAGGCACGTGGCGTTCGGGAAGAGCCTGCCCGAGGCCCGTCGTTGGGTGACCGAGGTCGACGAGCCGAACGCCCGGCAGATCGCGTCGACGCGCCACCTGGCCGACCTGCTCGTCGACATGGCTGGGCTCGAGGACGACGAACGCTGACA
>JBGPVC010000059.1:0-15828 GCA_041491485.1 Candidatus Limnocylindria bacterium
AAGGTCGCGGTCCAGGGCTTCGGCAACGCGGGATCCATCGCGGCGCAGCTGATGGTCGCCGAAGGCTCGACGATCGTCGCGGTTTCCGACTCGACCGGCGGCATCCATGCCCCGACCGGTCTCGACATCGCCAAGGTCATCGCCTGGAAGCAGGAGCATGGCACGGTGCAGGGTTTCCCGGGCGCCAAGGACGTCACGAACCCCGAGGTCCTCGAGGTCGAGTGCGACATCCTGATCCCGGCAGCCCTCGAGAACCAGATCACCATCCACAACGCCGACAACATCAAGGCCAGGCTCGTCGCCGAGGCGGCGAATGGCCCGACGGACCCAGAGGTCGACAAGATCCTCTGGAAGAAGGGGATCTTCATGATCCCGGACATCCTGTGCAACGCCGGTGGCGTCACGGTCTCGTACTTCGAGTGGGTCCAGGACCTCAACCGCGATCACTGGACCGAGCAGGTCGTCAACGAGAAGCTCCGCGGGATCATGGTCAAGGCCTTCCAGGAGACCCTCGCCATCGCCCGCCGCGAGCAGTGCTACATGCGGACCGCCGCCTACCTGCTGGCCGTCCAGCGGGTGGCCGACGCGATGCAGATGCGCGGCCTCTACCCGTAGATCGAGCCGTTCCGGCACGTTCGAACGAAGCCCCGGGATTTCCCCGGGGCTTCGTCGTCATGGGCCCGCGGCTGGCGGCCTGCCCGCTCTCCGGCGGATAGCCCGGTGCGGCTGATGACGTTCCCTTGCGCCAGGAGCCCGTTACGGACGGCTAGCGGTCGCCTGCTTGGCCATTCGTGCGTGGGTTGCACCATCGCGACCAACTCACTGGCCGTTCCGTCGGATCGGGGCGCATGGCGCATGGTCTGACCGTCACTGACGCGCAATGGGTCGGATCGGCCGGGTGGCGCAAAGGCCGAGCGCCATGACCGTTGATCGGTCGACCCGGGCGTGGTCAATCGGCACGGGCCAGCTGGCAGGGCTTGCCAGGTGGCCGCACGACAGTCCGAACCCGCGCCGCAAGCCGGCCGATCCGCCGCGGGCCGTCCCCCGAAGGCGGTGTTGCCGTGCCCCGGTGCTACCATCGCCGCCATGCTCGACCACGAAGAGAAGTTCCTGTTCAAGGAGGAGATCCTCCACCTCGCCAACGCCGTGGCGGAGCCGGGCGTTCTCGACAACGTGGAGGACCTGCTGACCGACGTCATCACCAGCCCGCGCTTCGATTCGGAGGTCTTCACCCTGGAACGCAGCCTGCAGGTGATGCTTGGGCCGCGGGCCGGCACCACGCTGGTCGGGCTGCTGACCGTGGCGCCGGAGGTGTTCGACGAGGTCGCCGAGGTCCGGATCCCCTCGGAGCTCCACGAGCGCCTGGTCGCCTGGCGGGCCCGCTTCGGCCTGGCCATCGACAACGCCCTCAACTTCCTGAACAACCCGGACGGCATCCAGGGCCACAACTTCGCCACCCAGATCGCGCACGTCGAGGAGCGCCGCGTGCTGCAGGGCCGGCTGACCCTCGTCCGCTACAACAACGAGCCGCAGTTCTTCATGGCCGACGCGAGCGTGTTCCTCGGGCTGGTGGCGGACATCATGGAGCGGCTCGGCCCGTATCTCGAACCGGACGCCGTCGAGGCCGAGACGCTTGGCCGGCTGCGCGACGCGATCCAGCTCATCGAACGCAAGACCGCCAGCCGCAGCTGAGCGGGCGCGATGCGCCACGTCTACCTCGCCGCGACGGGCCAGAACCGGGGCAAGACGACGATCAGCCTCGGTGTCCTTGACGGGTTCCTGCGGCGCGGCCTGTCGACCGGGTTCATGAAGCCCGTCGGCCAGCGAACCGTGATCGAGGACGGGGTGCCGGCCGACGAAGACGCCCTCCTGATGCGCCAAACCTTCGGGCTGGCCGAGCCGTTCACCCAGATGAGCCCGGTCCACATCCCGCGCGGCTTCACCCAGACCTACATCGAGGGCGGCTTCGTCGAGGACCTGCCGGCGCGGATCCGGGACGCCCACGCGGCCTTTACCCGCGATCGCGAGATCCTGCTGATCGAAGGAACGGGTCACGCCGGCGTCGGGGCGGTCATCGGGCTCTCCAACGCGGCCGTCGCCGCGATGCTCGGCGCGCCGGCGGTCATCATCTCCGAGGGCGGCGTCGGCCGGCCGATCGACGAGATCGTGCTCAACGCCTCGCTGTTCGAGCGCCACGGCGTCCACGTCGCCGGGGCGATCGTCAACAAGGTCGACCTGGATGCCAAGCCGCACCTGGCGAGGACCCTCGAGCGGGGCCTTGCCCGGCACGGCATCCCGCTGCTCGGCGTCCTGCCGTACCGGCCGATCCTGTCCAACCCGACCCTGGCCATGGTCCTCGAGGGGGTCCACGGCGAGACGCTCAACTCCGGCCCGGACCTCGACCAGGTGATCGGTGGCGTGGCCATCGGAGCGATGGAGCCTCGCCACATGCTCCAGCGGATCGGTCCGCGCAGCCTGGTGATCGTGCCGGGTGACCGGACGGACCTGATCCGGGCGATCGTCGGCGCCCACGTCGACGCCGACGGCGAAGGAACCAACGTGCTCGGCCTGGTGCTGACTGGCGGGTACCGGCCGGACGGTGCGGTCGTGGATGCGATCCGTACGGCGAACCTGTTCGCGACGCTCGTCCCCGAGGACACCTATCTCGTGGCGTCGGAGGTCCACGACCTGCTGGTCAAGACGCATCCCGCCGATCTTGGCAAGATCGCCGAGATCAAGGCGCTCGTCTGGGAGTACCTGTTCATCGACCGGATCCTGGGCGTGGCGACGGGGGGTGCCGCCGACTGAGGCGCCGCGGCCGCAGTGGCGGCTCTCGACGGCGCGAGGCGCCGGCGGTTCAGCTCCCGATGCCGGGTCCGATCGGCGCCGAGGGGGCGGCGACGACCTCGGGCTGCGAACGAGCCGGGCCGATCCCGGCACGCGGACCGAGCACGGCGTACCCGAGCACGACCGCGCCGACCAGCGCGATCGCCCCGCTCGCCGCGAACATCCCGTGGATCCCGACGGCGCCGGCGACCGTTCCCCCGACCACCGATCCGAAGATCGTGGCGAGCCCGGCACTGGCCGAGAACAGCCACTGGGCGGTGCCACCCAGCGATGTCGGGAGCCTGGCGGCGAGCACGGTGACGCCGCCAACGAACGCACAGGCGAACCCCGTGCCCTCGAGCGGTGCGATCAGCACGAGCACGAGCGGATCGACCACGACCGAAGCCAGGGCGGCCCGGAGCATGAAGACCACGGCTCCGAACACCATGAGCCGCTCCGTCCCGAACCGTCTGCCCAGCCGCGGGAAGGCGTACATCAGCGGGACCTCGATCACGGCCCCGAACGCCCAGGTGATGCCGACCAGGCCCGTGCTGCCGCCCAGCGCCACGACCTGGATCGAGTAGAAGGCGTTGACGGCGGTGAGGGCGGTCCAGACGATCGTGAAGCCCACGAAGAACAGGAGGATCCCCGGCGCGCCAAGGATCTGGCCGGCGCCGCGGAGCATGCTGACCGAGCGCGTCGTGCCCCGACGGCGGATCGTGGCGGTCACCAGGACCGTGCCGATCAGGCAGGGGAGGTAGACCCAGAAGAGGGACCGCGAGCCGCGGGCCTCGAGCAGCAAGCCCACCAGCAGGGCAACCACCACGAAGGCCAGGGAGCCGAAGGCACGCACCTGGCCGTAACGATCGCGGCCACGCGGCCCCAGCGTCTCGAGGGTCCGTGCGTCGAGCGTCGGGCCGATGCCCGCCAGGCCAGCGAACAGCAGCATCGATCCGGCGAGGGAGCTCGCGAAGTCGGATGCCAGGAAGAGGATGAAGCCGCCGGCCGTCGCGACCGCGGCCGCCAGCGGGAGCGTCAGCCCGACCCGCGGGAACCGATCCATGAGGCCTCCCCAGATCGGCCCGAGCGCCAGCTGGGTGGCCGCCTGGATGGCGGTCAGGAGTCCGATCTCCGCGAAGGTCAGGCCGAGGTCGCGGTAGAAGACCGGCAGGTACGGGTAGGCCGCGCCGATGGCGCCGAAGTAGACGAGGTAGGCCAGGAAGATCCGGCGTCCGGCGGCCACGGCCGGCTCAGCCTTCCGCGGGCTCGACGCCCAGCGGTTCGTTGTCGATGAGGCGGGTGCTGCCGAAGCGGACGGCCAGGGAGAGCAACGTCGGGCCTTCAAGGCGTTCGACCTCCGCCAGCGTCGACCCATCGGCGACCGAGACGTATTCGACGTCGGCCAGCGGCTCGGCGGCGAGGGTCGACCGCATGGCGTCGCGAAGCGCGCCGGCCGATCGCTCACCCGCCGCCCAGCAGGACCGGGCCGACAGCAGTGCCCGGCGGAGCGCCGGAGCCGCCGCCCGCTCGGCCGGGCTGAGGTGGACGTTCCGCGACGAGAGCGCGAGGCCATCGGGTTCCCGCACGGTCGGGCAGGCGATCACCTCGGTCGGGATGGCGAGGTCCCGGGCCATCTGGCGGATGACCATGACCTGCTGCGCGTCCTTCTGCCCGAAGTACGCATGGTCGGCCCGGACCAGGCCGAACAGGATCGCGACCACGGTCGCGACGCCGTCGAAATGGCCGGGACGCGCCGCCCCCTCGAGGGGCTGGGCGACCGCGCCGACCGTGACGACCGTGTCGAAGCCCGGCGGGTAGACCTCGGAGGCCGGCGGGGCGAAGACCAGGTCCACGCCCTCGGCCTCACAGATGGCGAGGTCGCGGGCCTCGTTCCGGGGGTACTGCATGAAGTCGTCGGCAACGCTGAACTGGCGGGGATTGACGAAGATCGTCACGACCGTGGTCGCGTCCGTCGCCCGGGCTTGCCGCATCAGCGCTCGATGACCGTCGTGCAGCCAGCCCATGGTCGGGACGACGCCCACGGGGCGCGCGACGCGGTCGAGGGCGGCCCGCAGCTCGGCGCGAGTGCGAACGATCCGGGTCAAGCGGTTCGGCGCGCGATCTAGAGGTCGCGATCGAGCGGGATCCCACCGACCGGGATCACACCGGCCAGCCGGTCCGGGGCGCCGCGACCCAGCACCTCGTCGAGGACCGCATCCTCCATGCGAACGGTTTCCTCGGGACCAGGGAAGGTGCCGGCAATCACGTCGGCGGCATAGGCGGTCGCCGCCCCCAGGATCTCCTCCCGAATGTGGGCGTACGGTCGCGCGTGACGGGGGACGAAGTCGCCAAGGCCGATCAGGTCGGTGATGACCTGGACCTGGCCGCTGCAGCCGGCGCCGGCGCCGATCCCGATCGTCGGAATCCGCAGCCGGTCGGTGATCGCCGCCGCGAGCTGCTCGGGAACGAGCTCGACGACCATCGCGAACGCGCCGGCCTCCTGCACCGCCTGGGCATCGGCCAGGAGCGCGCGCGCCTGGTCGCGGTTCTTCCCCTGGATGCGGACCTTGCCGATGGCGTTGATCGCCTGCGGCGTCAACCCGATGTGGCCCATGACCGGAATGCCGGCGCGGACCAGGGTCTCGATGATCCGCGCGGTGCGGACGCCGCCCTCCACCTTGACCGCCTGGGCGCCGGCCTCGCGCAGGAACGTGCCGGCGTGGTCGAGCGCCTCGGCCGGCGTCGAGTAGGACAGGAACGGCATGTCGGCCACGACGAGCGCGCGCTGGCTGCCCCGGACGACCGCCTTCGTGTGATGGACCATCTCGGCCATCGTCACCCGCACGGTGGTCTCGTAGCCGAGCATGACCTGGCCGACCGAATCGCCGACCAGGAGGAGCGGGATTCCGGCTTCGTCCAGGAGCTGAGCCGTCGGGAAGTCGTAGGCGGTCAGCATCGGAATGCGGGCGCCGTCCGCGTACAGCTTGGCGATGTCCGAGATGGACAGTCGGCGAGGGGCTCCTGGTGTCGCGCTCATGCTGGCTCCCGGCTCCGTTCGGTCGTGTCATCAGTCTGGCGGGCCGCATCGCGCGCGTCCAGCGCGAGCGCCACACGGTCGAGCAGCCGCTCGGCCACCTCACGCTTGGACAGCAGCGGGAGCTCGTCGCGTGACCCGTCGGCGGAGAGGATCGTGACCCGGTTGGTGTCGGTGCCGAACCCGGATCCCGGCTCGCTCACGTCGTTGGCGACCAGCAGGTCGACCCCCTTGCGGCGGAGCTTGTCGCCGGCCCGTTCGAGCGATCCGGTTTCCGCGGCAAAGCCGACGAGGATCGGGACGGGGCGGGACGGCATCCGGGTGGGCGCACCGTCGCTGTCGAGTCCATGGGCGATCCGGGCCACCTCGGCCAGGAGGTCGGGTGTGGCCTCGAGCTCGATCGCCAGCCGCGACGCTCGCTCGAGCTTGCGGTCGGCCGGCGCGGCGGGCCGGAAGTCGGCGACGGCGGCGGCCATGATCAGGGCGTCGAACCCGGCCGAGCCATCCGCTCGCTGCGTGACCCGCAACAGCGCCGAACGGAGGTCGGCCGTCGAATCGACGCGGATCACGGTTGCCGCCCCAGGGAGCGGAGCCTCGACGCTGGCCGCAATCACCGTCACGGATGCGCCGCGCGCGATGGCGGCGTCGGCCACCGCGACACCCATCTTGCCCGTCGACCGGTTGCCGATGAACCGGACCGGGTCGATCGCCTCACGGGTCCCGCCGGCCGTGACCACGATGTGGCGGCCGGTCAGGTCGGTGTCGCGGGCGACGGCGACGAGGGGCGGGCGAGCGGCCGCTTCCGGGACACGGACGGGCCGGTCCCGGACGGCGTCGACGATCGCGTCCACGATCAGCGACAGGTCGGCCAGCCGCCCCACGCCCGACTGCCCGGACGCGAGCGACCCCATCTCGGGCTCGACGATCGAATAGCCGAAGTCGTCGCGGAGGCGGGCGAGGTTGGCCTGGGTCGCCGGGTGCGTCCACATGTCACCGTCCATGGCCGGGGCGACGACGATCGGGGCTCTCGAGGCGAGGCAGGTGGCCGTCACCACATCGCCTGCAAGCCCGTTGGCCATCGCGCCCAGGAAATGCGCGGTGGCCGGGGCGACGGCGATCGCGTCGGCGGTGTCGCCGACGACGATGTGGCCGATCCGCCCGTCCGGCAGCAGGCCTAGCAGGTCGGTCTCGACGGGGTGGCGCGACAGCGCCGCGAACGACAGCGGTCCCACGAACTGGGCCGCGGAAGGGGTCAGCATCACCGCGACGTCGGCCCCCTCGGCGCGCAGCAGCCGCAGCAGCTCGACGGCCTTGTATGCGGCGATCGACCCCGTGACGCCGAGCCCGATCAGGCGCCCCGCGAGGCGTCCGGCCGTCGACTCGGTCATGGCAGGCCCAGCTCGAGTGGCTCGCCGCCGCCCACCTCGGCATGCAGGATCGCCAGGCCCTTGAGCGTCAACTCCGGATCGATCGCTTCGAAGCCGCGGACTCCCCGGATCCAGGGCGCTCGCGACAGCCCGCCTGTCGCGATCGCGTGGACGTCGCTCGCCGGCACGCCGTTCGCCTCGGCGAGCTCGGCGCGCACTCGCTCGAGCAGACCGCCGGCCAGGGCCTGGTAGCCGAATACGGTGCCGGACTGGATGGCACCGATCGTGTCGCGACCGATCGCCCGATCCGGGGCGCGCAGCTCGACTCGTGGCAGCTTGGCCGTCCGAGTGGCGAGCGCCTCGAGCCCCAGTTCGAGGCCGGGTGCGATCGCCCCGCCGACGTACGCGCCGTCGGCGGCCACGCAATCGAACGTGGTCGCGGTCCCGAAGTCGGCCACAACCGCCGGCGTCCCGTACAGGCGCGCGGCCGCCAGGGCATTGACCAGCCGGTCCGCGCCGACGTCACCGGGTCGATCGATCCGGATGGCGAGCGGGACCGTGCCCGCGGACGCGACCAGGAGTGGCCGGTCGTGGCGCTCCGCGATGACCTCGATGGCATTCGTGATCGTCGGAACGACGGACGCGACGACGATCGAGTCGAGATCGGCCAGCCCCACGTCGTCCAGGCTGAGCAGCCCGGTCAGGACGAGCTCAACCTCGTCCGGTGTCGCTCGCGGAGCGGTCGCCGCGCGGCGGGTCGCCAGCAGCGCGCCGGCGCGGAACAGACCGGTCGTGACGTTGGAGTTGCCGACGTCGAGCGCGAGGAGCATCGCGACGATGATACGCGGGCCCGGGCGGGCCCAGAATCACGTCGTCGCCGGATGTGGGGTGCGGTACCATCGGGGCGTTCGTCCACCCTCCGTGCCCTGAGGAGACGCCCGCATGTCGATCCAGCCTGCGGCGAAGTTCTTCGTGAACCAGGGCGTCGTGTCCTCCCGCACGGACATGCTCCACCTCCTCCGCCCCCTGCTCAAGCAGACGGTCACCTATCGCTACCACCGCGGTCGGGACCTGGTCAGCCACGGCACCGGCTGGGTCGAACGGATCGTGGTGGACGCGGACGACATCTCGACCTACTTCACGCCCCTCGCGATCACCCTGAACATCGATTCGTTCGAGCACCTCGAGTTCGAGACCCGTCCCGATCAGCTGCTCGTCTACACGCTCGTCCAGGGGGACGAGCGGGTGGTCGTGGAGTTCGCCCCGATCGGCCCGTCAGGCGAGGATCACTCGCCGTTCGCTCCGCGACAGCTGGAATTCGACACCAGCGACTATGTCCAGATGGAGCTGCTCAGCCTCGAAGTCCACGAGGGCGAGTAGCGGATCGGGAGGTCGGCCCGTCCCGGCCGATCAATGAAGGGCGCGGCGATCAACGAGGGAGCGATCGCCGAGTGGTGTGATGGCGCGGTCCGAGTCCGCCCGGAATTCCGGCGCGCCGCTCGAGGGCAAGGAGGCAGGGAGTCCAGTGTCAGCAGCTCGGTCGGGCATGTCGAGTGACGGCCTGGCAGCCTATTTCAAGTTCGCCGAACGCGGCACCGACCTGGTCACGGAGGCGCGAGCCGGCCTGACCACGTTCATGGTCATGGCCTACATCATCTTCCTCAACCCGTCGATCCTGTCGGCGGCGGGCATCGACGTGCCGGCCGCGGCCGCCGCGACGGCCCTGGTCGCGGGCGTGATGACGATCGCCATGGGGGTCGCCGCCAACTACCCGCTCGCCCTGGCCGCCGGCTTGGGGATCAACGGTGTGGTCGCGTTCACCCTGGTCCTCGGCAAAGGGCTGACCCTGCCGGGAGCGATGGGCGTGATCGTCCTCGAAGGCATCGTCGTGACGATCCTCGTCGTGGCTGGCCTCCGGGAAGCGATCATGAACGCCGTCCCGCTCGCGCTGAAGCGCTCGATCGGGGTGGGCATCGGCCTCTTCATCCTGTTCATCGGCTTCGTGAATGGCGGGTTCATCGTCGTCCCCCAGGGTGGCGTTCCGCCCGTGACCGTCGTCTTCCCGACCACGACCGCCAACTTCGTCTTCCTGCTCGGCCTCGCGATCACCATCGCCCTGTACGTGATGAAGATCCGCGCGGCCCTGATCATCAGCATCTTCGTGACGACGATCATCGCCCTGGTCACCGGCGTCCAGGCCGTCCCGAGCGACCTCGTCGCCACGCCGAGCTTCGCGACACTCGGCCAGTTCGACGTCGCGAACGTGTTCAGCAAGCTCGGGCTGCTGACGGCGCTTCTCACGATCTTCGCGATCATGCTGACCGACTTCTTCGACACGATGGGAACGGTGACCGGCGTGGCCGCCGAAGCCGGCCTGTCGCGCCCGGACGGTTCGGTCCCGGGCATCGGTCGCGTCCTGCTGGTCGACAGCATCGCCGCGATCGCCGGTGGTGCCAGCGGCATCAGCTCGAACACGACCTATATCGAAAGCGCCGCGGGCGTAGCCGAGGGCGGCAAGACCGGGTTCGCCTCGGTCATCACCGGCGTCCTGTTCCTGTTGGCGATCTTCCTGTCGCCGATCGCCGGCGTGATCCCGTCCGTCGCCACGGCGCCGGTCCTCGTGCTCGTCGGCTATCTCATGTTCACGCTGGTCAAGGACATCCCGGTTGCCGACGCGGAGGACGGTATCCCCGCCCTCCTGACCATGATCCTCATGCCGTTGACGTACGACATCACCGTGGGCATCGGGGCCGGCTTCATCAGCTGGGTCCTGATCAAGGTTGTCAAGGGCAAGTTCGGTGAGATCCACCCGCTGATGTGGGTGGTTTCGATTGCCTTCCTCGTCTATTTCGCGAAGGACTGGATTCAGGCCCTCATCGGCTAGGTCTTCCTGTTCGCCAGTCCGCGGGCGCCCCGGCCAACGGCCGGGGCGCCCGATCGATTCCTGTACCATCGACCGGATGTTCGAACGGACCGCGCCGCCTGCCGGACCTCGTGTGATCAGCGCCCGGCTCCCGGCGGCACGCTCGGTCTCGATCGCGGCGTACGTGCTCGCCGGCTCCCGGCTCGAGGCCGCCGGTCAGGTCGGCGTCGCGCATTTCATGGAGCACCTGACATTCAAGGGCACGGCCGCCTACCCGTCGACGCGGGCCATCAGCGAGGCGATCGAAGGCGTCGGCGGCTCGTTCAACGCCGCGACCGACCGCGAGTCGACGGTCTATTGGGTTCGCGTCCCGCTGCGCGAGGCAGCCCGCGCCGTCGACGTGGTGGGCGAGCTGATCGTTCGGCCTCGGCTGACCGACCGCGACATCGAGAGCGAGCGGACGGTGATCATCGAGGAGATCCGTTCCTATCTGGACGACCCGTCCGAGTACTGTCAGATCCTCTTCCAGACCGCGCTGTTCGGCGATGGACCGCTTGGCCGCGAGATCTGCGGCGAGGAATCGGACGTCCGGGCGCTGGCGGACACGGTCATCCGCGACTTCTGGACCCACGCCTACCGGCCGGCCAACACAGTCGTCGCCATTGCGGGCGACCTGAGCCACGAGGACGCGTTCGGTCTGGCGAACGAGGCGTTCGGGACCGGCAACGGCGCCGTCGGCGGGTTCGCGCCCGCCCCGGCCCTGCCGGCCGGGCCACGGGTCATGCTCGGCCGCCGCAGCACCAACCAGGCGCAACTGTGCATCGGCCTGCCGGCACTCAGGCGGGATCATCCCGACAGCTGGACATTGGCGGTGCTCAACGCCGTGCTCGGGGACGGCATGAGCAGCCGGCTCTTCCTGTCGGTCCGTGAGGAGCTCGGGCTGGCTTACGACGTCTCGTCCGGGCTGGTCGACTACGCGGACGCCGGCGCCCTCGAGATCTCGGCCGGCGTCGACCCGTCCGGGCTGCCCGCGGCGATGGAGGCGATCCTGGTCGAGCTCGTTCGTCTGCGCGACGACCTCGTTCCCGCCGAGGAGCTGATCAAGGCGAAGCGCTACCTCGGCGGCGGCCTCGAGCTGCGGATGGACGACACGCGCCACGTCGCGTCGTGGATCGGGGGCCAGGAGGCCCTGCACGACCGAGTGCTGAGCCTCGAAGAGGCCCTCGCCTTGATCGACGCCGTCGATGCCGAGTCGGTCCGCGACCTCGCCGGTCGGCTGTTCGTGGATGCGGGGCTGCGCCTGGCGGCCGTGGCCCCGGCCCGGCACCTCCGTGGCCTCGAATCGCTCCTGCGGTTGCCGGGATGACCGCCTCGTCGGGGTCGACCGGGCTGGTCGCCACTCCTCGCCGTCAGGCGGATCTGGCCCTGGCCCGCGCGCACCTGCGCCTCGGCTCGCTCGCACTGGCCCGGACCGAGCTGGAGATCCTGGCGGGAGTCGGTGAGCTGGACGGGCCGGGCCGGGTCGACCTCGCCGAGGTCCGCTGGCGCACCGGCGACCTCGTCCGGGCGGGCGAAGCCGCCACGGAAGCCCTGGCGGTCTTCGGCGACGAACCGGTCGCGCTGGTCATCGCTGCGGAGTCTGCGGCCGCCCTCGGGCGCCCGAACGAGGCGCGCCGGCTGGCCATGCGAGCCATGGACGTCCTCGGCGGACCGGTCGACGCGATCTTCGCCGGGATGCCTCGATCGGCTGTCTGGCCTGCCGACGCGGCCGAGCCGCCGCCGACGACGGCGACGCTCTTCCAGCAGGAGCCGATCGCCGCACCGGCCAGGCGCGCGGGCGACAGCGACACGCTCGTGGCGTCGACGCTGCGAGCCTCGACGAGCGATCCGGTGACCGGGGGCCCGCCGTCACGGTCTCCGGTCACGCCGGGCTTCTGGGACGTCGATGCCGGGGTCGAACCGGTCGCACCCGAGGTGCCCGATCCAGCCGAGGAGCTCGAGGCCGCCGCGCGCGCGCTCGGTGCCGGCGCGCTCGACGAGGCGGCGCTTCGGTTCGCGCTGACCCTGCGACTTGCGCCCGCGCTGGCTCCGGCCGTCCTGGAAGCGACCGAAGGCGTGGCGGGACGGGGCAGCGTGGTCGGGTCGAGTCCGGCCGGGCCTGCGCTTAGCGTCGTGCGGGGCGACGCGTTCCGCCTCGTGGGCCTCGAGATGGAGGCGCGCCGTGCCTATGCCATGGCCGCCTGGTCGGGAGCGCGGGATCGCCGGCGCGCGGGCACTCCGGAGCCGGAGGTGGCCGTGGTTTCCGATACAATCCCGCCCGTCCAGCGCACCCGGTCCCGCGCCCCGCGGACCCGAACCCCAGGGTAGACATGCCAGGCTCTGAACGCACGCTCGTCCTCATCAAGCCCGACGGCGTCCAGCGCCAGCTGGTCGGCCGGATCCTCGCCCGCTACGAGGACCGCGGCCTCCGACTCATCGGGCTCAAGCTCCTCAAGGTCGATCGTGACCTCGCCGAGCGCCACTACGCGGCGCACCGAGGCAAGCCGTTCTTTCCCGGCCTGGTCGAGTTCATCACGTCGGCGCCGCTCGTCGCGGTAGCCTTCGATGGCCCGAACGCCATCTCGGTCGTCCGGGCCATCAACGGGGCGACGCGCCCGCACGAGGCGGCTCCAGGCACCATTCGGGGAGACTTCGCGCTCGAAACCGCCCAGAACATCGTCCACGCATCCGACGGGCCCGAAGCCGCCGAGACGGAGCTCGCGCTCTGGTTCGCGCCGGGCGAGCTGCACGAGTACGAGCGTGTGATCGATCGCTGGGTCCTGGCTTCCGCCGAGTAGCGCGAGGAGCGCCGCTTCGAGCGGCCTCCTCACCTCACTGCGGCTCCCTCCGCCTCGAGGACGACGGCTCCTCCAGTCTCCCGAATCCTGCTGGTTCGACGCACATCGAACGATCGAGCGGTCCAGGCCGCGTCCTGTCGGGATCGGGCGGCGAGACGAACCGAATCGTCGCTCCGGATCCGCCCGACTGCCCGGCGGGCCGGACGATGCGACGCGGGGCGTGGCCGTCCTCGATCTCATCGCATCGGTCTCCGAGCATCGTCCCGTGGGCCACCTCTGCCCGGTCGTTCAGCGTGGTTCGAAGCACCCGGAATCGCGTTCTGCGCGAGACCTCGTGCGCGAGATCGCGGTGTCCTGTCCTCCCGACCGCGCCGTGAGCCGCCCAGCCGCGCGCGGGGCCCGTCGGCCCAGCGGCGAGACGGCCGTTACCGGATCGTCGGGATCGGCTGGAAGGACGGCTCGCCGGACGCGAGGGGCGGCGGGGCGAATGATTCGGTCGGACCCTCGAGCGTGGCGGGGATGGCGGCCGCGGCGTCGGTTCCGCCAAAGGCACCAACCGACGTCGCCAGGGCCAGCACGCCGAGCAACGCCGCGATGACCGCGGCGCTGAACGCCCGATTGAGATCCCAGGTCGACCGTGCCCAGGCAACCGGTGACGTGACGTCGAGCCGCTCGAGACGAGGTCGCCAGTCGCCCATGCGCTCCGGCGGCCTGACCGGCCGACCCAGGCCGACGGCGAGCAGCCGCGCGTAGTAGGTCAGGGGCGCGAACGTCGCGATCAGCACGAGCGGCTCGGCCGGGCCGTCGAGGGCCAGCGACACCAGCGAGGCCCGAGCCTCGAAGGCGACCAGGCCGGGCAAGCCGACGGCGGCCGCGACCACGAGCACGAAGGCCGCGGCCAGGATCGGCGATCGAAGCACCCAGCCGCGGAGGTCGTCGATCCGGCCGGACCGAAACACCGCCCGAATGCCTCCGGCCCAGGCCGCAAAGGCGCTGCGCGTCACGATGAAGGCAAGGATCCAGATCCGGGCGGGCGCCCAGCCGGCCGGATCCAGCACGGCCAGGGCGAGCAGGACGACACCCGCGTCACCGATGATCGAATAGCCGACGACGTGCTCGAGGTCGTCCTGCACCAGCGCGGCCAGCGCCGCGAAGACGATCGAGGCGATCGCGACCGCCAGGACGACCATCCGCTCGGCCTCGAGATCCACGAGCAGCGGCGCGATCGACGAATCCGTCCAGGCGAGGGCGACGATCGCGAGCGAGGCCGGAGCGAGCACCGTGATGATCGGCAGGGCCGTCTCGGGCGCCGCGTCGGTCAGCCGAGCCGCCCACAGGTAAAACGGGATGGCCCCGAACCTGACCGCGACCGCGAGCGCGAAGGCCAGGTACGCCAGCCCGAAGACCACCGGTTGCGCGGCGAGCTGCGTCAGGTCGCGACCGATCCATGCCGTCGCCGCTATTGCCATCGTCCCGGCGACGACGACGGCCCGGAGCTCGCGGATCCCGAGCGTCGCGCCGATCCGATCCTCACCCGGTGCGAGGGTCAGCCAGACACCGAACAGCCCGCCGGCCGTCGCGGCCACGACCGCGGCCCGAGGATCCGTCAGGGTCAGGGTCAGGCCGGCGATGCCGAGCGTGGCCAGCGTCACCATTGGCGCGTCGCGGCGCGAGCCGGTCGCGAGCCCCGTCACCGCCAGCCCGAGACCGACGACGCTCCCGAGCACGAGGAAGAGCCGAGCATAGGCGGAGCCGACCAGGCCGGCCCGGCCGATCGCCACCAGCTCGGCCGGGTTCAGTGCGTACGCCGCGACGGTCGTGGCCAGCAGACCAGCCAGGCCGAACGCCGTCGAGAGCGACGGGCGTGACCTCGTCGCCAGCGCGAGCGCGGCGAATCCGAGGCTCACGGCCAGATAGATCGTGAGGCTCATCGCACGTCGAGCGGACGCGCGTCGATCGGGTGCGCGTCGAGCGGGTGCGCATCCGACGCCCGGCGCGAGCGACCCGGGTGGTCGCCGGCGAGCTCGAAGTCGCGTCCCGCGGCCCGGGCCGACACCGCGAGCACCGCCACGGCGCCACCAAGCCCCGCGACCAGGCCGGCGATGACGACCTGCTCGAGCGGCTCGGGCGTACCGCCGAGCGCCGCCCGGACCAGGATCGCTCCGCTGATCAGCAACAAGAGGCCCGTGCCGACCCGGACGATGTCGCGACCGCCCGCGATCGGGGCGATCGAGAGCGTGGCCAGGGCAAAGCCGGCGGCCTGGGCGAGGGCCGGTCCAAGGGCCGGCGCGCCGAGACCGTGGCTGCCGTAGCCGACCGCGGCTGCCGCGGCCGCGATGAGGAGCTCGGCCGGCCATCCGATGCGTGACCCGCCGGTCCACACGCCGCTGCCGCGTGCCGCGATCCACAGCAGGTAGCCGGCCAGCGTGGCGCCGACGAGGCGGGCTGCGAGACCGAGGGGCTGCGCCGTCGGATCGGCCAGGAAGGGCCCGAACAGGAGGACGGCGACCAGGCCGAGGATGGCCGACCGGGCGTTCCCGGCGGACCCGGCGACGACCGCGCCGGCCACGACCGCGAGCGCGACCCCCGCCAGGGCCGGGTTCACGGTTGGGTTCTCATGGGCTGCTGGCGTTCAGCTCCGGATGGGTCGGTGTGGGGAGAATGCCGAAGACGTTGACGGGCCAGTAGCGCAACCAGGCCCGGCCGATGATGTGCGAGATGGGCACCGTCCCAAAGGAGCGTGAATCGGCGGAGTTGGCGCGATGATCGCCCATCAGGAAGAGCTCGCCGGCCGGTACGGTCCAGGACTCCTGGGACGCGACCGTGGGCTCGGGCGGATCGCCCGGAGCGTCGGCGAACAGGTAGGGCTCGACGAGCGCCTTGCCGTTGACGTAGACCTCG
>JBGPVC010000060.1:0-15751 GCA_041491485.1 Candidatus Limnocylindria bacterium
ACGTGTACGTGACCTGCGAGGTCTGCCACGGCAAGCGCTACAACCGGGAGGCGCTCGAGATCCATTTCAAGGGCCGCTCGATCGCGGACGTGCTGGAGATGACGATCGCCGAGGCCCTCGACTTCTTCTCGGCCGTCCCGAACGTGCGGGCCAAGCTCCAGACGCTCAACGACGTTGGGCTCGGGTATGTCCACCTCGGCCAGCCGGCCACGACCCTGTCGGGCGGCGAAGCCCAGCGGGTCAAACTCTCGACCGAGCTGTCGCGCCGAGCCACCGGCCGAACCTTCTACGTCCTCGACGAGCCGACCACCGGGCTCCACTTCGCCGACGTGGAGAAGCTCCTCCAGGTGCTCCACCGGCTCGTCGATGCCGGCAACACGGTCATGGTCATCGAGCACAACCTCGACGTCATCAAGACCGCCGACTGGATCGTGGATCTGGGGCCGGAAGGCGGCGACCGGGGTGGCCAGATCATCGCCGAGGGAACGCCCGAGCAGGTCGCCCGTGCTCCCGAATCGGCGACGGGCGAGTACCTGGCGCGCGTGTTACGCGGGGAACCGCTCGTGCCGCTGTCCGACGTCACCTTCGCGGAAGAGGCTGGGCGCGGCGGTTCGCGCAACGGCAGCGGCAACGGCCGTCCCCGGCCGCCGGTGGCGATCGCCTCGCGCAAGCGAGCCAGCGCGACGCGGGCTGGCTGACCCGTCGGGGCGCGGGTACCATCGCGCCATGCCGGACATCGACTTCGCCTTCCTTGCGGATGCCGCCGAAACCGTCCCGGGCCAGAAGTTCCACGTCCTCGGCGGTGGCGTCGCCCGGATCGGCGGTCGCCGATTCCCGCTCCGCCATCCGCATCTGGCGCTCGTGATCGGGCTGCAGGTGACGGCGCCCGAGACCGACCGAGAGCACGAGATCCGCTTCGTGCTGCTCGACCCGGACGGTGGCGAGGTCGCCGGCGCGACGGGCAGCCTGTCGGCGCGCAGCCAGCGCGACGGCCGGGATGCCGTGCTGACCTTCTCGATCGACCTGTGGAACCTCACGTTCCCGGCGCCCGGTGACTACTCGTTCCGGATCCTGGTGAACGGCTCGGAACGCAAGCGGCTGCCGCTATTGCTGCTGGCGCCCACGGATGTGACGGGGAGCGCCGGCGATGGCATGGGCACCAAGCCGGCGGATGACTGAGGGGCAGGTCGACCGGTCGGCGGCGAAGCTCGCGGCGCGCCACGAACGACCGCTGATCGACGAGGCGGCCCTCCTGGCGGCTCGTCATGCCGATCGACTCCTCGCCGAGGCGCGGGCCCGCGGCTTGACCCGCTGGACGTCCTATCTGGACCCGCTGCCGGACCGGTTGCGCGACGACGAGCCAGGCGCCCTGCGAGCGACCGCGCTGCGCTGCCGCGCCGCCTACGGTGTCAAGGATTCGGTTCGCGACGTTCTGCCGCCCGAGCTGACGGAGCCGTTCCTGGTCTCGGTCGACCGCCTGCTTCGCGAGCTCAACCGCGAAGCGCATCGGAGCCGGAGCTGAGGCCGAGCTCGTCGGGATCGAAGGCCTCGAGCAGGAACGGGGACGGGACCGCCGGGTCGTAGAGCAGGGTCAGGCTGCGGCGTGCACGGGTCCAGGCGACGTACGCGAGGCGACGCTCCTCCTCCATTGCCCGGGCCGGATCGTCGGCGTCGGTGACCGTCCGGCCGCTCGGGAAGCGGCCTGCCTCCATGCCTGTGACCAGGACGTGGTCGAACTCGAGGCCCTTGGTCGCGTGCGCGGTTGCCAGCGTCAGCGCCGCATCGTCCCGGCGGAGCTCGGCGAGCCGGGCTCGTGCGCGCGCAACTGCGTCGACGAACGGGCCGAGCTCGAGGTAGCCGACGGCCCAGCCAACTAGCGCCGCCGCCAGCTCCTCCTCCGCTGAGCCCCGGGCGGTCGTGGCCCGGAGCCGTCCGAGCGTGAGCAGCAGCGCCTCGCCCGGGCGAGCCCGTGCGTCGGTCTCCGCGCGGTCGAGGAGCGCATCGAGCAGCGGCGAGTCGAGGAGCAGCTCGATCCGCGGCGCGCGGAATGCGATGCCGAGCTCGAGCGCGACGACCACCGCGGGAAGGAGCTCGCGATTGGTCCGCGCCAGCACGGCCCGCGTGGACCCGTCGTCTGGCCACGTCTCCACCGCGCGTCGGACGCGAACCGCCTCGTCTGAGGCATCGGGCGCCAGGACCAGCCGGCCGGCCGCCGCCGGCCCCGCCCGGATCCGCTTGGCGAAGCGTTCGCGGTTGTGCTCCACGAGCCGAACGGCCCGTTCCACGACCGGACGCGGGCATCGGTAGTTGACCTCGAGATCCACGCGTGACAGTCCGGGCAGCCGGTCGGCCAAGCCGAGAATCCGGCGGACATCGGCCAGGCGCCAGCCATAGATCGATTGGTCGTCATCACCGACACAGAACAGTGAGTTGTCCGGTGCGGCGAGCAATAGGGCGAGGTCGAGCTGGCTCCGGTCCACATCCTGGACCTCGTCGACCAGCAGGTGACGGCAGTGTGCTCGCCAGTCGGCCAGGAGTGCCGGGGAGGCACGCAGGGCACGCAGCGCGCGAAGCACGAGATCGTCGAAGTCCATCGCCCCGGCATCCGCGAGCGCGGCCTCGTAGGCGACGTACGCCTGGGCAAGCGGGCCCGCCTCCGGGTCTGCGGCCACGTCCTTCGCCGCGACCTGCAGCTCCAGCTTGAGCCGGCTGATCGCGGTGTCGAGCCGTCCGAGCTCGGCCGGCGTCGCGTCGGGGTCGATCGACCGCAGGATCGACTCGCGGTCGACGAGCTCCGGCAGCTCGCGGTCGCTCGACCGCAGGATCTCCAGCCCGAGCGCGTGGAATGTCCGGACTCGGACCGTGCCCGCCTCGACACCGAGTGGCTCGAGGGCGGGATCGAGCCGCTCGCGCATCTCCGCCGCTGCCCGCGTGTTAAAGGTGATCGCCGCGATCTCGTCCGGCCGGGCCGTGCCGGACGCCACGAGCCACGCGATCCGGGCCACGAGCGTCGTGGTCTTGCCACTCCCGGCCGGTGCGACGCACAGCACCGGGCCGGGAGGTGCCGTCGCCGCCGCCCGCTGGTCGGGCGCAAGCCGTGCCAGGCGCTCGGTGACGGGGTCCGGGAGTTCCATGAGATCAGTCTGCCGTTGATCGATCATCCAGCGGCAAACCGACGTGCGTGTCGGCGAGCCCGAGCACCGGGGGCGCGGTCGCGGCCTTCATGAACCCGGGCGGCATCCGCACCGACCTGCTGTATGCGGCATCTGACCCTGAGACCGAGGGCGGGGTCGTCCGCTACACGGAGATCTTCGCGGTCCAGCCCTTCGGCAACAGCCTCGTGACAATGACCGTGACCGGAGCGCAGATCGAGCAGATGCTCGAGGAACAGTTCCTCGGGACGGACCGGATCCTGCAGGTCTCGTCCGGGTTCACCTATAGCTGGAGCCTCTCGGCTGCCGAGGGCAGCAAGGTCGCCCCGGCCTCCGTGTTCATCAACGGTGCCCCGCTCGATCTTGCGGCCTCGTATCGAGTCACCGGCAACAGCTTCCTTGCAGACGGAGGCGACAGCTTCCCGTCGCTGAAGCTTGGTACCGACCGCCTTGGCGGCGACGTCGACCTCGATGCGGTCGAGAAGTACTTCGCTTCGCAGGCCGGGCCGGTGGCGCCGCCCGCGCTGGATCGGATCGTGCAGCTCCCGTAGCTTCCTCCGAAGCCACGATCGAGGCCGGCCCGCCAGGGCCGGCCTCGCCATTCAACCTTCACTCGCAGACCACTCGATGGGCGTACTTGCCCTAGCATCGGAGGGTGACCCCCGAGCTCGAGTCCGCCCTCGCCAAGCTGCCCGACAAGCCCGGCGTCTACCTGATGAAGGACGCCCGGGGCGACGTCGTGTACGTGGGCAAGGCCCAGAGCCTCAAGCACCGCGTCCGCTCGTACTGGCAGAAGGGCAACACCGGCCCGCTCGAGGGACACCGCATCCGTGCCGTGCTGGACCGGATCGTCGACGTCGAGGTGACCCAGACCGACTCGGTCTCCGAGGCCCTCCTCCTCGAGATGCATCTGATCAAGCGCTACCGGCCGCGCTTCAACGTCAGGCTCAAGGACGACAAGAGCTACCCGTACATCAAGGTCACCCTGGCCGACGACTTCCCGAGGGTCGAGCGCACGCGGAAGCTGGTCAACGACGGCAGCCGGTACTTCGGCCCCTACGGCTCGGCGTCGAGCGTCGACGAATCGATGAACCTGGTCCGCCGGCTCTTCCCGTTTCGGACCTGCACGATCGAGATCAAGGACGGCGAACGAGCACTCCAGCGGCCCTGCCTCCTCTACCACATCAAGCGCTGCCAGGGACCGTGCATCCAGGCGATCTCGAAGGAGGCCTACCGGGCCGACGTCGAGCAGGTCGAGCTCTTCCTCGAGGGCCGCCAGGAGTCGCTAGTCAAGGCGCTCGGCAGGGAGATGCTGGCGGCTGCGGATCGCACCGACTACGAGCGCGCGGCAGCGATGCGCGACAAGATCCGCGCGATCGAGCGGACGATGGAGAGCCAGAAGATGGCGGCCTTCGCCCGAACCGAGCTCGACCTGGTTGGGCTTGCCCGGCAGGACAACCAGGCCGCGATCCAGCTGTTCGTCATCCGCGACGGGAAGATGATCGGCCGGGACGTCTTCCTGCTCGACGCCGTTCGCGAGGCCGGCGACGACGAGGTGCTGACGAGCTTCCTCGAGCAGTACTACACGCAGGCGGGTTCGATCCCACGCGAGGTGTACGTCCCGTCCGCGACGCTCGATGCCTCCGTCTTGGAGACGTTCCTGGCCGAGCGTCGAGGCGGGCCCGTCCACCTGCGTCTGCCGCAACGCGGCGAGAAGCGCGAGCTGCTGGCGCTGGCGACGCGGAACGCCGGCGAGACGCTTGCCCGCGAGCAGGCTCGCTGGCTGGCGGATCACGGCAAGACGCTGACCGCGCTCGAGGAGCTCGCCGCGGCGCTGGAGCTTCCGGGGCCTCCACTTCGCATCGAGTGCTACGACATCAGCAACTTCCAGGGTACCGAGTCGGTCGGGAGCATGGTCGTCTTCGAGGACGGCAAGCCTCGAACAGGCGAATACCGCCGCTTCCGCATCAAGACGGTCAGCGGGCCGAACGACTTCGCGTCGCACCAGGAGGTCTTGCGCCGCCGCTTCCGGAGCGTCCGGGCGGGCGAGGAGGGGAGCGAGGAGGAGCGGCGCTGGGCGATGCCGGACCTCGTGATCATCGACGGCGGCAAGGGCCAGGTCAGCGCGGCCAAGGAGACGCTCGACGAGATCGGGCTCCACGACCTGCCGCTGGCCGGCCTGGCCAAGGAGCGCGAGGAGCTGTTCCTCCCCGGACGCCCGGCGCCGATCCTCCTGCCCGCGACGTCACCGGCGCTCTACCTGGTCCAGCGGCTGCGCGACGAGGCTCACCGTTTCGCGATCACCTATCACCGCGGGCTGCGCGCGAAGCGGAGCGTCCGGTCGGCGTTCGACGACCTGCCCGGCGTCGGCCCGAAACGGAAGCGCGAGCTGCTCAAGGTGTTCGGCTCGATCAAGCGGGTTCGCGACGCGCCGGTCGAGCAGATCGCGGCCGTCCCCGGCATTGGACCTGCCCTGGCGGCCCGGATCAAGGCCACCCTTGACGCCTGATTCGCGCTCGGCGAGGGGCGGTCGCCCCGGTGGGCGGACGTACCGTGTAACATCCCGCCTCGATGCGTAGAGCCGGTCCGTTCATCATCCTGATCATTGGCGTGCTCGCCCTGTTCGTGGACTTCCTCCCCGGATTGGCCTTGCCCGATACCACCAGCGCCGACGGCAGCTGGCGCAAGCTGGAGACAAAGCTCGGGCTCGACCTCAAGGGCGGCCTGCGGGTCGAGTACCAGGCACAGGCGGTCGAGGGTCGATCGCCCAGCTCCGGCGACATGGCGATCATCAAGGACATCGTCGAGCGCCGCGTGAATGGCAGCGGTGTTTCGGAGCCGGTGGTGACCACCCAGGGGTCCGACCGCGTCGTGGTCGAGATGCCGGGCGTGACCGATCCGGAAGCGATCAGGAACCTGATCGGCCAGACCGGACGGCTCGATTTCGTGCCGCTCGGCAAGACCACGGCTCAGGCCGGCCAGACCCTCGACCTCAAGACGACGCCGCCACTGTTCAGCGGCGACCAGGTGCAGTCGGCGTCGATCGGCCAGGACCAGAGCGGCGGTCTGGCGGTCGACTTCGTGCTCAAGGGCGACGGCTCAAAGCTCTTCGCCGATTACACCGCCCAGCACGTGGGCGACTACTTTGCGATCACGCTCGACTCGTCGGTGATCTCGGCGCCGGTCATCCAGAACTCCATTCCCGGTGGAAACGTCCAGATCAGCGCCGGCGGGATCGGCGGCTTCTCCGCCAAGGAAGCGAACAACCTGGTCACCGTCTTGAAATACGGCTCGCTGCCGTTCCCGATCAAGGAGCTGTCGAGCGACCAGATCAGCGCCACGCTGGGCAGCCAGTTCCTCGACCAGAGCCTGCTCGCCGGCGCGATCGGCATCCTGCTCGTCATCACGTTCATGATCACCTACTACCGGCTGACCGGCCTGGTCGCGAGCTTCGCGCTCGTCTACTACACGCTGGTGATGTACGCGATCTTCCGGCTGGTCCCGGTCACGCTCACCCTGGCCGGCGTGGCGGGCTTCGTGCTCTCGGTGGGCATGGCGGTCGACGCCAACATCCTGATCTTCGAACGGATGAAGGAGGAGCTGCGCCTCGGCAAGTCGCTCCCGTCCGCCGTGGAGGCCGGCTTCAACCGCGCCTGGAACTCCATCCTCGACTCGAACGTGTCGAGCCTGATCACGGCGACGATCCTGTACCTCTTCGGCTCGTCGGTGATCCGCGGCTTCGCGCTGGTCCTGATCCTCGGTGTGCTGACCTCGATGTTCAGCGCGATCGTCGTCACCCGCACGATCCTGCGCGTCGTGGTCCGGCAGGGGTGGGCGCGGTCGGCGTCCCGCTACGGCATGCGCGACGAGGAGTTCGTCGCCGTGGGGCCGCGCCCGTCGACTCGTCGCGAGGCGCGTGCGCGTGTTTGACGTCATCGGCAAGCGCCGTTGGTTCTACCTCTTCTCGCTCATCGTCACCGTCCCGGGCCTCTTCTTCATCCTCCTGACGCCCACGGGCAGTGGCGGCCTGCAGTTCACGATCGACTACACGGGCGGCACGCGCTGGGAGGTCCGCTTTCAGAATCCCGCGGTCACGAGCGACCAGGTCAAGGCGGTGTTTGCCGCGCAGGGCCTCGAGGCGAGCGCGGTCGCGACCGGCTCGGGCTTCATCGAGATCAAGACGCAGCAGATCGTGGGCCTCGAAGAGAACCAGCCGGCAGCCACGCCGGTGGCCACCCTCGCGCCCAGTTCGAGCGCCGGCTCCGTCGCGCCGTCCGGGAGTGCTGGAGCGAGCGCCAGCCTGGCTCCCAGCGCGAGCGTCGCGCCGAGCGCGTCGGCCTCGGCGTCTCCCGCTCCGTCCGCTTCGGTCGCCCCCTCGGGCTCGCCGGGGGCGTCGCCGGGTGCCTCGCCCTCTGCATCGGCCGGGCCGGTCGGCAACACGGAGATCCCGACAAAGGGCAAGCTCGGTGAGGTTGCCGCGGCGCTCCAGAAACAGCTCGGCCCGATCGCCGAGCAGCGCAGCCTCACGACGATCGGCGCGGTCGTGAGCTCGGAGCTGGTCACCCAGGCGGTCATCCTGATCCTGGTCGGCTCGCTCGGGATCCTGCTCTGGATCACCTTCCGCTTCCACGACGTGAAGTTCGGCGTCACGGCCCTCGTGTCGCTCCTCCACGACGTCATCGTGGTTGTCGGCACGTTCGCTATCCTGGGCACGTTCTTCAAGGTCGAGATCGACGCCCTGTTCGTGACCGCCATGCTGACCGTTATCGGCTTCAGCGTGCACGACACCATCGTCGTGTTCGACCGTGTCCGCGAGAACAAGGCGCGCCACGCCGGCGAGCCCATCGACGCGATCGTCAATCACTCGGTCCTGCAGACCTTCGGCCGCTCGATCATGACCAGCCTGACGGTCGTGCTGACGCTGCTCGCCCTGTTCCTGTTCGGCGGCTCGGCGATCAGCGACTTCATCCTCGCGCTGCTGATCGGCATCGTCTCCGGAACGTACTCGTCGATCTTCGTGGCCAGCCCGTTGCTCGTCGACTGGCAGCTGTACGACGACCGCCGGCGCGGCCGCCTCGTCGCGGCCCGCGCTCCGCGGGTCCGCCGCTCGGCCTCCTGAGATCGCCGACGCCGGCGGCAGGTAAGCCCTGGTGAAGCGACGGGTGGCATCCTGAGCGCCATGGTCGAGGCCCGCTTCCGCTGGAAGTTCCCGGAGGTGGTCGTCCTCCCGGAGGGCTTGGCCATCGCCGCCGAGCGGACCGGCGTGTCCCAGCGTCTGGCCGGATTGCTCGCCGGTCGCGGAGTCAGGACGGCCGACGACCTTGCCGCCTGGTTCGGCGAGCCGCTCGATGGCCTCCACGACCCCCGGCGACTGCCCGACGCCGACCGCCTGCTCGATCGCCTGCAGCGCGCACGCGACGCCGGCGAACGCGTCCAGGTCTTCGGCGACTTCGACGCCGACGGGCTGACCGGCCTGGCGATCCTGACCCTGGCCCTGCGCCGCTTCGGGGTGGACCCGGTCCCGTACGTCCCGAGCCGACTCGACGAGGGCCACGGGCTGTCACTCGCCGCGCTCGATGCGGCCCAGGCGACCGGCGCCACGCTCATCATCACCGTCGACTGCGGCACGACGAGCCACAGCGAGATCGCGGCCGCGACTCGTCGCGGTCTGGATGTCATCGTGACCGACCATCACCGCGTCCCCGAGGTGATGCCGGCGGCCTACGCGGTCGTCAACCCGCATCGGCCCGACGCGTCCTATCCCGACCGCCGCCTGGCCGGAAGCGGCGTGGCGTTCAAGATCGCCCAGCTGCTCCTGGCCGACCTGCCCGGCGGTCCCCAGGCGGCGCTCGACCTCGCCGATCTGGCGACGATCGGGACCGTCGCGGACGTCGCGCCGATCGTCGGCGAGAACCGGGCGATCGCGCGGCTGGGGCTCGATCGGCTGCGGCAGCGCCCTCGCCCGGGTGTCGCGGCGCTCCTGGAGCGAGCACGGATCGACCCGTCGGCGATCGACCTCGAGACGGTCGCCTTCGCCCTCGCGCCGCGCCTGAACGCGGCTGGTCGGATGGGGGAGGCGCTCGAGGCGGCGCGACTGCTGCTGGCCGACGACCCCGCGGAGGCGAGCCTGCATGCCGACGCGCTGGAGTCGGCGAACGTCGCCCGCCGCGATCTGACCCGGACGGTCGTTGCCGAGGCCAGGGCGATGGTGGCCGCGTCGCCCGGAGCGGCCGCGAACGTCGTCCACGGACCCTGGAGCGTTGGCATCGTGGGTCTCGTGGCGGCGCGGCTGGTCGAGGACGAGGGACGGCCGGCGGTGGTCGGCGCCGAGCTCGGCGACCTGATCCGGGCGTCGTGCCGGAGCGACGGCTCGCTCGACCTCGGGGCGACCCTGGAGCGGTGCGGCGACCTCTTCCTCCGGCATGGCGGCCACGCTGGCGCCGCCGGCTTCGAGCTCCCCGCCGACCGCTGGGAGGCGTTCCGCGAACGCTTCCTGGAGCTCGCGGCGGCGGCCGCCCCGCGCGATCCGCGCATCTCGATCGACATCGACCTCGCGCTTCCCGCGAGGGACGTGGACTACGACCTGTACCGCGAGCTTGCCCGCCTCGCGCCGTGTGGCCCGGGAAACGCCGACGCGTGCGTCGCCGTGCTCGGCCTGACGGTGACGAGAGTCCGGCCGGCGAACGGCGGGCACAGCCAGCTGACGCTCCGACGAGACCTGGACGTGCTCGACGGCATCGCCTTCGGTCGCCCGGACATCGCTGAGGTCGTCCATGAAGGCGACCGGCTCGACGTGGTCGCCCGGCTGACGAGCCGGCGCTTCGGCGGCTTCGAGTCGCTCCAGCTCGACATCCGGGACGTGGCCACCGCCGGGACCCACGCTGAGGCCGCGGCGATCCCTGGACCGGGCACACCCGTGGCGATGGCCGGCGCCCCCCGATGAGCGGCGGCGCTCGATGACGCGCGCCGGCGTCCGCAAGCCACGAGTCCCGGACCCATACGGACTCCTGCCCGACCGATCCTGGTTGGCGCCCGGCCTGTCGATTGCGGGCCTCGCGATCGTCGCGCTGCTGACCCTCAACCTGCTCGGCGGCTCGATCCCCTTTGTCACGGGATCCGGCAAAGGGGGCGGCGCCGGCGCGAACCGCACGGCCGCGCCATCGAACGTCGTGGTCGTGCCGCAGGTCACGTTCCCTGGCTCGATCGTCTACGCCAAGGCCGGCAATATCTGGGTCCAGCACGGCCAGGACGTGCACCAGCTGACCACCGGCGGTCGGGATTCGATGCCCTCGTGGTCCCCGGACGGCGGCGCGGTCTACTTCATTCGCACGACCGACGCCCAGGGCCTGTGGCCGGCGCAGGGCATCGATCGCCACTACCAGGAGTCGGTGCCGGCGATCATGCGTGTCGACCCGAGTGGCTCGAGCGCGCCGGAAGAGGTCCTGAGCGGCACGATCCGCAACGGCACCCGATCCTGGTTCTCGTGGATCCGCCAGCCGGTCCTGTCGCCGGACGGCCGAACCGTCGCGATGGTCTCGGATGGCCCCGACCCGACCAGGAGCGACGTCGTGCTCCAGTTCTACGATCTCCAGACCAGGAAGCGGACGGTCCCGCCGGCTCCGGAACTGGCTCCGCTCGGCCATCAGGACCCAGCCTGGCGCGCGGACGGCAAGTTCCTGCTCTACGTAAGGAACGGTCGCGATGCGGCTCGCGGCGCGCCCGAGATCTTCCGCTGGGACGTCGCGAACCAGAAGGCCTCCCAGCTGACCGGGCCGGGGTACCTGGAGCCGTCGTACTCGCCGGATGGCGTGTACATCGCCGCGACACGGACCGGTAGCTTCGGCAACGACGTGGTGATCCTCGATGCCGCTCACGGCCGAGAGCTGCTCCGGGTCACCACCGACGGCTCGTCGTGGGCGCCCGTCTGGTCGCCGGCCGGGGACGCCATCGCCTTCCTCCATATCGACGGCCAGATCGTCGACCTCAAGCTGGCGAAGCTCGGAGGATCAGGCCCGGACTGGACGGTCACCGACACCATCGACCTGACGCAGGTATCCGGGCTTGACGGAGGCTCGCGACCCGACTGGTACATCCCTGCCGGCGAGCTGCCGGCGACGCCACAGCCAACGCTCGCACCGAGCGCGGCCCCCGGCACGTCGGCGGCGCCGTGACGACGTCCTATCTCGACCGGCTTGCCGCGCGGTCAGCGGCGGTCGGGAGTGTCCTGTGCCTGGGGCTCGATCCCGACCCTGCGGCACTTCCCGAGGGATTCCCGCCCGATCTCGCCGGCGTGGAACGGTTTGCCCGCCTGCTGGTCGAGGCAGCCGGCCCGTTCGCCGCGGCGATCAAGCCGAACCTCGCCTTCTTCGAGGCCTTTGGGTCGGATGGGTTGGCCGCGCTCGAGCGGATCCGGGCGAGCGTGTCCGCCGACCTGCCGGTCGTCCTCGACGGCAAGCGTGGGGACATTGGCACGACGGTCGCCCGCCAGGCAGTGGCGCTGTTCGACCGGCTCGGTGCCGATGCGGTGACCGTCAATCCGTACCTCGGCGGCGAGGCGGTGGCGCCGCTGCTCGACCGCCAGGATCGGTTCGCCTACATCCTGTGCCGGACGTCGAACCCGAGCGCTGGGGAGCTGCAGGGCCTGATGGTCGCCGCCGACCTCCGAACCGGTGCCCCGGCCGAGGCGCTCTACCTTCGCGTCGCGCGGCTTGCCGCAGCCTGGGGGCCTGGCGGCACCGTCGGCCTCGTCGCCGGGGCGACCGCCCCGATCGAGCTCGCCGAGATCCGTGCCGCCGCACCCGGCTTGCCGTTCCTGGTGCCGGGGATCGGCGCCCAGGGAGGGGAGCTCGAGCCGGTGCTGGCAAAGGGTCCCGCGACAGCGTGGCCTGGCACTGGCAGGCCCGGCCACGGCCTCCTGGTCAACGTGTCGCGTGGCATTGCGGCCGCCGCGGTCGGCGCACCGAAGCCGGGCGCTCCGGCCGGCCTCGAGGAGCGGATTTCGGCCGCTGCCCGTGACTGGGCGGCGCGGCTTCCTGTGCTACCCTAGCCCGCGCAAACGGACCCGCGGCGCACCTCACGCGCGCATCCGAGCGGGTCGACGTCCCTCAGGAGCAACCAACGACCATGCCTACACCCGGACCCCTCGAGCTGGTCATCATCCTCGTGATCGCGCTCCTGATCCTCGGTCCCGGAAAGCTGCCGGAAGTGGGATCGGCGCTCGGCAAGAGCATCCGTGAATTCCGCAAGGCGTCGAGCGATGTCCAGGACGCGGTCAAGGTCAACGTCGACACGACCCCGCTGCCGAACGTCCTGAACGCGCAGGCGGCTCCGAACACCACGGCTTCCGCCGAGCCCGCGTCGCCTGTCGCGGTGGCACCCGGGACCTTCACGCAAGCTGAGGTCGAGCAGCGGGTCGCCGCCGCCGTCGCCGCAGCGAAGGCCGAGTCCGCGTCGGCCGTCACGCCCCCGGCCACCGACCCCACGACGATCGCCAAGTAGCCGGCGCTCGCCTCGCCGATCATGGCTGACGCCGAGACGCTGCGGGAGGCCGGCGTTCCGGCGCTCCCTGCGGCACCCGGACCCGAGGCGACCCCCCCCGGGGTGACCGCGACGTCCGATGCGTCGGTCATGTCGCTCATGGATCACCTCGGGGAGCTGCGGACGCGGCTGTTCCGGTCGATCCTCGCCGTCGTGGCCGGCTCCGTCGTGGGGTTCTATTTCGCCACGCCGATCCGGAATCTGCTCCTGGAGCCGCTGCCCAAGCACGAGGTCCAGGTGCTGGGGATCGGCGACGCCTTCATCATCCAGATCAAGATCGCGATGGTCGTCGGGGTGATCCTCGCGATGCCGGTCCTGCTCTACCAGCTGTGGGCGTTCGTCGCCCCGGGCCTGACCCCGAACGAGCGCAAGGTCGTGCGGCCGTGGATCCCGATGGCCCTCGTCTTCTTCTCGATCGGGGTGGTCATCGCCTACATCGTGCTGCCGTTCGCGATCCAGTTCCTGTTCAGCTTCACCGACGACAAGCTGGTTGCGCAGCCGGCGGCCGGCCCGTACTTCGACTTCGTGACCACGATGTTCCTGGCGTTTGGGCTGGTGATGGAGTTCCCGATCCTGTTGGTGGGCCTGTCGCGGGTGGGGATCATCACGTCGAAGCGGCTGACGACCTCTCGCCGCTACATCATCCTCGGCATCTCGATCTTCGCCGCCGTGGTCACGCCGGGTGGCGACCTGGTCAGCCCGTTCGTCCTGGGCGGGACGATGTACGTCCTGTTCGAGCTGACCGTCCTGTTCATCCGGCGCAGCGGACGGTGACCGGGGAGGCCGACGTCCGGCCGGCGTCGGACTCGGTGGCGGAGCCCGCGGTGGTGATCCTGAGCGGCCTGTCGGGTGGCGGCAAGACCGCCGCCGCCAAGCTGTTCGAGGACCTCGGCTACACGGTCGTCGACAACCTCCCCGGCGAGCTGCTGCCGGAGCTTGCCGAGCTCGTCTCGTCCGACCGGCAGCGGTTCGCGCGGGTCGCCATCGTGGTCGACGTCCGTGCCGGCGACCCGACGATCGCCCTGGCGGCCATGCGCGGGGCGCTGGAGGGCCGCGGGATTCGCCCGCGGGTCGTCTTCCTGGAAGCCAGCGACGACGTGCTCATCCGCCGGTTCAGCGAGACCAGGCATCGGCATCCGCTCGAGGACGACCAGGGGATCGCCGCGTCGATCGCTGAGGAGCGCCGCCTGCTCGACCCGGTCAGGGCCGACTCCGACGTCGTCGTCGATACCTCGGACCTGTCGCTCCGGCAGCTCCGCGAGCGCCTGTTCGCGCAGCTTGCCACCGACGTTCGGCCGGACCAGCTCGCCATCCAGTTCATCAGCTTCGGGTACAAGTTCGGCGTTCCGCTCGAGTCGGACCTGCTGTTCGACGTCCGGTTCATGCAGAACCCGTACTACCTGGCCGAGCTCCGCCAGCTCTCGGGCCTGACGGAAGAAGTCCGAGCCTTCGTCCTCGAGCAACCGGTGGCCCAGCGCTATCTCGCGTTCATGCGCGAATTCCTGGAGTTCGCGATCCCGGCCTATATCGCCGAGGGCAAGACCCGGTTGACGATCGCGGTCGGCTGCACCGGCGGCTATCACCGGTCGATCGTGGTCGCCGAAGAGCTGGCCGCCTGGTTGCGCGAGCGCGACGTCGGTCCCGTTGCGGTCTTCCACCGGGAATTGGACCGGACGTGAACCTCCGCCGGTGGCTGGCTCCCGGGATCGGCGTGAAGCGCTGGTTGCTGGTCCTCTTCGCCGGCCTGCTCCTGCTGGCGCTCGCGTTTGCCCATTTCCTCCGGCAGATCACCCATGACCTGGCGCCCGGCGGTGCCGCTGGCTCGCTCATCGACCTGCTCACGCTGCAGTTCCTTCCGCTCTCCCTTCGCGGGTTCCTGGTCGGGACGGCCGGGGTGGTCCTCGTCGTCATCGGGGCCTACCGGACCGTCCGGGCGCTGGTGGGCCCATTCCAGAAGACCGACAGCGACCAGCCGCTGGTCGAGCTCATCTACCAGAAGCGATTCCTGGCGCGCGGCCCGAGGATCGTCGCGATCGGCGGGGGGACCGGCCTGTCGATCCTCCTTCGCGGGCTCAAGGAGCACACGAGCAATCTCACCGCGATCGTGACCGTGGCCGACGACGGGGGATCGTCGGGCGTGCTTCGGGCCGGGCTCGGCATCCCACCGGTGGGCGACATCCGCAATTGCATCGCCGCGCTGGCCGACGCCGAGCCGCTGATGAGCGAGGTGCTCCAGTACCGCTTTCCGGATGTTCCTGGCGGGGACGCCCAGGGCCTGGCCGGCCACGCCCTCGGCAACCTGCTCATCGCGGCGATGACCGCGGTCGAGGGAGGCGACTTCGAGGACGGCGTCAGGCTCGTCAATCGGATCCTCGCCGTCCGCGGTCGCGTCCTGCCGGTGACGGCGACGCCGCTCACGCTCCACGCTCGGTGCTCCGACGGTTCCGTGGTGGACGGCCAGTCGCTGATCGTCCGGACGACCGGGATCGAGCGAGTCTGGCTCACCCCGACCGATGTGCGGGCATCCGACGACGCCCTGGCCGCGATCGCGGAGGCCGAGCTGATCGTGCTCGGACCCGGCAGCCTCTACACGAGCCTTCTCCCGAGCCTGCTGATCCCGGCCATTCGCGACGCCATCCTGGCCGCCGACGCACTGCGTGTCTTCGTCTGCAACGTGGCTACCCAGGACGGGGAGACCACCGGGTTCGACCTGGCCGCCCACGTCGAGGCACTCTCCGCCCATACGGCGCCCGAGCTTGCCGACATCGCCCTCGCCAACAACCACTTCGGGGCTCGAACGCCACCGGGCTGGTCGGCCGAGCCGGTCAAGCTGCGCTGGCCCCCGGCAGGGATCCCCGCGCCGAGGCTGGTCCTCGACGACGTCGTGGACCCCGACAACGCCCATCACCACGATCCGGCTCGCCTGGCTGGCGCGCTGATCCGGACGCTCGAGGCCAACCGCGGCATCCGCCACCGGGCGGTGAGCCGGAGCGCGTGACGTGAGCCGGTCCGAGCGCGACCTGGTCACCGCATTGCGCGACGAGCTGGCCGCCGTCGATCCG
>JBGPVC010000061.1:0-15593 GCA_041491485.1 Candidatus Limnocylindria bacterium
ATGGTGATGAACCAGCCGCGTGGGTTGGGCGCCCCGGGACGAATCACGCGGCGAGTCTAGCCGACCGCGTATGGACCGGATACCTGGTCGGGTCGACCGGCCACGGAGTGATCCGGGGAGCGCGCCTTCGCGAACACTCGTCGAGTCCGGTGGCACGCCGCGCCGGTGAACGAATGGGGACGCCATCCACCGTGATTACCATCAACGGGCGCCGTCGCCGGCTGGCGGCAGCAGGTGCCGCGGTCATCGCGCTCCTGCTCCTGCCGGCCCTCGCCACCGCCCATCCGCTCGGCAACTTCACGATCAACCACTACGCCGGCATCAGGATCGAGACGAACCGGATCCTGCTCGATGTCGTCATCGACCAGGCCGAAATCCCGGCGTTTCAGGCCCGCCTCGGCTTCGACACCGACGGGGACGGCGAGCTCTCGGCGGCCGAGGTCGACGCCGGGCGAGTCGCCGCCTGCCGGGCGCTCGGCGAGTCACTCGATCTGCAGGTCGACGGGGCCCGCCAGGCGCTCGAGCTGACCAAGGCCGGCCTGGCCTTCCCGCCCGGTGTCGGCGGGCTGTCGACCATGCGCGAGGTCTGCGGCTTCATCGCCAGGCCCGCCGGCGCACTGGGGGCGGGCACCTCGGTCGAGTTCGCCGATCGATCGTTCGGCGAGCGGCTGGGCTGGCGCGAGGTCGTCATCGATGGCTCGGGAATGACGGTGGCGGCCGCGCACGGCGAGCTCAGGACCACCAGCGTCTCCGGGCGGCTGACGCACTATCCGACCACCCTCCTGTCGCAGGCCCTGGCGGACACCGACGTCGCCGTGACCGCATCGCCGGGCGGACCCATGCTCGCCCCGCTCGACATTCCGGACGCGTCGCCACTCCCCGGTGTGGCCGGCACGCAGCTGGCAGGCGGCTCCGATGGGGCTACCCAGGCGACGCAGGCGGTCACGGCAGGCGCCGTCCCCGGCGGCGTGAGCGCCGGCGAGCTGCCGTCGATCTTCCGCACGGCAGACCTCACGCCGTTCGTCCTGCTCCTTTCCGTGGTGACCGCGGCCGGCCTGGGCGCGTGGCACGCCGTGACGCCCGGCCACGGCAAGACCCTGATGGCCGCCTATCTCGTGGGAACCCAGGGACGGCCGCTGCATGCCGTCGGGCTGGGCCTTTCGGTCGCCCTGTCGCACACGATCGGGATCCTCGCCGTGGCAGGCCTCATCGTCGGGGCACAGGGGATCCTGCCTCCGGAGGTCGTGCTTCGGACCACGCCGCTGGTGGCGGCCGTCTCGGTCGTGGCGATCGGCGGCTGGATGCTGATCGGCGAGGCCCGGCGGCGGCGGAGCCGGCGTTCGGCAGCGCTCGAAACGGCTCCTGGTCACGACCACGCGACCGGCAATGGCGCAAGCCACGACCACCCGCACGACCACGAGCACGACCACGAGCACGACCACGAGCGGACCCATCGACACGCCCCACCGGCCGGCGAGCACAGCCACGGCGGCCTGCGCCACAGCCACCTGACGGCGTCCGGCTCGACGATCTCGTGGCGCAGCCTGTTCGTGCTGGGACTGGCGGGCGGGCTGATCCCGTCGGCCAGCGCGCTGCTCATCCTCCTGGGCTCGATCGCCGCCGGGCGCCCGGCCTTCGGGTTCGTGCTCGTCGTCGCCTTCGGACTGGGCATGGCGCTGGTGATGGCAGGAATCGGACTGGCCCTCGTGATCGCCCGCGGCCGGCTGGACCGCGTCGAGGCGGCCTCGTCGTTCAGCCGCCTGGGCGCCTATCTGCCGCTGGTGGCCTCGTTCGTGGTCCTCGGGCTCGGCCTGTACCTGACGGTGCAGGCGGTCTCGGGCAATACGACGTTCTGACTATCGCGGCGCCGCGCGCCCCTCTGCTAGGCTCCGCCGCGCATGAAGGACCTGACCGATCGCGCGCTCGATACAGCCACGGTGCTGGGCGCGGGATATGCGGACATCCGTGTGGTTCGCCGGCGTGACGAGAGCATCGCGGTCAAGACGGGACGGGTCGAAGGCGTTGCTTCCGGGGAGAGCGAGGGGTTCGGTGTGCGCGTCCTCGTCGACGGCGCGTGGGGCTTCGCGTCCTCGCATGTCCTGAGCGCCGCCGAAGCGGATCGCATTGCCGGCCAGGCCGTCCGCATCGCCCGGGCGAGCGCCACCGCCCTCCGACACCCGACCGTGCTCGACGATCGGCCGCCGGCCCATGGGCGCTACGAGACGCCGCTCACGGAGGACCCGTTCGAGGTCGCGTTGGAGACCAAGATCGGCGACCTGCTGGCCGCGGACCAGGCCGCCGCCACGGTCAAGGGGATCGCGTTCACCGAATCGAGCTACGCCGCCCAGCGCGAGTGGAAGACCTTCGCGGCCACCGATGGCAGCCTCACCGAACAGGTCATCACCCACGTCGGGGCCGCCGTGGAGGCGAACGCGGTGGACGGCGACGAGCACCAGCGGCGGAGCTACCCCGACTCGGGCGGCGGCTGGCAGGCCGCCGGCTACGAGTACATCCGGAGCCTGAAGCTCGGCGAGCGAGCCGAGCCGCTCGCCGACGAGGCTGTCGCCCTGCTGACCGCGCCGCAGTGCCCATCCGGCCGCTTCACGCTCGTCCTCGACCCCTCGCAGCTCTATCTCCAGGTCCACGAGAGCTGCGGCCACCCGACCGAGCTCGATCGCGTGTTCGGCACCGAGGCGTCATACGCGGGCACCAGCTTCCTCACCACGGACAAGCTCGAAGAGGGATTCCGTTACGGTTCGGAACTGATCGACATCGTCGCGGACGCCACGGCCCCCGGCGGCATGGGCACCTTCGGCTGGGACGACGAGGGCGTGGCCGCGCAGGCGGTCCCGCTGATCCAGAACGGCATCCTCGCGGGCTACCTGAGCAGCCGCGAGACCGCGCCACGGATCGGCCGTCGGAGCAGCGGTGCGATGCGGGCCGACGGCTGGAACCGGATCCCGCTGATCCGGATGACCAACATCAACCTGCTGCCCAAGCCCGGCATGAGCCTCGACGAGATCGTCGAGGACACCGACGACGGCCTCTACCTGGCGTCGAACCGGAGCTGGTCGATCGACGACCGCCGCCTCAACTTCCAGTTCGCCACCGAGGTCGCCTACGAGATCAAGGGCGGAAAGAAGGGCCGGCTGTTCAAGAACCCGACCTACACCGGGATCACCTACGAGTTCTGGCGGTCGTGCGACGCCGTCGGCGACGAGCGCAGCTACGTGATGCTCGGCACGCCGAACTGCGGCAAGGGCGAACCGGGCCAGACCGGCCACGTCGGTCATGCCGTACCCGGTGCCCGGTTCCGCAACGTCCAGGTCGGCGTGGGCAAGTGGTGAGACGCGTGGGCGCCGGCCGGTGAACGACGATCGCGCGGCTGACGCGCTCGTCCTGGCCGAGGCGGTTCTTGCCGAAGCGCTCCGCCAGGACGTCACCGAGGCGGAAGCCCTGGTGATGGCCGAGGACTCGGCCCTGACCCGCTTCGCCAACAGCGAGATCCACCAGAACGTGGCCGAGACCAACGTGGTCATCAACCTGCGCTGCGTCGTCGGCCGGCGGGTTGGCGTCGCCTCGTCCGGCCGGACCGATGCGGAAGGCCTTCGCCGGCTGGCCGAACGTGCCGCGGCGATCGCCCGGGCGGTCGAGGAGCTGGAGGACTGGAGCGGACTCCCCGGTCCGACCGAGGCGAAACCCGTCGCGGCCGCCTACAGCCCGGCGACCGCCGAGGCCAGCCCCGAATTCCGCGCCGACGCCGTCCGGGCCGTGATCGACGCGGCCGATTCGGCCGCTGTTGTGGCCTACGGCTCATTCGCGACCGGCAGCGAATCGACCGCCGTGGCCAATTCGCACGGAATCCGCGTCGCGGGAACGCGGACCACCTCGCAGTTGATCACGGTGTCGATGGGCCCCGACGGAGGCACCGGCTACGCCGAGGCCGCCGCGGTCGACGCCACGACGATCGACGCCGCAGCGCTCGGTCGCGAGGCTTCGGGCAAGGCGCGCGCGACGGCCAACGCCGTCTCGATCAAGCCCGGGGACTACCCGGTCGTCCTCGAGGAGTACGCCGTGGTGGACCTCCTCGACATGCTCGGCTACCTCGGGTTCTCGGCGCTCGCGGTCCAGGAGGAGCGCAGCTTCTTCGAGCCTGGCAAGCGGATCGGCAGCGAGCTCGTGTCGCTGGTCGACGATGGCCGCGACGCGGCCGGGTTGCCGGCGTGGTTCGACTACGAAGGGGTTGCCAAGCAACGCGTCGAGCTGGTCGATCGGGGTCTCTGTCGGGACGTTGTCTACGACGCACAGACGGCGGCCCGCGACGGCGTCAGGTCCACGGGGCACGGACTGCCGGCGCCGAACCCCTACGGCCCGTTTCCGATCAACATGGTCATGGCGCCCGGGACCGCCACACGTGACGAGCTGATCGGGGGCCTCGACCGGGGATTGCTCGTGACCCGCTTCCACTACACGAACCCCGTCCATCCCAAGCTGGCGATCGTGACCGGGATGACCCGGGACGGGACCTTCCTCGTCGAGAACGGCGCGATCGTCGGCCCGGTCAAGAACCTCCGCTACACGCAGAGCTATCTCGACGCGCTGGGCGGCACGGTGGCGGTCGGATGCGATCGCCGCACGCTGCGTGGCTTCCTCGGCGGCGTCGTCGTGCCGGCCGTCCGGATCGACGGCTGGACCTTCACCGGCGGTACCGAGCACTAGCCGGCACGCATCTCAGGAGGCCAGATGCCCCGCTTCGACGTCGATGCCCTGCGCGCCGAGTTCCCGGCGCTCGCCCGCCAGCAGGATGGGCGGCCGGTCGTCTTCCTCGACGGTCCCGGCGGAACGCAGGTACCCCAGCGGGTCATCGATGCCGTCGTCGCCTACTACCGGGATACGAACGCGAACGCCGACGGGGCCTTCGTCACCAGCGAGCTGAGCGACGCCATGGCGCTCGAGGGCCACGCCGCGGTCGCCGACCTGCTCGGAGCCGCGAGCCCTGCCGAGATCAAGTTCGGGGCCAACATGTCGACGCTCACGTTGCACATCGGGCGCTCGATCGGCGCCACGCTCGGCGCCGGCGACGAGATCGTGGTCACCACGCTCGACCATGAGGCAAACGTGTCGACCTGGCGCGCGATGGCCGCCGACCGGGGCGTGACGGTCCGGACCGTCGACATCCATCCCGATGACGTCACGCTCGACCTCGAGGACCTGGAGTCGAAGTTGAGCTCGAGGACCAGGCTCGTCGCCATCGGCTATGCCAGCAACGCGGTCGGGACGGTCAACCCGGTTCGGGAGATCGTGGCCCGCGCCCACGAAGTCGGCGCGTTGACCTACGTGGATGCCGTCGCCTTCGCGCCCCACGGCCCGATCGACGTCCAGGCGCTCGACACGGACTTCCTCGTCTGCTCGGCCTACAAGTGGTTCGGTCCGCATCTCGGTGCGCTCTTTGGCAAGGCCGAGGTCCTCGATCGCCTGCCGGCGTTCAAGGTTCGCCCGGCGCACGACCGCTTCGAGACCGGGACAGCCGCCTTCGAGTCGATTGCCGGAACCCTCGCCGCGACCGACTACCTGCGCGACGTTGGTCGGGCGTATGGCGACGTCACCGGCGCCCCGGGCGCCGAGGCTGCCAGCGAACGTCGCCGCGAGCTGGTGGCCGGCATGGTGGCGATCCGTGACTACGAGCGAGGTCTCGTCACGCGGCTGATCGCCGGTCTGGAGATCATCCCGGGCGTGACGATCCATGGCATCGCCGATCGCGCACGATTCGACGCGCGCGTCCCGACCGTCTCGATCTCGATCGACGGCGTCCACCCGCGGGCGGCCGCCGAGGCGCTCGGCCGGCAGGGGATCTTCACCTGGGACGGCGACTTCTACGCGACGGGCCTGATCGAGCGGCTCGGCAAGGCCGATTCTGGTGGCGTGCTGCGGCTCGGCCTCGTTCACTACAACACCCCCGCCGAGGTGGATCGGACGCTCAACGCCCTCGCCGACTTGCGCTGAGGCCCGGCCCGCTCCATCATCGCCTCGCGCCGGCGCCCGACCGGCCCACCTGGGGGTACGTCCTCATGCTTGATCTCCGCCATCTGACCCGCCTGACCGTCCTGGCCGTCGCGACCGGACTCATTGCTGCAGCCTGCAGCAGCGGCAGTGCCACGTCGTCCCCGGCTTCCAGCTCGGAAGCTTCGGCCGCCCCGAGCGTCGAGGCGCCGTCCGAGGCGCCCGCCAGCGAGGCGCCGGCGTCGGCTGAGCCATCGGTTGGTGCGCTGCCAACGTTCAACCTCGAGGCGCTGACCGGCGCCATCCCCGGTGTCGACTCATATCGCACGTCCACCAGCGTGGGTGGCGTGAAGCAATACGAGAGCGTCGTCGTGACGAAGCCGGAGCTGTCGAAGGCCATCACGGTCTATGACGACAAGGGCACGGTCACGAATCGGTACGTGATCATCGGCAAGGATGCGTGGCAGGCGGACGGCGCCGACGGCCGGTTCCAGAGCGTCCCAGCCGAGCTTGCCAGCTCGATGCTGCTGGCGTTCGATCCGGCCATGATGCTCGGCGCGTACGCCCAGCTCGACTGGTCCACGATGGCAACCAACCAGGGCATGGAAGACAAGAACGGCGTCCAGGCACACCACGTCCGGATCGACTCGACGTCGTTCCTCGGCGCCGCCGGGGCCATGCCGGCTGGCGCGGCCATCGACATCTGGGTGGCCGACGCCGGCTACCTCGTGGGCTGGGAGATGACCGGGTTCCCGAACGACGCCAACTTCGCGATCGAGGTCACGAACGTCAACGATCCGGCCAACAAGGTCGAGAAGCCGAGCTGAGACGGCGGGGCGACGAGCCCCCGCGTCCCCGCACCAAGCCGCGAGCACCAGGACGCGGAGCGGGCTTCGGCCCGCTCCGCAGCTCGTTTCGGCCTACAACGGACCCGAGATCCCGCCGTCCTTGCGGATCCTCCAGAAGTGGACGGCCAGGAAGATCGCGGCGATGAGCGGCAGGAAGATGACGTGCCCCACGTAGAACCGGAGCAGCGTGTTCTGGCCGACCTCCAGGCCTCCGAGCAGGATCGCCTTCGTCGGTGAGTTCACGATCGGGAAGTACGAGCCGAAGTTGGACCCGATGGTGATCGCCCAGTAGGCGATCTGGTCCCACGGCAGCAGGTAGCCGGTGAAGCTCAGCATGATGGTCAGGAAGAGCAGCACCACGCCGACCACCCAGTTGAACTCGCGCGGCGGCTTGTAGGCGCCGTGGTAGAAGACCCGCATCATGTGCAGGAACACGAAGAAGACCATCAGGTGGGCGGCCCACCGGTGGATGTTGCGGGTCAGCAGGCCGAACGTCACCTGGCTCTGGATCTCCAGGATGTTGGTGTACGCCTGGGTGGCCGACGGCACGTAGAAGAACATCAGGTAGACGCCGGTCACGGTCAGCACCAGGAACAGGAAGAACGACAGGCCGCCCAGGCAGAACGTGTAGGCGAACTTGACCGCGTGCTGGCGGACGCGCACCGGGTGGATGTGCAGGAAGACGTTGTTCATCACCGCGTACGCCCGCGAGCGCTCGTCGCGCGGGTACGGCTGGCGGAACAGCGAGCGCCACATCGCGCTGCGGCGGATGCTCTGGTCCACCCGCTCGAGGAAACTCACCGGGCTCCTCCTGCCACGCCGGGCGTCCCGGCCATCCGGCTCATGTCTATCCAAGCGCCGAGGCGACATCAGGTGCGATCGCCAGCGCCCCAAGCCCCGCGGCGATCAGCAACGACGCTCGTCCAGCCGCGAGGAGTCGGCTGGGGCACAACGCACCGCGGTAGCGGAAGCCCCAGAACATGAGGGTGGCAAGCCCGACGACGGCGATCGCGAGTCCGAGCACGGTCTCCTCCCCGAGGTAGCTCGCCACCACGATCGGGAAGATCAAGCCTCCCCCGGCGAGGGTCAGCAACAGGTAGACCGCGTCGGCGATGGGTCGCGCGCCCGGCTTGGGGAGGAGACGATCGAGCCAACCGTCGAGAACGGACATGGACGCGCCGGCAAGGGCGACGAGCAGCAACAACAGGACCACGGTCGCGACGTCGTGCCGCAGGGTCTGGAAGTCGGTGTTGCGACCCTGAACAAGGGCGACGCCGGTCAGCGCGACCGCAATCGGCATCGCCAGGATGGTTCGCAGCCAGCCCGCCCCCGGTATCCACGGGGAGACCACCACCCAGATGGTGGCGCCGAGAAGTCCGAAGAACAGGCCGCCCGCCAGCACCAGGCTCAGCGAGCCGGATGCCGTGATGTCGCCGATCCGATTGCCGTTCTCGGTCAGCTGTCCGCCTGCCTCCGGCACGAGGATCGCGGCGACTCGCATGACGACCCGTCCGCCGATCCCGGCGACCAACACGCCGGTGATCAGGCCGGCAAGCCCACCTCGTGCGATGTCTCGCAGGACGAAGGTGAGGGATCCGGCGGCCGGGGAGTCGTGGACAACGGCGACGCCTGCCGCCGGGACGAGTGACGCGGCCATCCACCTACTCCGTGATGCGGTATATTGCGTCACGATATATACCGAGAAGGACCCGGCTCGTCAATCCCCCTGGCGCTTCCGCCTTTTCGGTCTTGACAACGTGGGTCCGCGTTGGTATATCGTTACGCGATAGTACGTGATGCGATATAGCACACCGTGGAGGGACCGTCGATGTCAGCCATGCGAACGCTCAGCGCCGCCGCCTGTGCGGCCGTCATCACCGTGTCGGTTGCCGGAGGTGCGGCGGCCGCAGGCGCGCTCCATGCAACCGCCACGTTCATCGACGCGAGCGGCGCCACCATCGGGTCGGCACGGCTGGTCGAGGACGCGTCCGGGGTCGTCCACCTGAACGTTCATGTCGCCGGCTTGACCCCTGGACTCCACGGCATCCACATCCACGCGGTTGGCGCATGTAGACCATCCTTCGCCGCGGCCGGTGGGCACTACAACCCGCAGGGCGCCGAGCATGGCCTGGACAACCCGGACGGACCACACGCCGGCGACCTCCCGAATCTCATCGTCAACGCCGATGGGATCGGACACCTGAATGCCACGACGGACCGAGTGACCCTGTCGGCGGGCGCCGCGACCCTGTTCGACACGACCCCGCAAGCTGAGGGGAGTGCCCTGATCATCCACGCGAACACGGACGATCAGGTGACCGATGCGGGCAATGGCGGGAGCGGCGCCAGGATCGCGTGCGCCGTGATCGAAGCCGATTGAGTCGTGCGCGTGCCATTCGGACGTCTCGGCGAACCAGCGCTGTGGATCCTGGTCGCCCTTGGCGAGGGACCACGGACGACAACGCGGTTGCTCGACGACGTTCGATCGATGGATGGCCAGGTAGGGCCTGGCACGCTGTATGGGGCAGTCGCGCGCCTGGAACGTCTGGCCCTGATCGAACGGGTCGTCCTCGATCAGGGTGGGGCGGGGTATCGTCTGAACGAGCGGCGCACGAGCGCGCTCGCCGCAATTCCGAGGAGGGGCCCGTCGTGAGCTGGCTGGTCCGGCTGTATCCGACCGCCTGGCGGCGGCGGTACGAACCGGAGCTCGTCGACATGCTCGAACAACGGCCGATGACGCCCGTGCAGGCGATCGACCTGATCCTCGGCGCCGTCGATGCCCACCTTCATCCCATGGTCGCCGGAAGCGCACCGCAACCATGGACGCATCGCCTACCGGGCCTGCTGGCGACCTCGGCCGGACTCATCTGGTCGTCGTCATTCCTGTTGGCGTTCTCGTCGGCCGCCGATCAGGAGATCGGGGATGGACCGGGCATTGCCGCCATGATCATGTTCCTCAGCGTGCCAGGCGACTACGTGGCGGGCTATGGTCGCCGGATCGGCGGAGGCATCGGGATGGTGGCGGCGGGGATCCTCCTCGCGTGGACGCTGCCCTGGACCCTCTCGGATGGCCTGCTCAATGCGGCGGCCGGAGGCGGCGCCTACCTCCTCCTTGGCGCGGGGATGCTGGTCCTCGTGGCCATCCGTGCCGGGACCAGTCGGATGGTCCGCTGGATCGTCGTTACCGGGGCCGTCTTCGGCCCGGCCACGCTCGCGATCCCGGTTCTGATGGGCCTCTTCCCGGTCAGTCCGCCAGCGGTGATGATGCTCGCCGTCGTGTTGCCGTACGGAATCGCCTGGACAATCATCGGTGTTCGAATGATGGTTCGCGGTGTCGCGACGCTGGCCGACGTGCCGGACACCGCAGTCGCACAGGAGGTTTCAGCCGCATGAACCATGCCCTCGGGGAGCTCGGCCGTTTCGCAGAGCCGGCCGTGTACATCCTCGTGTCGCTCGCCGATGGACCGAAGCACGGGTACGCGATCATGACCGATGTGGAGGCCTTCTCCGGATCGCCGATGGGACCCGGCACGCTCTACGGAGCCCTGGCTCGACTCGAGCGACGAGGCCTGATCGAGGCGCTCGAGCCGGACGATCGGCGGCGGCCATATCGATTGACGGCCCTGGGGGTCACCACGCTCCAGGCACAGCTCGATCAGCTGCGCGGCTTCGTTCGTACCGGCCTCACCCGCCTCGAGGGAAACCCTCGATGAGCCGCCTGCTGTCGCTCTACCCCCGATCGTGGCGTGATCGCTACGAGCTGGAATTCCGGGCGCTGATCGACCAGCGCCCGCCCAGTCTCGCCGATCGATTCGACGTCGTCCGCGGCGCCCTCGACGCGCACCTTCACCCGCAGGTCCGCCGGGGCGCGGATCGCGCGCCCGAACCGTCGAGGCCGGAAGCGGATCTCCGTGTCGCGCGGCGACTCGGATTGGGTGCCATCGCCGGCGCGGCCGTCTGGGTCGCGGCATTCGCCGTCGCGTCCGTCGGTCCGATTCGCTACGACGGCGACGGGGCGTACAGGGATGGATCGTCGGCATTGTTGCTGCTGATCCTGGCCGCCGGCCTGCTCACCGCCGGCCTGGTCGGGCAGTTCATCCTGCTCCCGGCGACGGCTCGGCTGGCCCGGCTCGGTGCCGGTGCGGCGATCCCGTTCCTCATCCTGTGGGCATTGGCGCCCTGGCTCTGGTGGTTCGGCCTGCTCGTGCTCCTCGGCCTGCTGGCACTGGCCGTCGGCGGCCGCCTGTCCGGCATCTGGCCGACCCGATACACCGTCACGGTCGTGCTCGCCTGCGCTGCCGTCGTGGCGGTCGTCGCGTTCGGATTTGCCACCCTCGAAGGCGATCGGCTTGCCGGCGCCGAGCTTCTCGGCTACGCCGGCGCGGCGCTCGTACCGGCATGGCTCGGGGTGGGTGCGACGCTCATCCAGCGACCGGGCTGACGCAGCTCCGCGTAGCGAGCCGGCTAGCGCCAACTGCTCCTCGCGGCATCGGGATAGAGCCGGACCCGCCGGTACGGCTCGCGCCCGCGCGACCGCGACAGGAGGTTGGCGCGCTCGGCCAGCTGGTGCTGCAGACGGCGGATATAGGCGTTCTGCGGCGACAGCTCGACCGCCTCTGCTGAGGCCAGGACCGCCTCGATCGCGTCCTCGGTCTCACGCATCGCCGCCTCGCGAGGGTCGATCTCGAGCGAGAAGATCGAGGTCAGGCTGGACTGCATCTGCGGGATGGTGTTGCTCTTGAGGACATAGATCGGCATCGACCGGTCCTCGGCCTCGCGCAACATTGGCGTCTTCTGCTTGTACTCGTTGCGAAGGGTCATGACCACGTCGGCCTCATCCACGTCGCGCGCGATGACGACCGGCAGCTGGAGGTCGCGCACGGCCTGCTCCAGACGCTTGCGGCTGATGCCCTGGGGCAGCACGCGCAGGGTCGGCAGCGGGGAGCCACCGGGGACGAGGACCGTCGCGCCGTCGGGGCCTTCCTCGGCGCCGAGCGGCAGCTTGTCGAGGTCGTCGTCCTCGAGCTCGTCGGCGTTGACCGGCCCCGTGCCCTCCTCCGCCTTCATCGCGCTCAGGGCGCGACTGGCCTGGTCGCGCCAGGCCTTCTGGCGCTCGAGCTCGCGCGCCTCGCGGGCCCGGGTCTCGGCCGCGGTGGGCACCGCCCCGCGTTCCAGTGGACCCCGATCCGCGATCTCGCCGGCAACGAACGGGATCTCGGCGGGATGCGGGCCGGCCCGGCCCGCCGCGGGTGACGAGGCGAATCGTTCACCGGGCAGGGTGCCGGCCAAGCCACCCTCCGAGGCAGGGCCGCGGGTCGCCGATTCGCGGCCCGAACCACCACGGGACTGGCGCCAGCCTCCAGACGCGCCGGGACGGTAGCCGGGCCGGAAACCCGCGCCACGCTCGATCTCGCGATAGCCGCCGGTGCGATACGAGCCCTCGCCCCGCCAGCCCGGCTCCATCCGCCACGAGGAACCGGCCCCCACGAGGCCCGCGAAACGCTCGGCGCCGAGCTGCTCGCGCGGCGAGGGACGGGGCCGGCCCTGGCTGCGGTGCACGCCCTCCTCGTCCCGCCAGCGGAGCTCCGGCGCGACCGGGTCGCCTCGCAGCATCGCGTCGATCGTGTCTGCCACGTCGGCATGGACCACGACGCGCTCGCGATCCTGGATCTCGACGATCACGTCGAAAGTCGGCGGCGCCTTGCGCTCCAGCACGCTCTTCTGGGTTCGGCGCCGGCGGGCTTCCTCGTCGCCGAGGGTGACGCTCTGGATACCGCCGATCAGGTCGGAGAGCGTCGGGTTGAGCATCAGGTTGTCCAGGTTGTTGCCGTGGGCGGTGCCGATCAGCTGGACGCCACGCTCGGCGATCGTCCGGGCGGCCTGCGCCTCGAGCTCGGTACCGATCTCGTCGATGACGATCACCTGGGGCATGTGGTTCTCGACCGCCTCGATCATCACCTCGTGCTGGAGTGACGGGGTGCGGACCTGCATCCGGCGCGCCTTGCCGATGGCCGGGTGCGGGATGTCGCCGTCGCCGGCGATCTCGTTGCTGGTGTCGACCACCACGACCCGCTTGCCCATGTTGTCGGCGAGGACGCGTGCAGCCTCGCGAAGCATCGTGGTCTTGCCGATCCCGGGTCGGCCCATGATCAGGATCGATTTCCCGGTCTCAACGAAGTCGTTGATGATCTCGATCGTGCCGTAGACCGCACGCCCGATCCGGCAGGTCAGCCCGACGATCTTGCCGTTCCGATTGCGGATCGCGCTGATGCGGTGGAGCGTCCGCTCGATCCCCGCCCGGTTGTCGTCGCCGAACGTCCCGATGTGCTCGACCACGAAGGCGATGTCCGCCTCCACGATCTCGCGATCGAGCAGGGTCACCTCCGAGTCCGGGAAGCGCGCCTCCGGCCCGCGGCCGAGGTCCATCACCACCTCGATCAGGGATGTCCGATCCGGCAGCCCGTGAACCGCGGCGACGATCTCCGGGGGCAGCGACGCAAGCAGCGCGTCGAGATCGTCGATCGATTCCCGCTGGCGGTCGTCGGATCCCACGCTGACCTCCTTCGACATGGCTGGGCTGGCGTTCAGCGGACGCCGGCCGGCACGAGGGCCGGTTCGGCGACGCGGACGAGGGTTTCCTTCATGAGCAGCGTCACCTCGGCGATCGAGGTGAATCCGGCCGTCTCCAGGCGGCGATCGATCGGCGACTCATAGGTCCGGACCGGGGCGATGACGCCCCGGTCATGCCGATGATCGCCCCCTCTGGTGGTCCGGGCGGCGATCACGCCGAGCCCGAAGTCGATCAGGTCCGTGACATCGGCCTCCGGCCGGGCGATCACCTTGAGGTAGTGGGGCTGGTCCTCCTTGGCCACGCCGACCTGGAGGAAGGCGTCGAGGAGGGTGCCGTCGCGCCCACCGTCGGGTGTCGCCTGGACGAACCCCTCGACGTCGGCGAAGCGCAGGATCGGCGTCAGGCTCGAGCGCGGCACCCGCCAGTGCGCGCCCTGGCGTTCCCAGTCGGCCAGGCGGATGGCCTCGAGACGAGCCACCGGCGCCGGCGTCGCCTGGCTGTACAGCCGGGACAGGGCGATCGCGTCGAGCCTGCCCGACGGACGGATGCCGCGGTCGCCGGCTCGGTCGTCGGTCCAGGGTGCCGGCAGGTCCCCGTCCGCGGCGCGGAACAGGATTCGCTCCTCGCCGTAGCGCATGAACCCGGCCTGCATCAGCAGCTCGACGTTGCCGTCGGCGTCGGCACAGGCGACGTGGAACCGAGCGGCACCACGCTTCGCGCCCTCGCGCAGGAGCTGCTGGACCAGTCGATAGCGAATGTCGCCGGCGTCGCCGGCACCAACAGCATCGAGCTCCACGATCGTCCATTCGTCGCGAACGGTTTCGCGCTCGACCCGGACGAGACCCGCGATGTGGCCCTGATCGTCGTAGACGTACATCAGGTCGTTCGGGCGGAAGGCGCCGAGCGGCAGCCGGAAGAGACTGAAGACGCCGATCGGTGGGCCGTTCACCGGCAGGCCGAGCGACCGCGTATCGGCGGAGTCCGACTGGCACAGGCGCGACAGCTCCCCGAGCGCGGCGAGGTCGGTCAGGCGCGCCGGCCGGACCTTGCCCGCGCTGCGCGGCGTACGGATGACGGTCACGCGGCCGGCCTCGAGCGGCGGGTGGGATGTGGCCGGCGCCCCGAACCCTCGCCCGGGTCGTCGTGCTCGGCCGCCATGGTCGCGACGAGCCGGTGGAAGCGAGTCTCACCCGCAAGCTCGGGGTGGAAGGCCGTCGCGACGATGTTGCGCTGGCGGACGGCGACGACCCGGCCGTCATCGAGACGCGCGAGGACGTCGACGTCCGGGCCAACGCGGTCAACGATCGGGGCGCGGATGAACACGCCGTGGACCGGCGTGGCGCCGAGGACCGGGACCAGGATCTCGGCCTCGAACGACTCGAGCTGGCGCCCGAACGCGTTCCGCTCCACGGTCACGTCGAGCAGCGGCAGGATCGGCGGCTCACCACCGGCGATCTCGCGGGCCAGCACGATCATCCCGGCACACGTGCCGAAGATCGGAGCGCCGCGCTCCGCGAGGTCGAGGATCGGCTGATGCAGGAGCCACCGCTCGATCAGCTGGCGCATCGTCGTGCTCTCGCCGCCGGGCAGGATCAGCCCGCTCACCCCGTCGAGGTCGGCCGGTTCGCGCACCCTGACGCCCTCCACGCCGATGGCGCGAAGGGTATCGAGGTGTTCGCGGAACGCCCCCTGGAGGGCGAGGACGCCAATCCTCATCTGCGGACGGCTCGCGGCGGAGATCGTGGCCCGCCCTACCAGCCGCGGACGGCGAGTCGCTCCTGGTCCGGGATCTCTTCGAGCGCGATTCCACGCATCGGGGCCCCCAGGCCCTTGGAGACCTCGGCGATCTTCTTCGGATCGTCGAAGAACGTCGTCGCCTGGACGATCGCGTTCGCCATCCGGGCGGGATCCTCGCTCTTGAAGATGCCCGAGCCGACGAACACGCCCTCGGCGCCCAGCTGCATCACCAGGGCCGCGTCGGCCGGGGTGCTGATGCCACCGGCCACGAAATTGACGACCGGGAGCCGGCCGTCGGCGGCGACCCCCTTGACCAGGTCGTATGGCGCCCCGAGCTCCTTGGCCGCGACGAACAGCTCGTCCTCGCGCATCGACTGCAGGCGACGGATCTCGCCCAGCACGTCGCGCAGCTGGTGCACGGCCTCGACGATGTTGCC
>JBGPVC010000062.1:0-15477 GCA_041491485.1 Candidatus Limnocylindria bacterium
GCCAGGGTCAGCAGCAACTGCAGCGCGAGCTCCTTGCGCAGGACCGCCAGGGCGAGGGCGATCCCGGCCACCGGCGGCAAGCCCAGCAATCCCGTCGAGATCGGCGCCAGGACGACTTCGATCGAGGTGATGGCACCTGTCTCGTACAACGCGCCGATGACGAGCGAGCCACCGAGCATCACCGGCGTTGCGGTCGTGACGAACGAGCGGAACCGGTGCGAGGCCTTGGCCAGGACCTGGCGCGGGATCGGTAGCCGCAGGGGCGGCAACTCCAGGACCAGTGGGGACTGCCGTCCCGGCAGGACGGCATTGGCGCCGAGGCCAGCGACAATGACCACGACCGCGATGACCGCGAACGCCCCGAGGGCGGCGCCCATGCCGACGTACGGGGACAGCGCCGCCACGACGACCGCCGAGCTGGCCGAGCATGGCGTGAGCGAGACGAGGAACGAAGCCAGGAGCCGCTCGCGCCGGCTGTGGAGGACCCGCGTGGCGTAGATCGCCGGGACGTTGCAGCCCGTGGCCGCAAGCAGCGGGATCGCGGCCCGGCCCGGGAGCCCCAGCGCATTGAAGATCCGGTCGGACAGGACCGCGGTGCTGGCGAGGTAGCCGGAGTCCTCGAGCGCGGCGATGACCAGGTAGAAGGTCAGCACGAACGGGATTCCGACCGCCAGCATCGACAGCAACCCGCTGTCGAGCGCCCACAGCAGTGTGGACGAGACGACCGGAACCGGCACGACTGCGCGCACGACGTTCGTGACGATCGGTGAGACGAACGTGCTCCAGCCACTCGACAGCGCCGTGGCGATGATGGTGCCCACGGCCATGGTCATCCACAGGGCACCGAGGGTCGCGATCGCAAACAGCGGCAGGCCGACCTTCGGCGAGGTGACAACCCGGCCGAGACGATCGGCGAGCGTTCGTCGCACGCCATCACGGCCCTCGACCTGGGCGGCCCAATTGGCGGCGAGCGTCCAGCGCTCGGGTTCGAGGCGAGCCGCCGAGGTGATCGTCGCCGCGGCAAGGGTGCCGATGGTGCCCGCTTCGAGACCCGCGCGCACGGCGGGCTCAAGATCGTCCCGGGACTCACCGGCACGGAGCCGCGCGGCCAGGCCGCCAACCGCACGGACAACCTCCGGGCCATACGGCGGAATCCATCGCTGTGGAACGCCGTCGTCCGGGGCCTCGCGCCGGCCCTCGGCGAGCCGGACCGCGTCGATCAGGGCCTCGCGGACACCGCTCCCACGCCGGCCCACCGTCCGGTGGACCGGCGCGCTGAGCAGCTGCGAGAGCCGTCCGAGATCGAGCTCGACTCCGTGGGCCTCGGCTTCGTCGGCGAGGTTCGCCGCCACCACGATCGGCAGGCCCAGGTCACGACAGGCCAGGACCAGCGGCAGGTGGAGGGCCAGCTGGCCAGCGTCCACGATCGACAGGACCGCGTCGGGTCGCGCATCGAGCAACAGCTGCCAGAACGCCGGCAACCCATCGCTCCGATCGGTCAGCGAGTGAGCGCCAGGGAGGTCGACCAGGACGATGTCTCGGCCGTCGACACGAACCTGGCGGCGGATGGTCCCGACGGTCGTGCCGGGGAGGTTGGCGACTTCCTCGTAGCGACCGGTCAGGCGCGCCACGAAGGTGGACTTCCCGACGTTTGGCCGCCCGACCAGGGCGACCACCGGGAGCCGCTCGAGTCGCACGGTGGCCTCGGACGACTCGGCTCGCTGCCCCACCCTCCTGCCCAGGGACCGTGACGTGGCGAGCGCCTGCCAGGCGTTCATCGCCGTCCTGCCGGCGCAGCAACGGCCATCCCGCCGACACGAGCGACGCGGACCGTCCGCGTCAGGCGGCGGTTGACGGCAACCCGGCAGCCACCGACCCTGACGATCCTCGGGCCGCCGAACGGCGCCTCGCCCTCCACCACGAGACGAACGCCCGGCCGGATCCCGTGAACCAGGAGCGACTCTGGGTCGTCGCCCCTGACGTCGATGACCTCGACGACGGCCCCGGTCTCAACGGAGGCGAGCGTCCATTCCTGAGTGGGGCGCTCGGATTTCGCCATGCCACGAGTACACGGCGATGGGCTCGGTCTGGGCAAGGGACATCCGGCCCTCTCGCAGGTGACCGGTGGCCCAATTCAGGCGCCCTTGCGAATATGCTGCAGGGTGTCCTGATATTCGTGATGTTCAGGTATGGCCGTGCCGGTCCGTCGACTCGACCAGGCCGCGGATCAGGACGAGCACGCCAAGGCCGATCAGCGCCACCAGTGCGCGGGCTTGCGCATGGTGAGATCATCCGCGCATGGTCGAGTACGGGAACGGCGTGAGTCAGGTCGCCGGCAAGGTCGCCGGCGGCTCGGGCGGCGGCGGCCAGAACGTGGACATGGGCGCGTCGGTGAGCCAGTTCCTCACCAACTCGATGCACACCATCTCGACGATCCCACCCGCCTATCTCGTGGCCGGCGCGGTCATCATCTTCCTCGGCCTGATCATGCTCAGGCGGGCGTTCTAGCCGCCCGGCTCAGGCGACGAGGGCCGGCTCCATCGGTTCGATGGCGAGATCAGACAGGTAGGCGGGCACGAGGTTCAGGTTCCTGAGGGCGTCGAGGAAGATTGCCGACCACAGCATCGATTCTTCCCCGATCATGATCCAGCGCGAGCTGACCCAGTTCCGACCTTTGGTGTTCATGACTTCCCAGAAGGTCCCGTCTCGCTCGATCCACTCGACATATCTCGCCGTCTCGCTGGCGGCGAGGATCGGATTGACCGTCCGCAGGAGCTGCAGGTACATGGCCCCGAGGCTGGTCCAGACCGTGCTCCCCTGGTAATCGGGGAGGAGATGGCGGGTCAGCCAGACCTCGCGCTCCGGTCGCCGAACCGTCTCGTAGCGGAGCGGATAGGGGTCGCAGAACCCATTCCGGTCCAGGTACTCCAGGGCCGACGCCACGAGGCCGGGATCGCCCACGATGCCTGCATAGAAGGGCCAGATATTGGCCTCGCCCGACACGGTCTCGTCGCCGATCGCGTCCCGGAAACGGTCACCTGCCCAGAAATGCTCGAGCAGGAGCCGGCCGTAGTCGCCCCCGAAATGGCCGGCAAACGGTGATTCGAACCAGCCGGTCTCCTCGATCGTCTTCGCCAGCAGGGCCACCATCGTGTTGCCGTAGGCGTTCGATCGGTTGACGACGGTGTCGCGATGGGCGCTGAACGTCCGATCCGATCTGACCAGGCCGCTCAGCGGATCCACGACCGTCTCGTAGTAGTGGGCGACCTCCGCCTCGATCCAGGACCGGTGGCGCTCGACCAGGTCGGTCGCGTCCGCGGCGCGCAGAGCGGACATGAACAGCGGCAGCGAATCGACGCCGTAGTCGTAGACGTCGCCCGGACGATCGAAGTAGTGGATGGTCGTCGTGATGTGGCGTCGTCGGCGCTGCCAGACGGCCAGCGCATAGCTCAGCGACTCATGCACCCGCTGACCATGCCCCAGGCGGACGAGCGACGGCACGGAGAATGACAGGTCGCGAGTCCAGAACATGTCGAAATGCCCGGGGCTGGCAGTGAAGGTCCGGCCATTCCAGCAGGCTTCGATGCAGGCCTGGACGATCGACGCCGCATCGCCGACATGGCGGGTGTGGCCGCGGAGCTGACGACGAACTCGGATCCCGGCGTTGTGGACGTACTCGGCCAGCACCGCCGGACTGATCCACGGGAGGATGGCCATGGTGCGGCTCCGGAGTTCGACGGGAGAGCGTCCCGATGCGCCCGGAGGTCGGTGGCCGGACAGACGTTCAGGATGCGCGAGGCGAGGTGCCAGAACGACCCATCGATCGTACTAGCCGATGTCATGAAGACCCGTCATCCGGTATCTGCGACACTCCGATTCATGGATGAGCAGCAAGGCACCCGTTTCGACGCGCAGCTCGACCAGGTTCACGACGCGCCCATCGATCAGGGCCGTCTCGAGCTCATCGTGCGACGACCCGCGGTCGACGAGCGCGAGATCCTCGACGATGCCCGCCTGGACCTCGACCGCGGGCTCGTCGGCGATCGCTGGGCGACTCGGGACACGGCGCGGACCCCCGCCTACCTGGCAGCCCAGCTGACGGTCATCAACACCCGACTCCTGGCGGCGATCGAGCCGGATCGCGCCCGATGGCCGCTGGCCGGCGATCAGCTGTACGTCGATCTCGACCTGTGCGAAACGCACCTGCCCGCCGGGAGTCGCCTCTCCATCGGGACGGCCGTCATCGAGGTGAGCGAGGAGCCACATACCGGCTGCGCCAAGTTCAGCGCCCGGTTCGGCAGCGAGGCGCTCCGCTGGATCAATTCGCCGATCGGCCGCGCCCACCGCCTTCGAGGGCTCAATGCGCGGGTCGTGGAGGCCGGCACGATCCGTGCCGGCGACGTCGTCCGGCGCGTCTGAGGCACGGCCGAAGCGCCGGCGCGATCTGACGCCGCGAGCGGGTGTACCCTGTCGCCGCCATGCGCGCCTGGTTTGCCACGATCTCCAACAGGAACGGCTGAACCGCCCCTTCCAGGTCAAGCGTCAGAGGAAGGGGCGGGACGGACGCGTGCCGCTGCTGCAGCCGACTGAGCTGCGCGCGCCGCGTGCCCTGCCGGTGGAGGAGATACGGCGATGCCGATGCCGCATCGAACCTTCGCCCAGGTGGCGAAGCGACGACTCACAGGAAAAGAAGGTCGAGAGCGCATTCGCGAGGTCCGGGCGCTGCTCGAGGAGCTTCCGGACTACCGGAATGGTCCGTACGCGGACCTGCGGAAATGGCTCTTGTCCGAGATCGAGGACACCCGCGTCAAGGCCGGCGCCGTTCATCGGGACTCGATCGCCGTCCGGCGTGAGGGAGCCGCCCAGATCGCGCTCGTGGGCCCGCCCAACGTCGGCAAGTCCTCGCTCCTGCAGGCCCTGTCGGAGATCCAGATCAAGACCGGCGACTATCCCTTCACCACGCTTCGGCCGGTGCCGGCCCTGACCCGGATCGGCGGCGTGCTGGTCCAGCTGGTCGAGATCCCGGGCCTGATCGCGGGCGCCTCCGAGGATCGCGGGGGCGGTCGCGCATTGTTGGGCGTCCTCCGTTCGGCCGACGCCATCGTGTACTGCTGCCGCGCGGGCGGCGACCCGGCGGAATTGGCCGTGGTCAAGGCGGAGGTCGACCAGGCCGGCATCGAGAAGCCCGGGTTTCTGGCGGCGACGCGCGCCGACGATGCCGGCCCGGTCGATCTGGCCCGGCTGCGACAGGCCTTTCCCGATCTCGAGGTCGTGCCGGTCTCGATCCTCGACGACCACAGCCTGGAGGCGTTCCGAGAGGCCACCTGGCGGCTCACCGGACTCCTGCGGGTGCGTCTCCGGAGCAACGGCTCGATCGATCCCGAGCCCGTCGCCTTGCGACCCGGGGCAACCGTGGCAGACGTTGCCGAAACAGTCCATCACGATCTTGCGACCGCGTTCAGTGGCGCCCTGATCTGGGGGCCGTCGGCCCGCTTCGACGGGCAGCGAGTCGGCCGTGATCACTCGGTCGGCGACGGCGACGTCGTGGAGATCGTCCGTTGATGGTTTCGTCCGTCGAGGGTCAGAAGGTGGTCTCGGTATCGTGCGACCGGCCGTCGGCGATCGAGGCGTAGGCCTTGAGGGTGATGTCGAGGACGTGGCGCGCGTGCTCGGCGGTCAGGATGGGCGTGGCCTCGCCACGCAGGCAGGCGACGAAGTGCGTCACGCCGGTCTCGACGACCCCGACGTCGTCCATCGGGACTTCGATGCCGTCGGTCCATCCCTCGCGGGCGTCGGGTCCGTCGTCGTCCAGGTAGAGACTCGCCGGCGCGTCCGGCTCCCACGACTGCCCGGCGAAGCTGAAGGTCGCCATCGGGAAATGGAGCTCCAGCCAGGGCGCCTTCGTCGCCGGCGTGCCGAAGCTGGCGAGGAGCTGGCCGAGCGCGCCCCCAGTGAACTCGAGATTGACCAGGACGTGATCGGGCGTGGTCACCTGGATGGTCTGGCCGGTGAGCGGCCCGCCCCGGACAACTCGCGTGGGCGACGAGATCGTGCCCATCGCCTGGACGCGACCGACCGGGCCCAGCAACGTCGTCATCTCGTGGAGCCGGTAGACACCGTGATCGAAGACCGGACCCACCCCGTCTCGATAGAACGGGGTCGGGTCACCGGTGTACTCGCGCCAGGCCGCCGGCCCCGGGTCGGCGTGGTGGGCAACCGCGAGCATCGGCGATCCATACCGGCCCGAGGCGATGGTGTCGACGAGCCACCGGAAGCGCTTCGTGGCGGCACTGCCGGGCGCGCTCAGGAAGTGGACGCGACGCGCCGTGGCCAGTTCGATCAGCGTGTCGGCCTCCGGGACGGATCCGGCCAGCGGTTTCTCCGAGTAGAGGTGGAGCCCGGCACCCAGGATCGCCCGGTTGATCGCACCATGGAGCGGCGCCGGGGTCAGGTTCACCGCGGCATCGAGGTCCTGTCGGGTCAGGGCGACGCGGAGGTCCGATTCCGCCGCCACACCCGCCGACCAGGCCACGATGGTTTTTGCCGCAGCGGCGGCGGCACCGAGACGCGGATCCACGAGTGCGCGGATCTCGACTCGATCGGCCAGCGCTTCGAGCGCCGGCAGGTAGTGACGGGTGAAGACATCGCCACAGCCGACGATCAGGAGCCGGATCCGCTCGTTCGCCGTCATTCGCCGTCCCCGAACTCGTCGGCCAGGAGATCCATCAGGAGGCCGTCGCGCCAGATGCCGTCCGGGAACCGCTGGTATTGGCGCATCCGGCCAACCGGCTTGAAGCCGACCTTGGCATAGGCGCGGATCGCCGGCTCGTTGTCGGCCGCGGGGTCGATGGTCAGGCGATGATGGCCGCCCTGCTCGAACAGGTGGCGCGCCAGCGCCCGGATCGCGTCGGGGCCCATGCCCCGGCCTTGCACTGCAGGATCCAGGAACAGGTCGATGCTGGCGTGGCGGAAGTCCGGCGTGGGCTCCTCCGTCACCTGGATCAGACCGATCAGCCGGCCCGTGAGCTCGATCCCGTAGACCGTGACGTTCGGCTCGTCGACCAGGAACTCGGACTCGACGCGAGCCAGGTCGTAGCCGGTCCACCAGCGGGCCACCTCGGGCGTGCGGAGGATGTCGGCCAGCCGCTCGGCATCGCGGGGTTGGAGTGGCCGGAGCGTGACGTGGCTGCCGCGAATCTCCATCTCGTACCTAGCTTGACGGGAGTTGCGCTCCGATGTTGCCCGCCTACACTTCGGCCGTGGTGACGTCCGACCGCGAAGAGCAATGGCGAGCCCTCCTGACGGGCGAGCACAAGGGCCTGCAGTCGATCCGCCGCAACTTTCGCAACCTGCCGTCGCCACCGCGCTGCAAGATGTGCCTGGCGCCCTTCGGCGGCGTCGGCGGCTTCTTCCTCAAGCCGTGGTTCGGTCGCTGGGAACGCAACGCGCAGCTCTGCAAGAGCTGCATCGGTACCCTCGTCAAGACGGGAGTCGGCGGGGCCGAGGTGCCCGTCTCGCTCCTGTTCGCCGACATCCGGGGCTCCACCGGGCTAGGCGAGCGCCTCCGGCCGGCCGAGTTCTCCGCGTTGCTCAATGCCTTCTACCGGCTGGCGGCCGAGGCCATCACCTCGAATGATGGAATCGTCGACAAGTTCGTCGGCGATGAGGCGATCGGGCTGTTCCTGCCGGCGTTCGCCGGTTGGAGCCACGCGACCCGGGCCATCGACGCCGGCCGGGCAGTCGTCGCGGCGACGACTCGCGCCGACGCTTCGAGCCAGGGGCCGATCCCGGTCGGTGTGGGCGTCCACACCGGGGTCGCCTACGTCGGCACGTTCGGCTCGAGCGAGCAGATCTCCGACTTCACCGCGCTGGGCGACGCGGTCAACGCGGCCGCGCGATTGGCGTCACTGGCGGCCGCGGGAGAACTGCTCGTCTCCGTCGCGGCGGCGGATCTCGGCCAGCTCGATGTCGCCGGGCGAGAGCGGCGGACCGTCGACGTACGCGGGCGCGAGTCGGGCCTCGACGTTTACTCGATCACGTAGCCCTCAGCGTCGGTTTGCCGCGCGGCCTCGTCCCGAGTGACTCCGGCGATGGTCATGGTCCCGAGGCCCGTCGGGAGGTCGTCCGTCCGGCCGTGCTCGCTCTTTGCGGCGAGAATAGCGCGGGATGATTCACGACCTGCTCGTGCCGTTCTATCTCGGCGCCGCGCCGGACGTCCGGGGTCGATCCATCGAGACCGTCTGGGCCTTCGACGACGGTACCCTCGAGTCGGTTCACGACTACGTCCAGTGGCTCTTCCCGACCCGGAAGGCGAGCGCCTTCAACGACCAGGCGCCCCGGCTGACGGAAGCCGACGTTGCCGCGTTCCGCGCCTCGTCGAAGCTCCAAGGACGCCTGCGACGTTCCCTCGAGGTGATGCTCCGCTTCTACGGGTTGCGCCGCTCCACCGACACGCGCGCGGTCCGCATCGAGGCGGCAGATGACCTGGCGACGCGTGGTCCGCGCTGGTGGGGTGCTGGCGACCACAACCACCTGCGCCTGACCCGGATCATCGACAGCCTGGCGGAGCTCGGCCTGACCGACGACGCACAGGCCCTGTATGCGTGCCTGATCCGAATCAGGCAGTCGGAGACCACCGGGATCTCGGAGGAGACCGCACGGTACTGGCGCGACGCGGCGCGCTTCCGTGGGTGAGCCCGGGTTCCGCGTTATTCGAGCGCTTCGCGGAGGGCCTCCTCAGCCTCGCTGTCGAGGGTCGTCTGGATCACGTCGCCGCGAAACTGTCGCAGCGCGGCGAGGACTGCGTCGGCGTTCGAGGCCTTCACGACGAGGAAGAGCGCCGACCGTCCCGGCCTGAGCGTCTGCTTGACCTCATCGACGAAGGCGTCGCCGACGCCCCGGTCGAGCACCCGCCCGACGAACGCGCCGAGCGCTGCGCCCAAGGCGATCCCGGCCAGCGGAAACACGAACGTCACGAGTCCGCCGATCAACGCGCCGATCGCCGTCGCCGTTTCCGTCGTGCCGCTGATCTCGTTCTTGACGTGCGCCGTGCCGTCGGGGTCACGTTCCACGATCGCGGTGTCCTCGAACCGGATCTGCCCCTCGCGTTCCAGGGTTCGCAGGCCGGCCATGGCCATACGTGCGTCGGCGAAGTGGTCAAACGCGATCACGATGAGCTGCATCGTCAGCGTCCTCCTTGTCTGCTCGGACGATCCAAGCCTACCTCTCGACAAGCGATCGGCCGAAGCGTCGCGTTCGCGATCTCGACCGGCCGGGTCGTCGCGTCGGCCTGGATCGGCCGAACGCGCGGCGCCGGCGATCCGCTATCGTTCCGCCGATGGGCGTGACCGTGGATGGTGTTGGGGTCCGGCTTCGCGATGCCACGCTGGACGATGCGGACCTGCTCGATAGCTGGCTCACGCCGGAAGCCAAGGGCTCGTTCAACGACTTCGGCGTGCCGCATTCGCCAACCGACCGAGATGCCCTGGCTCGGGGACCCCTGCGAAACGAACGCAGCGGCGAGCTGATCATCGAGAGGATGGTTGACGGCCGTCCGATCGGGACGGTGAGCTGGCATCTCGAGCGCTACGGGCCGAACGAGGAGTCTGGTGCCTGGAACGTGGGAATCGCCCTGATCCCCGAGGCTCGCGGCCACGGCCACGGTACGGAAGCCCAGCGACTGGTCGCCGACTTCCTCTTCGCCACGACGCCGCTCCACCGCGTGGAGGCGTCCACCGATGCCGAGAACCTGGCCGAGCAGCGTTCGCTCGAGAAGGCGGGCTACCTCCGCGAGGCCGTCCTCCGCAGAGCCCAGTACCGCGCCGGGGCGTGGCACGACCTGGTCAACTACGCCCGCCTGCGCGACGATTGAGTCGCCACGAGCGCCGACCGAGTGACTGACGACCTGTCGTTGATCCGGCCGGCGACGCCCGGTGAGCGGGCCGACCCACGCCTGATGCACCGAGCCAACCAGGCGGCCTGGGACGAGGCCGCCGAGCGCTACGAGGGCTGGCTGGCCGATGCCGTCGTCGAGATCCAGGGCGGTGGCTCGAACCTGTTCGGCGCGGAGGTCGAGCTCATCGGTGACCTGCACGGTCGCTGCCGCCGGGCGATCCACCTCCAGTGCGCCGCGGGTCGCGACACGCTGGCCCTCTGGAACCTGGGTGCCGACGAGGTCGTCGGGGTCGACTTCAGTCCGCGGATGCTGGCGCTGGCGACGCGGCTGACCGAGGCCACCGGGGCACCCGCCCGCTGGGTCCTGGCCGACGTCCTGGACACCCCGCACGAGCTCGACAGCACCGCCGACCTCCTCTACACGGGCCGCGGCTCGCTGATCTGGCTGCACGATCTCGAGGCGTGGGCGACGGTCATCGCCAGGCTGCTGGCACCGGGTGGCCGGTTCGTGCTCTTCGAAGGCCACCCGGCCGAGTGGCTCTTCGATGCGGGCGATGACGGCCACTGGGTGATCACGGACTACGACTACTTCGGCGGCCCCGAGGCCTCCAGGGGCTGGGCACCCGAGTACATCGAGCGTCTGTCGCTCGGTGACGTGGACCAGAGCTGGAAGTTCGCCCGCGCCTGGACCCTCGGCGAGGTGATCACGGCGTTGCTCGGTGCGGACCTGCGCCTCGAGGGCGTCGCGGAATACCCCATCGACTGGTGGGGCGGGCACGCTGACGTCCGGCCCGAGGAACGGGGCCGGGTACCGCTCTCGTTCTCGATCGTCGGACGGCGGGCGCCCTAGACGGCAGGTTGCGGATGGGCGTGTCCGGGCAACCCGCTCACTCCGGCGGCTGGTCGACCGACACCCACCGGCGGTCGAGCGCCAGCTGGATCACCGTCGAACGGTCGGCGGCGAGCGCCGCCCGCAGCGCCGGCTCGAAGTCGGCGTCCCGCTCGACGCGGATCCCGCGGGCCCCGCAGCCACGGGCGATCGCCGCGAAATCCATCGGCCCGAGCTCCGTGCCCACGCCGATCCCGGTGCCCCGTCGGTCCTGCCACATCCGAATGGTGCCGTAGGACTCGTTGTCGAAGGCCACGACGACGACCCGGGCACCGACGCGAATCGATGTCTCCAGCTCGGCCATCGTCATCCCGAGGCCCCCGTCGCCGACGAGCGCGACCACCGCGCGATCCCGGTGCACGAGCGCGGCCGTGATCGCGGCCGGCAGGCCATAGCCCATCGCGCCCGACGTGGACCCGAGAAAGGTTCCGGGGCGGCGGAAGCGGAAGCCGCGTCCGGCCCAGCCGGCGAAATTGCCGGCGTCGGTCGTCACGATCGCATCGTCGGGCAGCACCCGACGGAGGGTCGCCACCGTTCGTCCGGGATGGACTCCCGGGCCATCCCAGGGTCGCCCGTCGACGATGCTGGCCGCCTCCCAGGCCGCCCGATCCATGGCGTTGTTGGCCTGCCGTGCGGCCACGCGCTCGGCATCCAGGACGGCGCGGCCAACGAGTCGCTCGTTGGCTGCCCTGAGAAAGGCCTTGGCGTCGGTTGCCACGACCAGCTCGGCGGCCGGCACGCCCGTGGCGGGGTCGGGCTCCAGGTCCACGTGCGCCCAACGCAGGCCCGCCCGCGGGACCGCGTAGCCATACGTCGTCACCTCGTTTAGGCGCGAACCGATCACGACGAGGGCGTCCGCCGCGTCGAGTCGCTCGCGAACGGTGGATGCCGCGCCGAGGCCGGCCATGCCCAGATAGAGCGGATGGTCGTTGGAGATCACGTCCGCCCGCCGCCAGCCCGCGATGACCGGGACCTGGAGCAGCTCGGCGAACCGGGTCAACTCGGTCGACGTCCGAGCTCGGAGGATGCCGGCTCCAGCCAGGATGACGGGTCGGCGGGCCGACGCCAGCAGCTCGATCACGTCGCGGATCGCCTCATCTGACGCTCGCGGCGCCGGCGAGCGGGGGCTCTCGAGCCGGGCGTCGTCGGGCATCGTCTCGTCGAGCAGGTCCTCCGGCACGGCCAGGAACGCGGGGCCGGGCCGGCCGCCGAGGGCCTGCCGGATCGCCTCCGAGACCATCGGCACGACGTCCGATGTCGAGCGCGGTTCAGCCGCCCATTTGGCCAGCCCGCCGAGGGTCGCGACCTGGTCGATCTCCTGGAAGGCCTCACGGCCCTGGAACGCGCGTTCGACCTGGCCGACCACCGCAAACATCGGCGTGGAGTTCTGCCGCGCGGTGTGGATCCCGATCGCCAGGTTCGAGCCACCGACGGCGCGCGTCCCGAGGCAGACCGCGGGACGACCGGTCAGCTGCCCATGGGCCTCGGCCATAAACGACGCCGGGCCCTCGTGCCGCGTGGCGATGACGCGGATCCCTGCCCCCTCGAAGGCGTCGAGCAGGCCCAGGAAGGACTCACCGGGCACGGTGAACGCATAGCGGACACCCGCGGCGCGCAGCGCATCGGCGATGAACCGGCCGACCGTGCGCGGGCCGGGCGCGGGCTCCGATACCGGCTCCGCCTCAGCCTCGGCGACGGACACCATCATGGGCTCCGACCGAGCTTCGTCGGGCCCGGGTTCAGGCTCGGGTTCAGGCTCGGGTTCGGTCTCGGCGGACGGTGCCATGAGCTCCGGCTCGACCGGCTCCGCTGGCTCCGGGGGCGACGCTTCCTCTGGAGGCGTTTCCGGATCCGCCGGCGCGATCGCGGCCTCTGTGGTCGTGGACTCGGTGTCGTGGAGTTGGATGTCGGCGTCGAGCTCGCCCATTGCGGCTGCGCTCCTTCAGTTGGTGGGCCCCGTGACGGGGAGGTTCAGCGGTAATTCTCGAATTGGAGGGGTACCGGCTCGTCAAGCTCCCGCAGGCGGGCGATGACGCGCTGGAGGTCGTCCCGGCTCTTGCCGGACACGCGGACGGCGTCCCCCTGGATCTGTGACTTGACCTTCGGAAACTCGTCCCGGATCAGGCGAGTGATCCGTTTGGCGATGTCATCCGAGAGGCCTCGACGAAGGCCGATATGCTGGCGGACCTTGTTGCCGCCGGCCTCGTCCACCTTCCCCCAGTCGAAGATCTTGAGCGACAGGCCGCGTCGGATCGCCTTGGACTCGATCAGGTCCTTCACCGCACCGGCCCGATGCTCATCGTCGGTGAGCAGGACCAGCTCGGTCTTGGCCTGGGTGAGCTCCACGGTCACGCCCTTGAAGTCGAATCGCGTCCCGACCTCGCGGCGTACCTGGTCCAGCGCATTGCGCAACTCCTGTTCGTCGAAGTCGCTGACGACGTCGAATGACTGGTCTCCGGCCATCGATCCTCCTCTCCCCTAGCCCGGTCCTCCGGGCCCGTAGCCCGTCCACTCGCGGAAGCGGGCGATCCGGCCGTCGGCGGCGACCTCGGCCGTCATGAACCCGGCCATGCGTACGAGACGGCCGGTCTCGCGCCTGGTGAACGTCAGGTGCCAGGCGGCCAGAACGGTGTCCCCCGAGACCCAGTGGCGTTCGACCGTGAACTCGACGTCCTGCTGAGAGGTCGAGGCGTCCAGCAAGGATGCCCGCAAGGCATTGTGGCCGACGATCGGCTCCCCGAACGGGTCCTCATGGTACTCGGCCTCGTCAGTGAAGATCGCCACCCAGGCATCGCCGTCGAAGGTCTCCCAGGCTCGGCCGTAGGCGGCCAGCAGATCGCCGGCCGTGGCGTAGTCGATCATCGACGGCCGGCAAGCCGCTGCAGCAACAGCTCGCCGATCCGGTAGCTCCGGCCGCCGCCCATGACCAGCACCACGTCGCCAGGCGCGACCTCCCCCGCGAGGCGTTCCGCCGTGGCTTCGACCGATCCTGGAGCGAACACCGGGATCCCGGGCCGACGCGCCGCGGTCGCCGCCGCCAGGATGCCGGCCGAGGCGATAGTCGTGTCGGGATCACGGCCGGCCCAGATGTCCGCGACGGCCACGCTGTCGGCCCCGGACAGGGCGTCGGCGAGGTCGCCGAGCATCGCGGCGGTTCGATGGAAGGTCAGTGGCTCGAGCACGGCCCAGACGCGCCGGCCGGGTTCACGCTGGCGGACCGCCGCCAGCGTCTCGCGGATCGCGGTCGGATGATGACCGTAGTCGTCGTAGACCGTGACGCCCGCGACATCGCCTTTCCGTTCGAGGCGACGACCGACGCCGCCGAAGGATCCCAGCGCCGACACGGTGGTGGCGGCCGGGATGCCCAGCGTCATGGCGGCCCCGGCGACCGCCAGGGCATTGGCCGCGTTGTGGCGGCCGGCGGTGATCAGCCGTGAGCTCAGCGGGCCGGCCAGCGGATCCAACCCGTAGATCTCGAGGGTGGTCGATTCGCGGTCGGCTGCCGCAACCCTGCCGAGCAACGCGACGGCCGGTCCGGACGCCGTGGTGAAGCGGTCGGCGATCGCCCGTGCGTAGCCACCCAGCCGTTGCGTGGCCTGGTCGAGCAGCGCGTAGGCCACGACCAGCCCGGGCCAATCGGCGAGCCGGGTCACGAGGGTCTCCACACCCGGTTCGCCGACGTTCGCAACGAGCGTCGCGCCCGGAGGCGCCCGTCTGATCCACCCCTCGAGGGCGCGGATGACCGCCTCCGCATCGGCGAAGACGTCGGGATGATCCCACTCGGCGCTGGTCACGACCGCGATGTCCGGGCGGTACGGATCGAAGTTCCCGGCGTACTCATCGGCCTCCACGACGAAGGCCGGTCCCAACCCCGAGCGTGCGGTGGCTGGCGGCCCGCCGGTCAGGCTGGACGGCAACAGGGCACCGACGAACGCCGATGGGTCGCCTCCCGCCTCGACCAGCACGTGCACCAGCCAGCCGGCGGTCGTGCTCTTGCCGTGCGTCCCGGCGACACCAACGAGCGTCCGGCCTACGGCCGCATCGGCGACGACCTGCTGCCACGGTTCGAGCGGGATCCCCAGCGACCGGGCCGCGACGAGTTCCGGATGCTCGGGATCGATGGCCGTCAGCGCCTTGGTGACGGCCAGCCGGTCGGGTGCCGGAAGGCCGGTGACGTGGGCGGCGGCATGGGCCGCGGCAATCGGAATGTGTAGCGCCTCGAGCGCCGGCGTATACGGCGATGGGCTGCCTGGATCGCAGGCCGACACTCGAGCGCCCGCCCGGGCGGCCAGGATCGCCGCGGCACTGGCGCCGGCCCCCGCCCCGCCGACGACGTGGATTCGTTCACCGGACCGGATCGGGCGTGGATCGCGGGCAGGCGCCAGTCCGGCGCCGACGCACGCGGCCGAGCTCGTCACGAGCGATCCGCGGGCGATGCCATCCGCTCGAGGACCAGCTCGAGGGCGGCCTGGGCGCTGGAACGCTTGTTCTCCTCGCGGGACCCGGCCCACAGGAAGCGCCGCACCTCGCCGCCTCGGGCGTCGGCGACCGCCACATACGTCAGCCCGACCGGCTTGGCCTCGCTCCCGCCATCTGGGCCGGCGATCCCGGTCACCGCGACGGCGATGTCGGCGCCCGTGCAGCCACGCCCACCACTGGCCATCGCCAGCGCGGTCTGGGCCGAAACCGCGCCA
>JBGPVC010000063.1:0-15324 GCA_041491485.1 Candidatus Limnocylindria bacterium
ACCTCGGCGAGCGAACGGTCGAAGACCCCCATCAGCTCGAGGTAGGAATCGCCGAGCCAGACCAGGCGGTTGTACGTTCCGAGCGCGTCGTGCTGGCCGCCACCGGTTGCTTCGAGGCCGACGGCCTGTTCGAGCTCGGCCGCCGCAGCGTCGGGATCGACGACCGCGATGACGAGGTGGTCGATGCCGAGAAACGCGGGCATTGGGCGAGCGGACTTGAAGGCCGGGGCCGTCGCGTGGGCGGGGGGCTCAGCCGCCGGGCTGGATTCGATGCCTCGTGGTGATCTCGACCCGGCCGCGCTCGTCGGCTGCCGGATGCTCCACGAGGGCCACCAGCCGGCTGGTCATGAACCGCCCGGTTCGAACGGTCTGACCGCTGCGAGTGACCTCGCGGACTTCGACGACACCGCGCGAGGTGGTTACTTCGACGCGACGCCCGGCACGGGTCGCACTGATCTCGAAGGTTTGGACGCCCTGGCCCGTGTCGACCAGGGCTTCGATTCGATCACCCTTCATGCGGGGCACTGTATACCCGGCCGGCATCCCGAGCGGCGCCAGCGCGTAGGGCGCCGGCCATGGGCGCCGGCGCATGCTACGGACTCCACGAGGCAAAGGCGCCGTCCGCGATGACCGTGGGCGTGGAGCCGTCGGCAAAGAGTGCCGTGATTTGCGAGACACCCTGGTCGTTGTCGATGGGCAGGGCAATGGACCGGCTGTCCGGTGCCCAGAACCGGTGGCTCAGAGCGTACTGATCGAAGAAGGGCAGGACCTGGTTGATGAACAGGTCGGACAGCTGGATCTCGTCCTCGGAGCGGACGGTGCCGCTCGCCGCGTCCACGAACGTGAGTCGCAACGTGACGCCCGCCGCGACCTGAGTCGCCCGGGGAGCCGCTCGCGCGAGGGTGATCTCGCCCCCGCTCGCCGAGGCGACCTTGGTGTCCCCGGGACCGGGGACGCTGAGGGCGGCGATCGTCCGGCCATCCGGGGCCCAGAAGAAGCCAACGACGGAGCCCTCGAGGAGGGTTCGTACGGCCCCCGTCGCCGGGTCGAGCGCCCGCAACGGGCCAACGGGGAGGTCGACCGATCCACCGGGCAGGGCTTGCGCCGTGAAGGCCAGCGTGTCGCCGGCCGGATCGAACTCGAATGCCGGGGCACTGAAGACCGCCACGTCATGACGCGCGGAGCCGTCGCGAGACGAGACCACGATCGCCCCCTTGCCGTCCGCTCCTGAGGTGCTGAACGCGACGTACTTGCCGTCGCCCGAAAGCGCCGGCGCTCGGAACGAGCCCGCGTCGATGGCGCCCGACGTGGCCGGCGTCCCGTCGAGGCCCACCTCACCGGCGAAGGCGTCGGCAGCGCTGCCGCCGCTGTGGACGAGCAGTCGCGATGGATCCACCCATTGCCAGTACATCGGGGCACCATTCCGGACGGTCGTGGCCGTCGCCGTCGCGTCCGCGGGAGCACGTCGCAGGGCAATCCCGTCGGGCTCGGTCGTCAGGAAGGCGAGTGCCCGACTGTCTGGCGACCAGTAGAGGTAGAAGACAGGACGGTCGACGCTGGTGTAGAGCGTGGTCGGAGCAGGCGACGCGTCGCCCGCGCTGCCCGCACCTGGAAAGGCAAAGACGTCCAGGCTTGTCCCGCTGCTGTCGGACCGGATGGCCGCGACCCGGGTGGCATCCGGCGACCAGGCCGGAAACTGGAAGCTGGCCCCAGCCGAAGGCACGTGAGCGACCGAGGTCCGGGCGGCATCGATCACGTTGAGCGCGCCGTCGAGGTCGATGTAGGCGAGGCGAGCCGGCGTCGGCGGGGTGGGCGTCGCCTCGATCGTGGGCGCCGGTCCTGACCGCATGATGAACCCGCTGCCCCCGAGACCGGCCACGACCACGAAGGCAGCCACGACCACGAGGGTCACGGCCAGCAGGATTCGCCGGCGTGCCGGGCCGGGCGGTCGTACCGGTTCGACGGGGAGCAGCTCGTCCATCTACCCACGATATACGTGCCGATCGCCCGTTCCGTTCTCCCGCGTCGTTTGACGCCCCGATGTAGCATCGCCGGACGAGCCGCGCAGCCCATGATGCGGCCCAAGGAGGACCTCGGCCACTGTGGCAACACGCAAGCGCAAGACCGTCTACCCACCCGCCCGAACCGACAACAAGCCAGTACAGCGCCCAGGCGCAGGCCCCGAACCGTACGTGCGACCAACCGTCGCCACGATCGACCTCTCGGCAGGAGGTGGCCGAGCCGGACTCTCGGTCGGGGATCGGGTCAGGATCATCGGTGGCGGCCTCTACGCCGGCGAAGCGGCGGTGATCGAGAAGATGGCGACGGGCGTCATTCCCGCCGCGCTCGTCCGGACCGAGGCTGGTCGCACTCGCCAGGTGCGCACGATCGACCTGGAGCCGATCGCCCGCGACGGATGACCCGCGCACGCTGATCGCCGACTCGACCGCCCGCCTGCGGATCGGGCCGTTGGCTCGGCCGCCCGTCGTCGGATCGGGCCGTTGACCCGGCCAGTCGCAGAGGGGGCACCGTGACTCGTGGCTTCGTGGACGTCCCGGGTGGTCGGCTCCTCGTGGTCGACGAGGGCTCGGGCCCGCCGATCGTGCTACTCCACGCCGGCATCGCCGACCTGCGGTCGTGGGACACCATGGTTCCGCCGCTGACCGCCGCCGGTTATCGAACGGTCCGCTTCGACCAGCGTGGCTACGGTGGCTCGACGACCGAGCCGGTCGAGTTCTCCCGCGTCGACGACGTGCTGGCCGTCCTCGACGCATCCTGGATCGGCAAGGCCGTGCTCGTCGGCAACTCGCTCGGCGGCATGCTCGCGTTCGACACCGCCATCGTCGCCCCCGAACGCGTGGTGGCGGTCGTCGGGGTGGGTGCCGGTCTCGGCGGCTTCGAGGTCGAACCGACCGCCGAGGTCCGGGCCCTGGACGCGGAGGAGGCGCGCCTCGAGGCGGCGGACCCGCGCGACCCCGCGGCCCTGGCCGAGTTCGACGTGCGGGTCTGGGTCGATGGCCCGGGCCAGCCGGCGACCCGCGTGCCCGCCGCGATCCGGGACCTGGTGTACGAGATGGACCTCCTCGATCCGGAACGGCATCAGGGCGAAGCCCGGCGGCTCGTGCCCCCGGCCAACGACCGCCTGGGTGAGCTGCGCTGTCCGGTCCTGGCGGTCGCCGGCGAGCTGGACATTCCCGACATCGTCCAGACCGCCCATCGCCTCGAGGCCGACGCGCCGAATGCTCGCGCCCTCGTCTGGCCGGACGTCGCGCACATGATCGGCATGGAACAGCCCGGGCGCCTGGCCGCCGCGATTGTCGAGTTTCTCGCCCCGCTGGAGCGCTGGTCGTAGCGCGTTGGTGGCGCCGGCGCTGACCCCGGCGGAGCTCCATCGGGCCACGCGTTGCGAATGGAGGCCTACGGCACCAGCGGTGGGTCTGCCAGCCGCGCCAGCTGCAGGGCCTGCTGCGGGAACCACTGGCCGGCGGGCGGGTCGACCAGATCCCATTCCGGGTCCGCGGAGCCCGGAGCCGCGCCGCGGGTGCAGGTGCCATCCGACTCGCCGGGGATCTTGATCCACAGGTAGGCGTCGACGAGCGGCTCACCGGTGTCGAGCGTCGGACGGATCCCGAGCCCGCGATCGGGCGGGTTGCACCAATCCTGCTTGTCGGGGTATCGGGCATTGGTCGTCCACGGGCCCTGCCCGTTCCGGCTCGTGTCGATCACGAAATGGGTCAGACCCGCGGTCGGCACGCCCTGCGCGACCGACGCGTCGTCGAAGCTTCCGCCCCGGTCAGCCTGCCAGAGGCAGGTCGAGATCGACGTGCCGTACCGAATCAGGTCTGCCGTCTGCTGGTAGTTCGACGCGTTGAGAAAGAAGCCGGCCGCCCGGCTCACGCCGGCATTCGCGAGCCGCCCGGCCATCTCGGCCACGCTGTGCCAGGCGCTGTGCCCGCCGTCGAGGTAGACCGCGGCCTGCGGATTGGCCGCGGCGATCGTGTCGACCGCGGCACCGATGAGCGCCGCGCGACCGAAGGTGTCCGGCTGGCGGAAGTCGCTCGGCTGCAGGGCGAGTCCGTCGGGCTCGAGGATGACGATGGCGCGGTGATCCGCGATTCCGGCCGAGAACGCCGCGATCCAGGCGCGATAGTCGTCGCCGTCTGCAGCTCCGCCGGCCGAGTACTGCGCGCCGTCACGACCCGGGACGTTGTAGGCCACCAGGACCGGGACGGCGTTGCCGCCCTGGGCGACGACGGCACCCACCTGTTGCTCAACCTCGGTCGGCGACCCGCCGCTGAACCAGACGGCTGACGGCGTCCCGATCAACGCCTGGATCAGCGCCGCGTCGGCGGTCTTGCCCGCTCGACGGAGGTCGCCGAGCTGCGCGATCGCCCCCGGGTTCGGCTGGGGAACGAAGAAGCCCGGCGCGACCGTCATCGCCGACGGTTCGAATCGGTCACGTGCCGGCGCGGTTGGTCCACACGCAGATCATGCCCCCTGGACGCTACGCCGTGGCGGCGTCCATCGGCTCGTCGGGATCGCCCTCGATCGTCACCCGCGGGATCCAGTCCAGGACACGCGGCATCCACCAGTTCCAGTCGCCGAGGACGGTCATCGACGCGGGCAGGAGCACGCTCCGGATCATCGTGGCGTCCACGAAGACGGCAACGGCCAGGCCCAACCCAAGCTGCTGGATGAACACGAACTTCAGGGTCACGAAGACCGCGAAGACCACGACCATGATCGACGCCGCGCTGGTGATGGTTCCCGAGGTGACCGAGATCCCCTTGGCGACCGCCGCGCGCGACTCCAGTCCTCGGTCGCGCGCCTCCTTGATCCGGGTGAGGATGAACAGGTGGTAGTCCATCGAGAGCCCGAACAGGATCGTGAAGATGAACAGCGGCACCCAGCTCTCGATGACGCCGCTGGGCGTGATCCCGAGCGGTGACGCGAGCCAGCCGTCCTGGAAGACCAGCACCAGGATCCCGTAGGCGGCGCCGGTGGACAGCAGGTTGAGCAGGATCGCCTTGATCGGAATCACGATCGAGTGGAAGGCGATCAGCATCAGCAGGAACGACAGGCCGAGCACCAGCACGAAGATCGTCGGGATGCCGTCGGCATAGACCTTGGTCACGTCGACCGTGAAGGCCGCGTTGCCGGTCACGTACGTGCGCACGTCGGGAAGCGTCCCGAAGACCGACGGGTCCAGCCGGCTCCGAACCTCCCTGACGAGGTTCCGGTTCGCCTCATCGTTCTGGTCGCCGGCCATCGTGAACGAGACCATCGCCGCGTGGCCGTCGCGTGACGGCGTGACGTCGACCGGCTCGCTCAGCCCCGCCAGCTTCAGGCCGTCGGTCTTGAGCTGCTCGATCGCGGCCTTCGTCTCAGGCCTGTCCGCGTTGGTGACCACGACCTGGAGCTGAAGCTCGAGTCCCTGGGGCCACTTCTCGTCGAGCAGCTTGATGCCGGCGATCCCATCGATCGAGTCGGGGAAGCCCGTGATGTCGGTGATCCCGGTGCGCAGGTGGAGGACCGGGCTGCCGAGCGCGAGCAGGACCGCGGCGGACAGGATCATGAGCCGGATCGGTCGGGCCATGACCGCGGTGACGAGGCCGCCCCAGAAGCCGCTGCCCTCCTGGCGCGTCGTGCGGTGGTACAACAAGTCGAGGGCGGAGCGACCCCAGCGTCGAATGGCGCCCAACGGCAGCGCGGCCGCCAGCCGCGGCAGCCATGTCGACGGTCGCCCGAGGTTCACCCGATCGCCCAGGATCGCCAGCGTTGCCGGCAGGAAGGTGAGGCTGCCGACGACCGAGACGAGCACGACCGAGATCGTGCCGACGGCCATCGACGTGAACAGCGAGATGCCGAGCGTGAGCAGCCCGGACAGGGAGATCATCACGGCCAGGCCCGAGAAGAAGACCGCCCGCCCGGCCGTGCTGCTGGACACCTCGATCGCCCTGGACCGGTCGCGGCCGGCGCGCCGCTCCACCCGGAACCGGGTGATCATGAACAGCGAGTAGTCGACGGCGACGGCCAGCCCGATCAGCACGATCAGCTGCGTGGCATTCGGGCTGACGGTGCCCACGATCTGACTGTAGATGCCGAGGATCCCGAAGGCCGCGAGCAGCGAGGTCGTTGCCAGGACGAGCGGCACGACCGAGGCGACGATGGCGCCGAAGGCCAGCAGCAGGATGAAGAACGTCAGCGGCATCGTGATCTTGAGCGTGTCGTCCAGGCCGCTCGAGATGAGCTTGTTGATGTCGTCGGAGATGAACGTGTTGCCGATGGCGTGGATGCGCAAGCTCGGGTTGGCGGCGCGGGCGGCATCGACGATCGGCCGGACGGGCGCCAGGAGCGCATGCACGGTGGGGTCGTCACCGGGCACGCGCGCGGCGATCCTGACCGTCGTCCCGTCCGGGGAGATCAGGCCCGCGGTCGGCGGTGCCTGGAATGGGTCGACCAGCTGGTCGAAGCTCGGCTTCGTGACGCCGCCGATCTCGGCCGAGGCGCCATGCAGCTGTCCGACGAGGGTCTCGACCGACGCCTTGAAGGCCGGATCCGTCGCCGCGCCCGGACCGCCGCCGACGACCACGAGGAACTGCTCGGATGGGTCGAGCTTGCCGCCCGCGTTGAACACGTCCAAGGCCTCGCTCGCCTCGAGCCGCCGCTCGTTGGGGTTGGCGTTGGCATCGGCCGCGTTGATGCCGCCCATCGCGAGGCTGGTGACGAACAAGCCGATCGTGGCCAGGAACCAGAGCCCGACGACCGGCCAGCGATGGCGGGCGCTCCACATCGCGATGCGGACGGTGGCCGGCTCTCGGCTCGGGGCTGGAGTGAGCTGCTCTTGGGACGACATGACGGAAGACTCCGGGTGCAGCGTGGGGATCGTGGAAGTCTAGGGCACCCGCCTGAAGGTGTCCCTTCCCATAGCTAACGCCGCGAGTTGCCCTTCGGATGTCCGAAGGTCAGCCGTCGCCGCCTCCGCCGTGGTCGTCAGTGCCGGTGGGCGTCGGCCTTGGTGTCTCTTCGCCGCCTCCGCCACCGCCACCGCCATGATCGTCAGTGCCGGTGGGCGTGGGTGTGGCGGCGCCACCGGACCCACCGCCGTGATCGTCCGTGCCGGTTGGCCGGGGAGTGGCGGTTTCCGGTTGCTGCGTCGCACCGGCGTTGTCGGTCGCTTCAGGGGTCTCTGCCGCGTCCTGGGTCGGGCCGGGCTCGCTTGACACCTCAGGCGTCGTGACGCTTGGGCTCGGCGATGGGCTCGGGCTGGGGCTCGCCTCCAGCTGGCTCGGCTCAGGCTCCGTCGGACTGGGGTGCGGCGCCTGCGTCGCATTGAACAGGTCGATCGCACCCACCGTCGCTCCGCCGGCCACGGCCAGCGATCCGATCGCGACGACCAGCACGAGCGCCAGCGCCTGGGCCCGCACCGCAAACGGTGCCGGGCCGGAGATCGCGACCCGCCAGGCATCGCCGACCGAGGCCAGCGCGGCACCGAGGCGCCGTGCGACCAGGGCCGCGCCGAACGCACGGGCCGGCTGCGGCAGCGGCTCCCTGGCAACGGAGCTCATCACCCGGTCGGCGAACCCGGCTGCCGGCTTGACCTGCGTCTCGGCCGCCAGGGCCTCGAGCTCGCGCGCCATCTCGTCGGCCACCCGCGCCTCGTCGTCGACGTGGATCGGGTGATTGCCGGTCATGACGGTCCTCCGTCGACCGCGGTGCGCAATCGGATGAGGCCTCGCCGCAGGTGGGTCTTGACGGTTCCGAGCGGCCGACCGGTCTGGTCGGCGATCTCCTCCAGGCTCAATTCGCCGAAGAACCGAAGGGCGACCACCTCCCGATAGGGCTCATCGAGGCGGCCGACGGCCGCACGGAGCCCGGCGGCGCGTTCGGCGCGCAGCGACGTGATCGCCGGGTCCGGCCCACCGGGCAGGTCGATCCCGGTCGACGGATCGGTCGGGTCGATCCAGGTCACGTCTCGCCGTCGCTGGGCGCGCCGTAGCGCGATCCGGACGGCGATCCGCGTCAGCCACGCTCCGAACGGACCCTCGCCACGCCACGCGGCGAGACTCCGGAAGGCGGTCACGAAGGCCTCCTGGGCCGCGTCCTCGGATTCGTGGAGATCGCCGAGGACGCGATGACAGGCTCGCAGGACGGCCGGACCGTCGCGGTCGACGAGGAACCGGAACGCGTCCCGATCGCCGGCCAGGACGGCATCGACAGCGGCGCGTTCATCGGTGACCTCGGAGCTGATGGCTGGAGTGGGGACAGGTGACGGTGGCGTGACGCGACCCCCGACGATCGTGCTGATGGACGGACCAACCGTCCGTCCATCATCCACCGTACCGTCTGACGGTCAGTCTGTCAGCGCTACTCGGTCAGTGATCCCCACCGCCGTCGTGCCCGGAGCCATCGCCGCCGCCGTCGTGACCTGAGTCACCGCCGTGGTCGTCGGGAGTCTCGGTCGGTTCCGGGGTGGCAGCCGGCTGGGCCGCGTGCATGGGTTCGGGCGTCTCGGCCGAATCCTCGTTGTCGTCGCCCTGCTCGTCCTGGTCGTCGGCCTTCGCCGCGGCCGTCGTCGCCGTTGGTGTCGGTGTCGGTGTGGCGGTCGGCGTCGGCGTCGGTGTCGGTGTGGCGGTCGGCGTCGGCGTCGGTGTCGGCTCCGCGGTCTCGTCGGGCTCCGCGGTCTCTGTCGGCTCGGCGGTCTCGTCACTGGTCGTGAGCGTCGAATCGATCGAGCGTCCCGGGACCTGTCCGATCGCGTTGGCGCCAAACGCCACGCTGGCCACGAGGAAGACGCCCACGGCGGCGGTGCCGAAGATGCGAATGAGTCGGTGCCTGGTGTTCATCGAACCGGTCTCCTCCCGAACCCTGGGTCCGGCTTGAGCGCCGGCCATCTGTACACCTGAGCCGATCGGCCATCCAAAGGTTTCAGTCGTGCGGATGCGCCGGGCCGGAGATGGGTCGCCGCCTGGACTTCGAGATCGTTGAAACCTTTTCGGCGGCGAGTGTCTCGACCGTGTAGACGCCAGCATCGCCGGAGGAATCCCCGTGGCCGTTGACATCCGCCGCCCGACCGCAGCGCCCCCGAGCTCGGCGAGGCCGTTTCGATTGTCGATGCGCGGGGCGGCGGTGCTGGCGTCGATCCTCGGCATCGTCGTGATCTATGCCACCGACCAGATCCTTCCGGCATCGACCGACCGGCAGGCCGAGCTGCGGTTCTGGCTGGCGGCGCGGGCGACGGGGATCGTGACGCTGTTGCTGCTGACGCTGCAGGTGGCGATCGGCCTCGTGCTGAGTCACCCGCACAACAAGACCACCTGGAAGCTGTCGAAGAAGCTCTTCCCCTGGCACGACCATCTGTGGGTCTTTGTCATCGCCTTCCTGGTGGCCCACATCGTCAGCCTGGTCGTCGACCCGAAGGCGGGCGTCAGCGTCGCCGGGGCGTTCATCCCAGGCCTGTCCCAGTACCGGAGCACGCCGGTCGCGCTCGGGACGCTGGCGCTCTACGCGTTCCTGGTGACGGCCATGACCGCCCGGTACACGAAGCTGTTGCCGCCCGGCGCGTGGCTGTCCCTGCACCGGCTGGCGCTCTTGGTCTTCGTGCTCTCCTGGCTCCACGGCATGCTCGCCGGGACGGACTCGCAACCGCTCCAGCTGCTCTACCTGCTGGCGGGTGCCGTGATCATCGCCGCCGGCGCCTACCGCTACTGGGCCTCACGACGTGCCCAGCCCACCTTCTCCACGTCACGCACGGAGGTGACCGAACCATGACCCGCTCGCAGTCCGCCCGCCGCCTCGCCACGGTCGTCGGGGTGATCGCCGCCCTGGTCCTGGGGTTCGGATCGATTCGCGCGGCGGCCGCCTGGACCGCCGCCGCGGCGCCGCTCAGCGTGACGCCGGAATCGGTCACCGCGCTCCAGTCGCAGCTCGCCGGCGAGCGGGATCGCTCTGCCGCCCTGCAGCAACAGCTCGATGCGCTCGAATCCCAGTCGACGGACCTCGCGGGCGCGCTCGACGCGGCGCGGGCGCAGATCGGGGCCGACGCCGGTCATGCCAGGGATCTCGCGGCACAGCTCAAGACCGCCAAGGGGCGACTTGCGAAGCTGCAGGCGACGATCGCTGCCGCCAACCGGGCGTCGCAGGCCCGGGCTGCGACGACGACCATCGTTCAGGTCGCCGCGCCGCCCGCCCCAACCAGCACCGCGGGAGCGGGCGGCGACGACGGTCGGGCCGGCGGCGATGACTGACCTGCGCCGGCCGGTCCACCTGGCGGTCCTGGCGGGCCTGTCGGCGAGTGCGTACGCGGGCACGCTCGCGCTCGTCGCGATGCTCCAGTCGTCGGCGGACGCGGCGCTCATCGCCGAGCGCGTGCCGATCCGCGCGGCTGCCGACTCGATCGCGGCCAGTCACGACGGCCTCGAGGCTGCCGTTGCCGCGGCGACGCGGCGGTACAGCCAGGTGACCAGCCGTTACAGCGCGCTCCTGCCGGAGATCGCCGGCATCGAGACCTCGCTGGATACCCTGGCCACGACGACCGCCGGCGTGACCGATTCGACGTTGACGCTGCCGACCCACGTCAGCCTGCCGACCGTGCAGGCGGCGCCTCGGGTCGTCCGCGTCGCGGCGCCCGCGACCCAGGCCACGACGGGCGCCTCCGGTCGCTGACCTCCATGGCCGAGGCCACGCTCCACAGGTTCGAGGCGCGCGCCATGGGCTCGGTGCTGCGCCTCACGGTCCGTCCTGAAGCCGGGCAGGACGAGGACGAGGCGGCTGCGGCGGCCTGGGCCGAGGTGGTCGACGAGTTCGAACGGTCCGAACAGCAGCTGTCGCGCTTTCGCGAGACGAGCGACCTGACCGAGCTCAATCGCGCGGCCGGATCCGGTCAGGCCGTGGTCGTGGGGCGGCGCCTCGAGCGCGCGGTGATCGCGGCCGATCGGGCACGCCGGGTGACCGCTGGGAGGTTCGACCCGCGGGTGCTGGTCGATCTCGACCGGCTCGGCTATCGCGGTGCGGCGCTGCCATCGCCTGCCGCAGCCACGGATCAACCAGGCGCCCAAGTCCCAGGTCTCGACAATGGAGTCGTCTGTCGCGCGGCGGCCGGGCGCCTGCGAGTCGACCGGCCGATCGACCTCGGCGGGATCGGCAAGGGTCTCGCGCTGCGCTGGGCGGCCGGCCGGCTGGATCGTCGCGATCTCCACTCGTACCTGCTGGAGGCCGGTGGGGACCTCGTCGCGCGTGGACGTGGGCCGGACGCCGGCGATTGGCAGGTCGGCATCGAGGATCCGTCCGGCGCCGAGACGCCACTCGCGGTGATCGCGGTCGCGGACCTCGCCGTGACGACGTCCTCAGTCGGCGTGCATGCCTGGATCGTGGGCGGTCGGCCGGTCCATCACCTGCTCGACCCGGCAACCGGTCGTCCGGGAGGCGAGGGGCTTCTCGCGGTCACCGTCGCCGGGAGCGATCCTGCCTGGGCCGAGGTCTGGTCAAAGACGCTGTTCCTCGCCGGGCGCGACGGGATCGCCGATATGGCCCGTGCCCGCGGACTCGCGGCGTGGTGGATCGGCACGGACGGGGGCCTAGAGATGACGCCTGCCGCTAGGGTTCGGACGGTGTGGGTCGCCGCCGAAGACTGATCGATCTGGTCGGCGACGGGACCCTGGAACGGGCGCGATCAGAACGGCCGCCCCGGGTCGGGCGTCAGGCCGGTCCACGGACCGGTGCCGTTGAACCCGAAGACCACGTTGAGCGCGAGCATCACCACGATGACGGCTGCAACGATGAGGAGGACGCGGACGATATCCTCGAGCGAGGCTCTCTCGCGAAGCGTCGACTGCTGGAGCGCCATGGCGCGCCTCCGATGGGTCGTCGAAACAGTCGGCCAGTGACGTTGCGTGGATCGGCGACCCGATCGACTCGCGCACCGGGGGCGAGTCGCTGGCTCCAACACCCTACCGCTGCGAATCGTGTTCCGGACAATCGAGGCCGGCAAGTGCCATTCGGCTGCTCGTTGGGGGGCGTGAGGTCAGATCGCGGGTGACCGGGACCCAGGGTGGTGGTGCCGTCGATACTCCCTATGGGTATTGACAAAGGCATTGACAAAAGGGCCCCCGCTGGGCGATACTTCCACTAATCGGGCTTGTCAAGACTTGACAGGCCCACAGCCATGTCCAGCTCCAGGAGGCGCCGTTTGGCGGTCGGTGTTGCAGCCGAAGTGAAGAGCCGGCTGTCCGTCGTCGACGTGGTCGGCGAGTCGGTCAGCCTGAAGAAGGCCGGGACGACCTTCAAGGGTCTCTGCCCGTTCCACGGCGAGAAGACGCCGTCATTCGTGGTCACCCCGCAGCGTGAGAGCTGGCATTGCTTCGGCTGCGGGCTGGGCGGGGACATCTTCAGCTTCGTCATGCAGCGCGACAGCGTGCCGTTCCCCGAGGCGCTCCGGACGCTCGCCACGCGAGCCGGGGTGGAAATCGACGAGCGGACCAAGCACGAGGACGCGCACCGGGCACGCCTGCGCCAGGTGCTCGATCACTCGATCGCCTTCTACCACGCGGTCCTGACCGCCTCGAACGCGGGCAAGCCGGCCCTCGATTACCTCCACGGTCGCGGCTTCACCGACGAAACCATGCAGGCTCATCAGCTCGGCTGGGCGCCCGCCGGCTGGGACCAGATGACCCGGGCCCTCGCCACCAAGCGCGACGTTCGGTCCGACGAGCTCCTCGAGGTGGGGCTCGCCTCCCCCCGACAGAGCGGTCGCGGCGGCGTCTACGACAAGTTCCGGTCGCGCGTCATCTTCCCGATCCGCGACCAGAACGGCCATGCCGTCGGGCTCGGCGGACGGCTGCTCGAAGGGGACGGGCCCAAGTACCTGAATTCGCCGGCCACGCCGCTCTTCGACAAGAGCCGGACGCTCTATCTGATCGACAAGGCCAAGGGCCCCATCCGCAAGGTCGGCCAGGCCGTGATCGTGGAGGGGTACACCGACGCGCTGATGGCCCACCAGGCCGGCTTCGACAACGTCGTGGCGAGCCTGGGCACGGCGCTCACGCCGGGCCAGGTCGCCCTGCTCACCCGATACACGAACCGGATCGCGCTCGCCTACGACGTCGACCCGGCCGGCGAGAAGGCGGGTACGCTCGGGGTGACCGCCCTGGCCGGCCTCATCGGCCAGCTCCAGTCGGACACGTCCGGGGTGAAGCTCGAGGACGTGCGGGTCGCCCGGCTGCCCGACGGCAAGGATCCCGACGAGGTCGTGCGCGAGTCGCCCGCTGACTGGGAGGCCGCGATCGCGAAGGCCAAGCCGCTGGTCGAATACCTGGTCGACCACCACGCCGGCCGATTCGACCTGAAGACCAGCTCCGGCCGGATCGGCTTCGTCGAGGCCGTCATGCCGGCCCTGCGCGAGATCACTGACCCCCTGCGTCGTGACGAGGCCATCGGGGAGGTCCGGCGCGTCTCGGGCGTGGAGGATCGCGTGCTCCGGCAGGTGCTGGAGCGCCCGGCCCGCAACCCGATCCATCAGGGCCGCTCGTCGGCGGAGAGCGGCGCCATGGGCGACTCCCGGATCACCGCGGATGCCGTCCTGGCCTCGCCGGACGCGCTGCCGATCCACGACATCCTGCGAGTGGTCACGCCGGTCGAGTCGGAGCTCCTCCGGCTCCTGCTGCTGGTCCCTGATCTCCAGCTGCGGGTCGTGGACGAGCTCGGGCCCGATCAGCTGCCGAGCACCGTCGCGCGCGAGCTGTTCCGGGCGCTCGTGCTGCAGCGGGCCCCCAATGACGAGGGCGTGCACCCGCCGTTCAACTGGGATGGGCTGCTGCTCGCCCTGGATTCGGAGGTCCGCGCGCTGGCCCAGGCGCTCGTCGCCGTGAACCGGCCGCGTCCGGAGGCCCGCGAGCTAGAGCGGCTGCTCATCGACATCGAGCAGATCCGCCTTCGCGATCGAAACGACTACAACGAATCCGCCCTGGCCGAGGCGGAGCGGGAGCGCGACAGCCAGGCCATCGAGCGTCTGATGCTCGAGAAGATCCAGATCAACGAAGCGCGCCTGTCACTCGACCGGCGCCGAGACCAGACCCGGCTTCTTGCCGTTCACCGGAGGTAACCCATGTCCGCCGATCCCCTCGACAAGCAACTCGTGGAGGCCGTCCTGTCGCGGCCTCGCCGTGCCAAGGCCGACCTCGAAGAGGCCAAGCTCGCCGGACTTCGCCCGTCGCGATCGACCGGCCTGGCCGTGGCCGACGACGACGAAGACGAAGACGACGACGATCTCGACCTCGGCCCCGATCTCGGTGGCGATGGCGCCGACGTCGGGATCGTGGTCGTGGCCGACGACCTGGCCAGCGAGCTGGCGGCGAAGCTGCCGTCCGATGCGCCGGCCAAGCTCGACCCGAAGGCGGTCGAGGAGCCGTCGGCCGAGGACCTCGAGGCGATCTCGGCCGACATGATCGGGATCGACGACCCGGTCCGGATGTACCTCAAGGAGATCGGCAAGGTCGCCCTGCTGACCGCCGAGGAAGAGGTCGTCCTGGCCAAGGCCATCGAGCTCGGTGAGCAGATGGTTGAGGCGCCCTGGAAGGCAACCATCTCGCTCCACGAGTGGACGCTGCACGACACGGAGCGCAAGACCCGCACGACGAAGACGCAGCATCGGCTGCCGTTCGGCGACGAGGCGCACGAGCTCGTGCGGAAGGCGATCTCGGCGGAAGGCGCGGCCGACCTGCTGGTCCCGACGCCTGACTTCCACCTGATCAAGGCCGGGCGCGACGCCCAGTCCGACGGGACGAAGGAGCGGCTCAAGGAAGCCAAGCGCCTCGTCCACGCTTACAACGAGGAGCCCTCGCCGCAGGCGTTCCTGCCGCTCCTGGACTGGGCCTACCTGGCCGTCCACAACGGCGACCTCGACTCGCGCGACAACATCGGGCTGCGGGCGATCTACGACTGGTCCCGTGACGAGATGGCCTTTCTCGCGCTCGAGCGCTGGATCATGGCCGGCAACGACGCCGACCTGTACAAGCGCCTCGGCTACGACCCGGAGGTTCCGCTCTCGACGAAGCTGCGCCATCGGCACGGCACGATCGTGGTCATCGGCCGCGACGCGCGCGAGCAGCTGACCTCGGCCAACCTGCGCCTGGTCGTGTCGATCGCCAAGAAGTACATCGGGCGCGGCATGTCGTTCCTGGACCTGATCCAGGAGGGCAACATCGGCCTCATTCGCGCGGTCGAGAAGTTCGACTACGAGAAGGGCTACAAGTTTTCGACGTACGCGACGTGGTGGATCCGGCAGGCCATCACCCGCGCCATCGCCGACCAGGCCCGCACCATCCGGAT
>JBGPVC010000064.1:0-15164 GCA_041491485.1 Candidatus Limnocylindria bacterium
CAGTCGCTGCACATCACCGTCAGTGCCGGGTGTGCCGAGATCGATCCGGCGGACCCCACCATGGTGGCGTTGATCGGCAGGGCCGACGTCGCGCTGTTCATGGCCAAGCGAGCCGGTCGGAACCAGGTGGTTGCTGCGTAGCTGGCACGAAGCAGCCGTCGAACCCCTTCCGCCCGGCGCGTCGAGCGTGGCGCTCGTTGACGCTGCCGCGCGGTCGCCCTACACTCAATCCCGACGAATTCACTCGGGATTGAGGACGCCCCCCTGACTTCCACCGCCACGACCCTCCCGGCCCAGCGGCCACCATTCCATGGCAGCGGCGCCATCGCCTTCAGCACGAAGGGTGAATACGGCGTGCGCCTGATGGTGCAGCTCGGCCGGCACTACGGCGCAGGACCGGCGTCCCTTGCCGAGATCGCGGCCGAGGAGGACCTCCCGCGCGCCTACCTCGAGCAGCTCGTCATCAACCTGCGCGAAGCGGGCCTGGTGACCAGCACCCGCGGTGCCCACGGCGGCTACGAGCTCGCACACGCGCCTGAGTCGATCACGATGGCCGAGGTGCTCCGCGCGCTCGAGGGTCCGGTCGCGCCGATGCTCTGCGCGAGCGAAGACCCGGCCCATATCGGCTGCGATCGGTCCGCCCGCTGCACCGTCAATGTGCTCTGGGTCCGGGTGCGCGATGCTGTCACCGGCGCGCTCGATTCGATGACGCTCGCGGACCTCGTCCCGCCGCGAGGCAGCGTCGCCGCGACGGCCGCAACCACTTCTGAGCCACCAACCTTTCAAGGAGCCTTGACCAGCTCGTGACCGACACCAAGACCGCCACGCCCGACCAGCACCTCGTCATCCGCGACCTGCGCGTCGCGCCGATCGCCCATCCCGAGGCCGAGATCCTCCAGGGGATCAACCTGACCGTCGGCAAGGGCGAAGTCCACGCGATCATGGGTCCCAACGGCTCGGGCAAGACCACGCTGGCCTACGCCCTGATGGGTCACCCCGCCTACAAGGTCACCGGGGGCGAGGTGATCTGGAAGGGTCGCGACCTCCTGAAGCTGTCGCCCGACAAGCGCGCCCGGCTCGGCCTCTTCCTGGCCTTCCAGTACCCGATCGCGATCTCCGGGCTGAGCGTCGCGAGCTTCATTCGCTCTGCCCTCAACGCCAAGCTCCAGGGCATCGACAAGTCCGCCGACATCGATCCTACGGACCCGATGCGCGGCGGGATCTCGATGCGCGACTTCCGCAACAAGATGCGCGAGAAGATGGCGCTGCTGCGAATGGACGAGGGGATCGCGGCCAGGTATGTCAACGAGGGGTTCTCGGGCGGCGAGAAGAAGCGCCTCGAGATGCTCCAGATGGCGGTCCTCGAGCCGGAGATGGCGATCCTCGACGAGACCGATTCGGGCCTGGACATCGACGCTCTGCGGATCGTCGCCGAGGGCGTGAACGCGATGCTCAACCCGAATCTCGGGGTCCTGCTGATCACCCACTACCAGCGGCTGCTCAACTACATCACCCCGGACGTGGTCCACGTGCTCGCCCAGGGACGGATCGTCAAGAGCGGTGGCAAGGACCTGGCACTTCGGCTCGAGGACGAAGGCTACGGTCCGGTCCTGCGCGAAGCCGGCCTCTCGCCGGATGTCCCCGACGAGGCGCTGCTCGTGCCGAAGGGTCCCGAGCTCGAGCTCGAGCCCGTGGAGGCCGCCCGCTAGGCGGGCCGCAACGTCGTGGCAATCACGTCACAGCCGACGGTTGCGCCCGCCCGCGCGCCAGGTCCGGCGTTCGACCCGAACGTCGTTCGGCGCGACTTCCCGATCCTCGACCAGGAGATCAACGGCCACCGCTTCGTCTACCTCGACTCGGCCTCGTCGTCGCAGAAGCCGCAGGTCGTCATCGACGCCATGGACGACTACTACCGCGGCTACAACGCCAACGTCCATCGCGGGATCTACACGATCGGCGAGAAGGCGACCGCCGAGTACGAGAAGGCGCGGGCGCGGGTCGCCGGCTTCATCAACGCCCCGGACAGCCACGAGATCGTGTTCACGCGCAACGCGACCGAGGCGATCAACCTCGTGTCGTACTCGTGGGGTCGCAAGAACATCGGCAGGGGCGACGCGATCGTCCTGACCGAGATGGAGCATCACGCCAACCTCGTCCCGTGGCAGATCCTCGTCCAGGAGAAGGACGGCGATCTCGAGTTCATCCCGATCACGGACGATGGCATCCTCCGCCTCGACGTCTTCGAGGTGCTCCTGCGGCTCAAGCCCAAGCTCGTCGCCTTCACGCACGTGTCGAACACGCTCGGGACCATCAATCCGGTCCGCGAGATGACGGAGATGGCCCACGCGGCCGGCGCCCTGGTCCTGGTCGACGGCGCGCAGGCCGCGCCGCACGTCCCGGTCGACGTCCAGGATCTCGGGTGCGACTTCTACGCCTTCTCCGGTCACAAGATGCTGGCGCCGATGGGCTCGGGTGCCCTGTGGGCGCGGCGTGAGTTGCTCGAGGCGATGCCGCCGTTCCTGTCCGGTGGCGAGATGATCCGCGAGGTCCACCTGCGCCGCTCCGACTTCAACGAGATCCCCTGGAAGTTCGAGGCGGGCACGCCGGCGGTCGCCGATTCGATCGGGATGGGCGTGGCGGCCGAGTACCTGCTGGGCCTCGGCATGGACGCCGTCCGCGACCACGAGCGCGACCTCGTGACGTACGCGTTGGAGGTCCTCCCGCGCGAAGTTCCGGGCATCGCCCTGTACGGTCCGATGGATCCGGCGCTGCGGGGCGGTGTCATCCCCTTCAACCTGCCTGATGTCCACCCGCACGACGTCGCTCAGGTCCTGGACCGCTTCGGGATCGCCGTACGCGCCGGCCACCACTGCACGATGCCGCTCCACGAGCGCCTCGACCTGGCGGCGACCGCCCGGGCCTCCTTCAACGTCTACTCGACCCGCGAGGACATCGATGCCCTCGCCGCGGGCCTCGTCGAGGTTCAGCGCGTCTTCGACGTCTGATCGCAACCCTCGTACACTGACCAACCCATGGACGACCTCTACCGCGACTACATCCTCGAGCACTACCGACGGCCCCACAACTTCGGGGTCGTCGAGGACGCCGACGCGTCGTACGAGGGCGCCAATCCCCTGTGCGGCGACCGGATCACGCTGATGCTTGGCGTGAAGGACGGCATCGTGGATCGGGTCGGCTTCACGGGCCGCGGCTGCGCGATCAGCCAGGCCAGCGCCTCGCTCCTGACCGACGAGATCAAGGGCAAGCCGCTGGCCGAGGTGGCGGGCTTCCGCGCGGACGACCTGCTGGACCTCCTGGGCATCGAGATCAGCCCGGCGCGCCTGAAGTGCGCGATGCTCAGCCACGACAGCCTCCAGCACGTGCTGAGCGAGCTTGGCGCCGCCGATCCCACGAACAGGACGCCGAGCCCGGCGGAGGCCGGCGCATGAGGAAGCCCGCGCGCCTGACCCGGATCGAGCGCCGCTGCAGGTGTCGCCGGCCGGCCTGAGCCGGCTCGGCCAGCCGCGGATCCGTCCGCGAGCCATCTCTCCAACCGCCCTGGCGCCGTACCGGCGACCAGCCTGTCGATCACCGGAGTCCCATCGCCCCATGCCAAAGTCCTACGCGGACCTCCTTCGCGAGGCTCGCGCCCAGATCAAGGAAGTCACCCCGCAGGAGGTCGACGCCATCCCGGCGGGGGCCGCGACCATCGTCGACGTCCGCGAGGCGTCCGAATGGGAGCAGGGCCACCTGCCCGGCGCCCACCACGTCTCCAAGAGCTACATCGAGCAGCAGATCGAGGGCGCCGCGCCCGACCGCGATGCCCCGGTGATCCTGTACTGCGCCGGCGGCGTCCGGTCGCTGTTCGCGGCCCAGACGCTGGCCGACATGGGCTATACGAATGTCGCGTCCATGTCCGGCGGCTTCCAGGCCTGGAAGGGCGCCGGCCTCGACTTCGAGACGCCGGTCGTCCTGAGCGCCGAGCAGAAGCAGCGCTACAGCCGCCACCTGCTGATCCCCGAGGTCGGGTCGACCGGCCAGGCGAAACTGCTCGGCTCGAAGGCGCTGCTCATCGGCGCCGGCGGCCTCGGCTCACCGGCGGCGCTCTACCTCGCCGCCGCCGGCGTCGGGACGATCGGGATCGTCGACTTCGACATCGTCGACCTGTCGAATCTCCAGCGCCAGATCATCCATACGTCGGATCGGGTGGGGGAGCGCAAGGTCGAATCGGCGCGCAAGTCGATCAACGCCCTGAATCCGGAGGTCAACGTCGTCCTCCACGAGGAGATGCTGGTCGCGGCCAACGTCGAGCGGATCATCGCCGGCTTCGACGTCATCCTCGACGGGACAGACACCTTCGAGACGCGCTACATCCTCAACGATGCAGCGGTCGCGGCCGCCATCCCGGTCATCCATGCCAGCGTCTTCCGCTTCGAGGGCCAGCTCACGACCTTCGTGCCGTACGAAGGCCCGTGCTACCGCTGCCTGTATCCGACGCCGCCGCCGCCCGAGCTGGCGCCCGGTTGCTCCGTAGCCGGCGTGCTCGGCGTGGTGCCCGGGATCCTCGGCTTGCTCCAGGCGAACGAGGCGCTCAAGGTGCTGCTCGGCATCGGCCAGACGCTGGCCGGGCGGCTGCTGCTGTTCGACGCCCTCGAGACGGAGTTCACCGAGCTCAAGCTCCGCCGCGACCCGAACTGCCCGGTCTGCTCCGACGCCGCAGTCGAGGCGCGGAAGGCGGGTCGTCCGCTGGCCGTGTCGAACGTCGGCGCGGACGCGCCGTTCCTGCTGACCACGACCGGCCTCGCGGGCAAGGTCTCGCCGGAGGCGCGGGCATGAGCACCGTGTTCATCCCGGCCGTGCTGCGCGCCAATGTCGGCGGCGCGAAGTCGCTCGAGCTCGATGGCGACTCCATCCGTGGAGTCGTCGACGCGCTCGTGGCGAAGCACCCGTCGCTCGGCTCGCAGCTGCTGACCGATGACGGCGACCTCAATCGGTTCGTGAACGTCTACGTCAACGGGCAGGACGTCCGCTACCTGGCCGGGCTCGATACCCCGGTCGCTCCGGCCGACGAGGTTCGACTGCTTCCGGCGATGGCCGGAGGCTGAGGCCGATGGCCATGCCGGCCCTGCGTGCGATCCCGCCGGGCGGTCAGGACGCCGATCCCCCGCACGTCCATGACGACGTGTCCCGCCACGGCGGGCGGTTCGAGAGCATCCTCGACGCGATCGGTTATACGCCGCTGGTCGAGATCCCACGGATGTCGCCGAACCCGAGCGTCCGCATCTTTGCCAAGCTCGAGATGCTCAATCCCACGGGCTCGGTGAAGGATCGGGTCGCCAAGTACCTGGTCGAGGATCTCGAGGCGCGCGGGCTGCTCCACGAGGATTCGATCATCCTGGAGCCGACGTCCGGCAACACCGGCATCGCGCTGGCCATGATCGGGCGGCGCAAGGGCTACCGCGTCGCCCTCGTCATGCCCGACAACGTGACCAACGAACGACGGCAGATGGCGGCGCTGTTCGGGGCGGAGGTGATCGATTCCCCCGGGGCGCTGGGCAGCAACGGGGCGATCGCGCTGGCCAAGCACCTCGTCAGCAAGGACGAGCGCTTCGTGATGCCCTACCAGTACGGGAACCCGGCGAACCCGCAGGCACATTACGAGACGACCGGCCCGGAGATCCTGGCCGACTGCCCCGAGATCGACGTCTTCGTGGCGGGCCTCGGCACTGCCGGCACGCTGATGGGCGTCTCGCGCTACCTGCGAGAGCACAAGCCGGGCGTCCGCGTGGTGGCCGCCGAGCCGCTCCCCGGCGAGCACGTCCAGGGGTTGCGCTCGCTCGACGAGGGGTTCATCCCGGAGATCCTGGATCCGGCCCTGATCGATGCCAAGTACCTGGTGTCCAATCGCGACGCGATCGCGGCCCTGCGCGATCTCGTCTTCCGCGAGGGCATCTTCGCCGGGCCGTCCTGCGGCGCGGTCCTGGTCGCGGTCGCGCGCGTGGCGCGCGAGATGGATAGCGGGACGATCGTCGCGCTCCTCCCCGACGGCGGCTGGAAGTACCTCTCGGCCGGCACCTTCGCGACGAGCCTCGATGACATGGAGGAGGCCCTCGAGGGCGGCGTCAACTGGTGGTGATGCCAGTCGCCCGGCGCGCGCCGGGAACACCTTCCCCTGGCCATCTCCCTTGGGTGATATTCGCACCGCGACCGGCCGAGGCGGCCGTGCCGGCGGACTCGGGGAGCATCCGGCAGGCCATCATCGAGGCTCATCGCTATCACCCAAGGGCGATGGTCGGAGGAGCTGGAATCCGCGGGCGAGCTTGGCCGTGACCGAGCGATCACCGCTCGTCCTCCCGGCCATGATCCGCGACGTCCTGATCGCGCATGCCCGTGCGGAGTATCCGAACGAGATGTGCGGTCTGATCATCGGTGACCGCGCGGCCGGCGAGGGCGGTCGGGCGCTTCGGTTCGAGCCGACCCGGAACAAGGCCGCCTCGCCGTACCGCTACGAGATCGATCCCGACGACCTGCTGCGCCTGACGATCGCCACCGACGAGGCGGACCAGGTGTTCTGGGGCATCGTGCACTCGCACACGCACACGCCGGCCGTCCCGTCGCCGACCGACATCGGGCTGGCCTTCTACCCGGACTCGCTCTACCTGCTGGTGTCGCTGGCCGACGACCAGGCCGACCCCGTCACCGGTGAGCCCGGCATCCGAGCCTGGCGGATCGTGGACGGCACGATCGACGAGGTGGCGCTCGGCTGAGCGCGGGGCGCCCGGCTGACCGTGGCGCGCTCGGCCCTCGGTTCACCCACTGGTCCTCCTTGGCGACGAGCCCTAGACTCCGCCGATTGGTCGCCCGCCGCGGCCGACGGGAGTGGAAGGGAGCCCCCAATGACCAGCCCTCGCGAGCGCGCCGGGTTCGCCGTCGGCCTCGTCGTCGCCCTGATCGTCTTCGCCATGCTGGCGCTCGGCGTGCCGGATCAGGGCGGCCAACGGGACCCGCTGGCTCGCGCCGGAGGGGCCGTGCTTGGGGATGCGAATCCAGAGGCCGGCGAGCAGGCGGAGGGCACCGAGCTCCGGCACCAGGCCCTCGAGGCCGCCCTCGACAACGGAACGGCCGGCCAGTCAGGACCGCGGACCTACCTGACTGCCGCCGCGCCGGCGGCGTCGACCGCCTGGGTCGGCGAGGTGCCGGCGGATCCGACGGCCGACGATTGGGAGCCGGCGGTCGCGGCGGATCCATCCGCGCCGTACGTCTACGTCCTGACCACCCGCTACGGCGGGAAGCCCTGCCCGGGCAACTGCCCGAGCCCGTTCATCGCGCTGCTCATCAGCACCGATGGCGGTGCCACGTTCGGGCCTGCCAAGCCGCTCTGCGCCTGCAAGGGCTCAGGGCAGTTCGACCCGATCATCGAGGTCGTTCCCGGCACCGGCGCGGTCTACGCCCTGTACCTCAACGGCTTCAACGTGATGTTCGTCAAGTCGACCAATCATGGCGCGACCTGGTCGGCACCGGTCAAGACCTATGGCAACGTGTCGTGGACCGACAAGCCGATCATCGCCGTCAGCGACGATGGTCGCGACGTGTACGCGTCCTTCAACGGCCCGACCGGCGGCGATCCGTATGTCGCGCAGTCGCACGACTTCGGGGCGACCTGGACACAGACCAAGGTGGTCGATTCGGCTCGCTACATCTTCGCCTTCGACGGCGACGTCGCGTCCGACGGGACCGTCTACTTCGCCGAGACGAGCCTGCTCTACGGCGGGGGCGGCAACAAGGGCTCGTACCCGAGCGGCGCGATCGAGGAGCACGTCTTCGTATCGACCGACCGTGGCGCTTCCTGGCAGGACCGGCTCGTGGCGAGCGTCCAACCGGGGATCACCTGTGTCGCCGCGGGGTGCACGCCGGACTTCTACCTCGGCCACAGCGCGATCTCGGCCGATGCGACCGGGGCGCTGGTCCTGCTGTACGACGGCGCCACGACGACCGGCGGCAGCCAGCTGATCTATGCCCAGCGTTCGACCGACAGGGGGGTGCACTGGAGCGCGGCCACGGTCCTCTCGACAAGCGGCGAGGAAGCTGTGGATCCGATGGTCGAGTCGCGTGGGACCGGGGACGTCCGGGTCGCCTGGTCGGAGACGTCCGGAGGCGGGAACGTGGATGCCTGGAACACCTGGAGTCGCCGGTCGACCGATGGCGGTGCGACCTGGTCGGCTCCGGTCCGGATCTCCGATGCGACGAGCGGGGCCGCCTACAAGACCGCCGCCGGCTATGCGGAGGTCTACGGCGACTACGGCGAGATCGCCATCACCAGCGCCGGAAAGAGCATCGCGGCCTGGGGCGAGGGCACGAGCTACACGGGACCGGGAGGCGTCTGGATCAATCGGGAGCCGTGAGGCGGCCGCAGCCGCCCGGCCGCAGGGTCGCGGCCGCCTACTTGCAGGTCAGGCCCTTCTTCGGGACGGTGAGATCGACGAGGTAGAGGTCGACGTTGCGCTGGACGCACGTGCTTGACTGGAATGCCGTGTGCCCCTCGCCTTCGTGGGTGATGAGGACGCCGGTATCGAGCTCCCTGGCCAGCGCCACCGCCCACGGATAGGGTGTCGCCGGGTCGCCGGTGGTGCCGACCACCACGATCGGCGGCGCGCCTGCCGCGCTGACCGGTCCGGGCGTTCGCTCGGCGGGCACCGGCCAGAAGGCGCACGACAGGTCGTTGTATGCGACCAGCTTCGCGAAATGGGGCGCCGTCGCCTGGAGCCGCTTCGCCCAGGCCGTGTAAGTGGCGACGTCGGTCGGCGCCTGGTAGTCCAGGCAGATGTTGGCGGTGTAGGCGTCCTGCTCATTCGAGTACGAACCGTTCGGCTTGCGACCGCGATACGGGTCCGCGATGAGCAGCATGAGCGACCCGTCGCCGGCCTTGGCCAGGGCGAGCGATGCCGCAAGCGTCGGCCACGCGTCCTTCGAATAGAGCGCGGCGATCACGGAATACCAGGCGATCCCCGGTCCCACGAGACGCCGGTCGTTGAGCCGCACGGCACGCAGCGGCTTGGCTTCGATGGAGGCCATCAAGGCATTGAACGCCTGCACCGTCTTGCCATTCTCATGAAAGGCGCAGGCCGTCCGGGCGGCGCAGTCCTTGAGGAAGCTCGTAAGCGCCCCCTCGAACCCCCGCGCCTGGTCGGCGCGGAACTGTTCGAGGTCCAGGGCCGGATCGATCGCGCCGTCGAGCACCATGGCCCGGATGTGGTCGGGGAAGAGCTGTGCGTACGTCGATCCGATCAGTGTCCCGTACGAGAAGCCGAGATAGGTGAGCTGCTTGTCGCCGACCGCCTGGCGGATGCCGTCGAGATCGCGGGCGACCGCATCGGTCGACAGGAAGGGCAGTGTGGATTGGTTGCGCTTGGCGCAAGCCCGTGCGTAGGCGCGCGCGTCGTCGACCAGCGCCTTGAGCTCGGCGGCGTTGTCGGGCGACGGATCGATCTCGGCGCGCCCGTCGAGGTTGTCGATGCAGCGGACGGCCGTGCTGGAGTTCACGCCGCGCGGATCGAACCCCACGATGTCGAAATGCTCGCGAAGGAGGGCCGGGAATCCATCGACGGACGCCTCGTCACGGACGAACTCGACGCCCGACGCGCCCGGCCCGCCCGGGTTGACGATCAATGACCCGATTCGACGCTTCGGATCGGTCGCAGGCAGCTCGAGGATCGACACGTTGAGGTAGCCGTTCGACGGCGCCGCGTAGTCCTTCGGCACGCGGATCTCCGCACACAGAAAGCCTCGGCCGCAGTCGCTCCAGCGAGCGGGCGCGACGGCGATCGGCACGGGCGTCGGCGATGGTCCGTTGGTGTCGGTGGGACCGGCGGAGGGCGTCTCGGCGACGTCCGTCGCGCTGGATTTGGCGGACGGCGACGGCGTGGGTGTGGCCGGCGAGCAACCGGCGAGCAGGACCGTCACCGTCAGGGCAGCGGATGCCAGGGCGGCGAGTCCCCCATTCGCGCGACCAGGCCGGGTCATCAGGTCGGCAGGATACCCGACGACCGTTCTGCGAGCGTGTCCACGAGCCCTGCCTCCGTCGGCGTGGAGCCGAGGCCCAGCCGTGCCCCGACCCGTGCGGCGAGCGGCGGCTCGAGATAGGTGGACGCGAGGGTCGGCCAGGCGCTTTCGGCGAAGACCTCGGCCGGGGTGCCGTCCAGGAGGATCCGGCCCCCGCCCATCACTACGACCCGCGCGAACGTCTCGGCCACGAAGCGCATGTCGTGACTGATGGCGACGACCGTCCGGCCGGCAGCCGAGAGCCCGGCAACGACCCGCTGGATGCGAGCCACGCCGCGGGCGTCCTGGCCGGTGGTGGGTTCGTCGAGGACGACGATGGGCGTGTTCATGGCCAGGACCGATGCGAGCGCCAGCAGCTTGCGACGCGAGTAGCCCAGGTCATACGGGTTCGTCGTGGCCTCGCGGTCGAGACCCGTGGCGAGCAGCGCCTCGTCGACCGCGCGGTCAAGGTCCGCGCCATGTCGGCCGAGATTGCGGGGACCGAACGCCACCTCGGCCCGGACCCTGGCGGCGAAGATCTGTCGGTCGGGGTCCTGGAAGGCGAGCCCCACCGACGCGGCCAGCGCGGCGACTCGCCTGCCGGCGGCGTCGGCACCGTCGACGAGCACCCGGCCCCGGGTTGGGCGCAGGAGGCCGTTGAAGTGGCGGACGAGCGTCGTCTTGCCCGAGCCGTTCTGGCCGATGATCGCGACCCGCTCGCCGCGACGGATGGCGAGATCGACGCCGTCGACCGCGCGCGTTCCGCCCGGGTAGACGTGGACGAGCGCCTGGGTCTCGAGGATGACGTCGGCCGTCATTCGCCGAGCCCCCGCGCCAGCGCCGTGGCGACCGTCGTCCGCTCGATGCCACGGGCCAGCAGCGCCCTGCCGAGTCGAGCGCGGGCCGGCGGTTCCACGCCCAGCTCGTGCAGGCGCGGGTCGTCGAACACCGTCGCGGTCGGGCCGTCCATGACGATCCGGCCGCCGTCGATGACCACGATTCGGCCGCACAGCTCGTCCAGCAGGTCGGTCTTGTGCTCCGCGATCAGCAGGGAAGTGCCGGCCTCGGCCAGGGCGCGCAGCGCTTCCCCGACCAGGCGGGTCCCGGCGGGGTCGAGCTGCGCCGTCGGTTCGTCCAGGATCACGTGGCGCGGTCGCATCGCCAGCAACGACGCGATGCCAACGAGCTGAGCCTGCCCGCCGGACAGCCGTTGGGGATCCCGTTCGATGAGCGATTCGAGGCGGAGCCGGGCGATCGCTTCGCGCGTCCTGGCCACCGTTTCGGCGACCGGCAGGCCGAGGTTCATCGGGCCGAGGGCGATCTCCTCGAAGACGGTGGCCGCGATCCCGGAGCGCTGCGTGTTCGGGTTCTGGAAGCCGACGACGACGCGCTCCGCCAGTTCGTGCGTCTTCAGGCCGGCCGCCGGCGTCCCGTCGAGCGTCAGGCTGCCCTTCAGGTCGCCGCTGATCGAGGCCGGTGCGAGCCCGGAGGCGACCAGGCAGAGCGTGGACTTGCCCGCCTCATTGGGCCCCACCAGACCGACGATCTCGCCATCGTCGAGGCGCAGGTCGATGTCGTGCAGGACCGGCCTGGCGTACCCCGCATAACGATAGGTGACGCCCGTCAGCTCGAGCACGGTCAGGGAAGCCTGGGAAAGGTGCCGGCAAGGCGCATCGCGATGGCCGCCAGCAGGGCTCCGAGCATCAGGGCGCGGGCGAGGAGCTGGCGCCTGCTGTCCGGCAATCGCCACAAGAGCTGCCGGCGCCCCGGCCGGCCGAACGCGCGAACCTCCAGTGCCAGGCTGCGCTCCTCGACCTCGGTCAGCGACGACAGGATCACGGGCCCGACCAGCGGCAGGATGCCGCGAAGCCGCGCCCGGAGGCTGCCCTCGGTATCGAGTCCGCGCGCTCGCTGCGCGCTGGCGATGACGCTCGACCGTTCGACCATCGCCGGCACCGCCTCGAGGGTCGCCAGCGCCACGAAGGCGAACCGCGGCGAGAGCCGCCGCCGCTCCAGGTCGAGGACGAAGCTGCGCGGCTCGGTGGTCAGCCCGAAGAGCCCGATCGACGTGGAGATGGCGAACAGCCGCACGAGCGTCTGGCCGGCGAAATCTACGCCCTCGAGCGTGGCGTCGAATGGGCCGATCGCGAAGAGCACGGTCGTGCCTGCGCGGGTGAAGACGCTGACGAGGACGACGGAGATCGCGATCGGCAGGGTCAGCAGGGCCGAGATCCGCACGAGACGCCCGGCCACGCCAGCCATCACGGCGGCCGGCAGGACCGCCAGGACGATGATGGCCAGCGGGCCGAGATACCCACCGATGACGAACGCCCCGAGCGATTCGACCGTCGCGGCGACCGCCTTGGTCAGCGGATTCAGGCGGTGATAGGCGCTCGGCGCCGACGGCGCCAGGCGAGCCAGGAAGGCGGCGTCGTCCGCGGTGAGCGGCCGGACGCCGTCGGTTGTCGCGGAGTCGATGGGCTATCCCTCCGTCAGCCCGACGGCCTTCTCGCCCTGCGGGAAGCGCGCGACGAAGCGCCGGCTCAGCGCGCCGAGGATCGCAAAGACGACGAAGAAGGTCAGCGTCTTGTCGATCGGATCGGACAGCAGGCCCTGTTGCAGCACGGCCGTGCCGAGGTCCGAGCCCGCCTTCTGGAAGGTCGCCACCAGCAGGTCCGTGCCGGAGCCGGTGACGCCGCCGAAGAACACCGTCGAGATGGGGGCCGAGATGATCGCCGACACGATCCCGCACAGGAGCCCGGCCACGAAGACATACGCGGCCCCGAGATCCCGCCGGACGAACAGCAGCGCGAGCAGCCCCACGACAGCGGCGACGAGCATCGCCGCGACGATCCAACCGAGGAGCACGAACAGGGGATCCGGGGCGGCCGCGCCAGCGGCCTGCGGAGCGAAGAAGGTGACATCCGCGCCCTGGTAGAACGGCACCAGGCCATAGAACCCGATGACCGCGACGATCGCGGCCACGATTGCGCCACCGACCGCCAACCGTTCGACAGACGTGTTCGGGCGGCTGCGGAAGAACCCGAGCCGGCCGAAGATCCCGGCCACCAGCCCGATCTCGACCGCGACGATGAAGAACGGCGCCGCGTAGTCGGAGTGGAATGGCGCTGGCAGCACGTAGGTCCAGATGAGGTTGGCCAGGGCGCCGGTCAGCGCGCCGGCGATCGGGCCGGCCAGCACGGCGACCAGGATCGTGCCGATCGAGTCGAGATAGATCGGTACCTTCAGGACCGCGGCGACGGTCTGTCCGAGGATGATGTTGATGGCAATCGCGATCGGGATCAGGACGATGGTTCGCGTGTCGAACTGGCTGGTGATCGAGTCGAACCGCCTGGTCTGGGCGTATTCCGTGGCGGCGTAGACAACGAGACCGACCAGCATCGCGACGACCAGGACGCTGACCAGCGTGTTGCCGGCGGCGATCAGGCCCGTGTCCGGGTTCGGTGTGAAGTCGATCGACCCGGTCACGCTGATGCCGACGATGAGCACGAGGAAGAATGCGACGATCCCGATGATCGAGCGGACCCAGCTTTGCGCCATGGCCTCCTCCGTGTCAGCCCGATCGGGCGCCTGTCCGACCGGCGAATGACCCCTCTCCTCCTAGCGTGACACGTCGGGGCGGTCCGCCGCCAGCCCTCCGACGCGTTCGATCAGCCGATCCAGGAACGTCCCGATGTCCGCCGACTGGGCGACGTCGAGGTTCGGAGCGTTCCCGGTCAGTCGCCGCCGGTCGGCGACGGTCATGCCGGCCGTCAGCTCACCGGCGGTCTCGACGTCGACGAACAGGGCTTCGGTCGTCACCAGGCGCCGGTCGAGGGCTGCGGCCACGGCGAGCGGGTCGTGGATGAAGGCTCCGTAGAACCCGTCGTACCGGGCGTGGAACTCCATGTAGAAGCGCAGCGCGTCGGCGACGTAGCGAACCACCGGGTTGCTCGCCACGGAGCGCGTCGCGTGCATCGGGTCCTCGCCGTGCGCCAGCGCGATCGAATCGTCGGGCTTGCTGCCCGCGCGGCGAGCGAGACGCACCACGTCGTCGGGCACGATCCTGGCCTGCTCGGTCACATCGAGACCGAGCGCCAGCGGCCGGCTGATCGACGGGTCGGCCTTCATCGCGGCGCCCCATGCCGCGAACACGAGCTTCGCCGCCTCCGGGTCGCAGTGGATGTTCCACTCCGTGGTCGGCGTCGTGTTGCCCGAGACGCCGTACGCACCGCCCATCAGCGTGTACCCGCCGAGCAGGCGCGGCAACCCGGGCTCGCGTTCGAGGGCGAGCGCGAGGTTGGTCAGGGGTCCCAGCGTGACCAGCATGATCTCCCCCGGGCGGCGGCGGACCTCGTCCACGATCACGTCCACGCCGTGCCGGTCCGACAGGGGCCGCGTCGGGGGTGGGAGCTCGGCATGGCCGAGCCCCTGCGGCCCATGCGTCTCGGGCGTGGTCTCCAGCGGCCGGACAAGCGGGACTTCGCGGCCGATCGCGACCTCGACGTCGGTCCGACCCGCCAGCTCGAGCACGGCGCGGGTGTTGATGGCGACCTGCCTGGCCTCGGTGTTCCCGGACACGCAGGTGACGGCGACCAGCTCGGCGTCCGGCGACGCCGCCGCATAGAGCAGGGCGAGGCTGTCGTCGATCCCGGTGTCGACGTCGAGGATGAGCGGCGTTCGCGCGGTCATGTCGCGATGCTACCGAGTGCCCTCATTGCCCGCGCGGCCGCCTCGTCGGGATCGATCTCGTCGACGTCGAGGACGATCGGATCGAGCGCCCGAAGGAGCGGCTCTCGCCGCTCGGCCTGCTGCTCCAGGAAGGCCCTCGGCGACGCGCCGTAGGCGGGCCGGTGGTCACCCGTCGGAAAGCGGGCGGCGAGGACGTCCGGCGAGGCGCGAAGCCAGACGACCGCGATGTCCGGTCCCGCGAGCGCCAGCCGACACGGCTCGGCGTCGATCACGCTCGCCGCCGCACTGATGACGCTCGGACCCGGATCGGCAAGCGCGTGGAGGAGCTGCGCCGCCTCGAGATCGTGCATGGCATCGACGCCGTCGCGATCGCGGAGCTCGCGGACCGTGAGGCCGGTGGCCGCTTCGATCTCGGCGTCGGAGTCGCGCCAGGG
>JBGPVC010000065.1:0-15018 GCA_041491485.1 Candidatus Limnocylindria bacterium
CGTACCTCCCGGCGTACGTCGACATCGTCGCCCGCCACGAGCCGGCGGTCCGCGACATCGCGATCCCTACTCGACTGTCGGACACGATCACGCTCTCTACGATGCATGGCTGCCCGCCCGACGAGATCGAGCGGATCTCCGAGTACCTGCTCACCGAGAAGGGCCTGCACACCTCGGTCAAGTGCAATCCCACGCTGCTCGGTCCGGAGCTCGTCCGGGGGATCGTCAACGACGACCTCGGCTTCACCGACGTGCCGATCCCGGACACGGCCTTCGGCCACGACCTTAAGTACGCGGACGCGGTGCCGATGTTCCGGCGCCTCCAGCGGGTCGCCGCCGACCGCGAGCTCGGCTTCGGTCTCAAGCTGTCGAACACGCTCGAGGTCGAGAACTGGCGGACCGTCTTCGACCGCGATCCGACGATGTACCTGTCGGGGCGTCCGCTGCATGCCGTCACGGCGAACCTCGCCCACCGACTCAACGACGAGTTCGCTGGCGGGCTCCCGCTCTCGTTTGCCGGCGGTGCGGATTGCTTCAACGTGGCCGACTTGCTTCGGTCGGGGATGCGCACGATCACGGTCGCCTCGGACCTGCTCAAGACGGGCGGCTACCTCCGGCTCCTCCAGTACACGGAGAAGACCGACGACGCGTTCGACGCGGTCGGGGCGACGTCGACCGCCGACTTCATCATCCGATCGGCCATGGCGGGCGGCTTCGCGGGGGCCGAGGGCGGCGACCCGGCGACGCTCGCGGCCTGTGCCGGCTTCAACCTGCGCGCCTACTCCGACACGGTGCGCCACGACTGGCGGTACCGGAAGGACTCGTTCCGGATGGATCGCTCCAAGACGGCGCGCGAGCTCGGACCCTTCGACTGCATCAAGGCGCCGTGTGTCGATACCTGCCCGGTCGACCAGGCGGTCCCGCTGTACATGGGGGCGGTCCGCAGGGGCGACGTGGCCGAGGCGATCCGGATCACGCGCGAGGACAACCCGCTGCCGGCGATCCTCGGACGGGCCTGCGACCACCTGTGCGAGACGACCTGCATTCGGACCCATCTCGACCAGCCGCTGGCGATCCGCCACGTCAAGCGCTTCATCATGGACCAGGAGGTGGACGGCGAGGCGGGCGCGACGGCGCTGCCCGGCGCCGTCGACCTGCGCGTGGCGATCATCGGTGCCGGGCCGGCGGGCCTGGCCGCGGCTCGGGAGCTCGCGCGCGACGGCATCGCCGTCACGATCTTCGAGGCGCAGCCCTACGCCGGCGGCATGGTCGGCGGCGCGATCCCCGAGTACCGGCTTCCGCAGGCTCGGCTCGATCAGGACCTGGCGATCCTGGAACGCCTGGGTGTGGAGGTCCGGTACGGCGTGACCGCCGGTGTCGACATCACTCTCGAGCAGCTCCGAGCTGATGGCGTTGCCGCGATCTTCGTCGCGGTCGGCGCGCAGGTCGCGAGGCGGCTGGACCTGCCCGGTGAGGATGCCGAGGGGATCGTCGACGGCGTCACGTTCCTGCGCGGCGTTCGCGAGGGCAAGCCGTCGGCGATCGGCGCCCGGGTCGGCGTGATCGGCGCGGGCGACACCGCGATGGACTGCGCCCGTTCGGCGCGGAGACTGGGCGCCAAGACGGTGTCGCTGATCTATCGGCGGACGGTCGACCAGATGCCGGCCGACCCCGAAGAACTTCATGACGCGGTGGAGGAGGGGGTCCGGCTCGTCGAGCTGGCCAGCCCGGCCGGCCTGCACGTCGAAGGCGGTCGCCTGACCGGCCTGGTCTGCACCCGGACCGAGTATCGCGGCGAACGCGACGCGTCGGGCCGGAAGGTGCCGTTCGACGTCCCGGGCTCCGACTTCGAGATCGGCCTCGACACCCTGATCGTCGCCATCAGCCAGCATTCGATGCTCGACTTCTTCGGGGACCGGCTGCCCGAGCTGACCAGGGCGTCGTTCATCGCCGTCGACTCGGTCACCTTGGAGACCTCCATTCCGGGCGTCTTCGCCGGGGGCGATGTCGCGGCCCATGGGCCGTCGTCAATCGTGGAGGCAGCGGCCGACGGCAAGCGGGTCGCGGCCGCGATCGCCGCCGCGCACGGGTTGACGCGACCGGTCGCGGCGACGGCCGCCGATCCGATCGACGTCCACGGCCTCGTCGTTCGGCGCGCCCGGCGCGAGTACCGCGTTCCGATCCGCGTGTCAAGCCTCGAGGAGCGGAACGGCTTTGCGGAGACGATGCTGGGGTACACCCGCGACGAGGCGATGGCCGAGGCCGCGCGCTGCCTCGACTGCCACAAGATCTGCAGCCTCTGCGTCGGGGTCTGCCCGAACCTGGCCCTGATGACCTACGAGTCGGAGCCGGTCGCGGCCGACCTGCCCGGGCTCGTCGTTCGCGACGGGGCGATCGTGGCGTCGGGAACGCGGCACCGGTTCACCGCGGACCAGAGGCTGCAGATCGCGGTCCTCACGGACTTCTGCAACGAATGCGGGAACTGCGTCACCGCCTGTCCCACGTCGGGAGCCCCGTACCGCGACAAGCCGCGGCTCTATCTCGACCGGGCTGACTTCCTCGCCCAGCCGTCGAATGCTTTCATGCACCTGGGCGACGATGTGATGGAGGGCCGGTTCGCCGGTGGGACCCACCGAATCACGGTCGACGGCACGATCGAGTACCTCGCCCCGACCTTCCGCGCGCAGCTTGTACCGTCCACCCTGGAGCTCGTCGAGGCGACCCCGACCGGCGCCACCGACGGGACCGAGCTCTCGCTCGAGCCGGCGGCGATCATGGCCACGCTGCTGGCGGGCTTGCGCCGATCGATGCCGCACATCCCGGTGGTGGCCGAGGGCGGAACGTTCGTGCCGGAACCGGAATGGCGCACCGGCTAGCCCGACGGAACGCACCACCGGCGACCTGGCTCAGGCAGGCGTCACGAGCTCCCGGACGATCCGGTCGGCAGTGACCCCGACGCGGGAGATGATCCCATCAGCCGCGAAGAGGCCCCCACCGGCGATCTCGCGGCGCTCGGCATCGTGGGTCACGAGGACCGCGGCGTTGCGGACCAGGAGGCTGACTGGCTCAGGTCCCGGAGGGCGACATCTCGCGGATCCCGTAGGGGAAGTCGTAGGCGGGCATCAGCTCCATGAACGGATCCGGGTCGAAGGCCTCGGGTCCCAGGACGCCGGCGCCTTTCCACGTACCGGAGGCGAGCAGCTCCATCGCGATGACCGGGCCGACTGCCGTCTGCCACACCACCGCCTGCACCCCGTACCTGGCCATGCACGTCTCGTTGTCCGCGACCTGGTAGAGGTAGACCTCCCGCGGCCGGCCGTCCTTCTCGCCCTTCACCCAGGTACCGGCGCAGGTCTTGCCGAACATCCGGTCGCCCAGGTGGGCGGGGTCGGGCAGGCAGGCCGCCACGACGTCGCGTGGCGCGACCTCCACCCGTCCGACACGGATCTTGTTCTTGTTGTCGAGGCCGAGCATCTTGATCGTCTTCAGGACCCGGATGAACTCCTCGCCGAGGCCGTACTTGAACGTGACTCGCCCACACTTCACCCAGCGCGGCACGAGCAGGACCTCCTCGTGCTCGACATTGACGCATTCCTGCGGCCCGATCCCCTCCGGGAAGTCGAACACCTCCGGTTCCGAGAACGGCGCGGTGGTGTACCAGCCGCGATCCTTCTCCCAGATCACGGGCGGGTTGAGGCACTCCTCGATCGTCGTCCAGATCGAGAAGTTCGGCGCGAACTCGTAGCCGCGGACCACGAGGTTCGCGCCGTCACGGACACCGATCTCGTCGATCCGGTCGAACAGGTGCTTCTCCGCGTAGCGCGCGAAGACGTCGGCCAGGCCGGGCTCCACGCCCATCCCCACGAATGCGAGCAACCCTTTCACCTTCCAGGCGTCGGAGCGCTCGAACTGGTAGTCGCCGAGCTTCACGCCGGGGAGGTGAAGCGGGTCGTCCGGGTGTGGCGACGACAGGGTCATGGCCATGTCCATGTACGAGCAGCCGGCGTCGAACGCGGCGTCGAAGATCTGCTCGTTGAAGAGCGGCTCGACCGCGTTCATCACGAGGTCGACGTCGTACTTCCGGGCAAGCTCGGCGATCATCGTGCGATCGGTCGCGTCGACGCGTTCGACCGGGAACCGGTCCGGATGGCGCAGGCGTCCCCGGACCTCGTTCGCACGGTCGACATTGATGTCGGACAGGACCATGGTCTCGAGCCACGGGCGGTCCTGGGCGATCACGGCGATCGCCTCGCCCACGCCACCGACGCCGACCAGAAGGATCTTCATGCCACTCCTTTGCGCCCGAGGCCGGCGCCCCGGGCGATCTCTGGAAGTTGTGCAGGGCGGCACTCGCCCTGGTTGGCTCACACAAGCCGGGGAGCCTGGAGGTGCGCGGGTGCCGGATCCTCGGGTGTGATGGCTTCCTCATGGTACGGGTCGACGTCGGGCACTCCGGGCTTGGTGAACGCGCGAAGCGGGAAGTAGAGGACCGCGCCGACGACGATCGCCGCGATCGACAGCGTCACGGCATCCCAGCCGACATCGACGATCTGGCTGTAGACCGCGATTGCCAGGACGGTGACCGGTCCGGCCGTTGCGAGCACGAGACCCGGCCAGCCTCCGGGGATCCGCTGCCGGTGCAGTTCGGGCCGTGTCAGCTCCGGGCGCGTGACCCGGAGTCGCCAGACGGCGAAGAAACAGGCCACGATGACGAGCGAGTTCAGCAGCACGTCGGCAACGACCAGGAACGCAAAGGCGTTCGTGGCGAAGATCGTATAGAAAATGCCGGCCACGATGATCGCGACCCACGGCGTGCCGTAGCGCGGGCTCACTTTGACCAGCCACCTGGGCATCATGCCGTCCTCGGCGAGGGCGAACGGGACCCGCGATGCGCCGAGGCTGTTCCCGATGAACAGCCCGATCATGCTCAACGCGGCCGCGATCGTCATGGCATTCCCGAGCAGGTTGCCCAGGTCGCTGCCGACAGCACCGGCGGCATTGTCGCCGACTGCCTTCGCGATGTCGGGGAGGTACCAGCCGCTCGACCCCTCCGGGTCCACGCCCCAGCCCTCGAGGGTCGGCGTATCGACGCCTGCTTCGTTCATGACCGTGCCGATCGTCTGGCCGTCCCCGGCCTCGACGCCCCACAGGAGGTTCCGGCCATCGGCGCCCGCGCCCCCGTACAGGCCGGCAACCACCGGCAGGACGTACGTCGCGACGGCGAGGAACAGGACGATGAGCATGGCGCGCGGGTAGGTCCGTTTCGGCTCCACGATCTCGTCCCCGGCAACGGTGGCGAGCTCGAACCCCATGTAGTTCCACATCACCACGAACATGCCGAGCCCGAACGCCCCGGCGAGCGAATCACCGTTGACCTCCTGGCCACCGGGCAGGAACGGGAGCGACGGGGCACCGTGCCCGACGGCGTTCGCGATGCCCAGGATCGTCATGGCGCCGAGCGGCACCAGGATGACCAGGCCGATCCAGTTGGTGGTGAGCCCGGTCAGCCGGACGCCTCGAGCCTGGAGGGCGGTGATCAGCCAGATGAGGAGCGCTCCGCCGATGAACGACACCATCGTCCCCGACAGCTCGAACCCGAACACCGTCATCCCGTCGTTGAGGGCCGGGAAGATGAACGCGAGGTACGCGGCGCCCAGCACCGGATAGATCGAGGCGTCGAGCCACGAGACCACGAGGTTCATCCACCCGCCGAGGAAGCCGGCGAAGGGGCCGAAGGCCTGCTTGATCCAGTGGTAGTAGCCACCCTCGTGCGGCATCATCGAGTTCATCTCGTTGACCATGAGCATGAGGGGCACGGAGAAGATCAGCGGGACGATGAACAGCAGGAGGAGCCCGAGGCCTGGACCGGATCCGTCATTCCCGAACAGGGACTCGACCCCGAACGTTCCGCCGCTGACCGTGAAGTAGATGATCCCCACGAGGGGAGCCAGCGTCAGACCTCGCTTGAGCTTCTGCGTCTCCGCGCGAATCTCGACCGCGGCCGCCGGTGTGCCGGATTCCGTCATCCCCGCAACTCCTTCCTGGCCAAGGCACAGGCGCACAACGTGACGGTGATCTGAGGACCCGGCGCGGTCGTTCGGCCAGCGTGTCGGACTTGCCAAGTGCCGCGACGCGATCCAGCGGCCATGGGCGGTGGGCCGCTTGTCGACGCCCCTCGACAGCGTGAGGATCAGTGGGGTATTGCCCGCACGCTAGAGGCTTTCGTACTGAACTACGAGGTCCTGGCTCCGGATGGCATCGTTCGATCCGGACAGCAAGGAGGGCCTACCAGATCGTGTAGCCGCCATCCACGATGAGGTCGGTGCCGGTCGCGAAGGCCGCCGCATCGGATGCCAGGTAGAGCACCGCGCGTGCGACGTCGACCGGCTCGCCGAGCCGGCGCATCGGCGACATCGCGAGCCAGGTCTCGCCCCAGCCGGGCGTCGCCATGCCGAGCTTGGTCATCTCGGTCCCGATGTACCCGGGCGAGACGGAGTTGACGCGGACGCCACTCATGGCCCATTCCGAGGCGAGCGACTTGGTCAGGTGGATGACCGCGGCCTTCGAGGCGTTGTACGCGGCCTGCGGCTGCGGCCAGTTGACGATGGAGCCCGACATCGAGGCGATATTCACGATGGCGCCGTGGCCGCGCGCGACCATCTGCCGGCCGACCGCGCGCGACATCCAGAAGACGCCGTTGAGGTTGATGCCCATCAGTCGCAGCCACTCGTCGGGGGACAGCTCGAGGGCCGGCTTGTTGATGCAGATGCCCGCGTTGTTGACGAGCACGTCGATCGGTCCGAGGTGGTCCACGACGGCCTCCACCGCCGACTCGACGGACGTCGGGTCTGCCACGTCTGTCCGGATGACGAAGGCCCGTCGGCCCGTCGCCTCGACCTCACGGGCCGCCTCACCCGCGGTCTCGACGTTGATGTCGGCGATGGCGATGTCCGCCCCGGCCGCCGCGAGGGTCCGCGCGATCTCGCGGCCGATCCCCTGGCCTCCGCCGGTCACCAGCGCGATTCGGCCGGCCAGCCGGAACGGCGTTTCCCAGTCTGTCGTCATTGCCGATCCATCCTTTCAAGCAGGCGCCCGATCGACCTCCGATCTTGCTTCGAGATGATGGTTCGGTCAGGTGGGACCTCGCCAGCGGTCGCGTCGCGAGGTCGCCGTCGGGATTCGGGAACGAAGCGATTGAGCGGGTCGCGGAGCGTCTGTGCGGTACGGTATCCGGACCCACTGGACGACGAGCTGGAGGCGAGCCGAACTCACCATGTTCCCGTCTCCGGAGATGAGTCTGACCCGCCTGCTGGTCGTGGCCGACCTCGATCGCTCGACGGCCTGGTATCGGGACGTCCTCGGCGCGACGGTCGTCGGCGCGTACGGCGGGACCTCGTGCGTCCTGCGCTTCCTTGATGCGTGGCTCCTGCTCGTGACCGGCGGCCCGCCGACCGCGGACAAGCCGACGGTGTCGTTCGCGGCGCCCGACGATCCGGATCGTGTCGCAACGGAGCTGATCATCGGCGTTCCCGACTGTCATGCCGCGTACGAGGTCCTTGCGTCACGGGGCGCGCAGTTCCTCGCCTCGCCGGTCGAGTACGCATGGGAGATCCGGGCGTTCTTTCGCGACCCGGATGGGCACCTCTTCGAGATCAGCGAACGGCGTTCGAGCCAGGAAGCTCGCCCGTCTTGACGCTCGCCCGCCGCGAGCGCCCGGTGCGCCCTTAGCGCATTCCGTGCAGGTATGCCGACAGGCGCGGATCGGTCGCGCTCTCCCGGCTGTCGGCGCCAAACGCCAGCGAGAGCACGGACAGGACCAGGAAGACGAGCAGGATCAGGGAACCAACAAACATCGGAAGGACTCCAGGAGGCAGGTAGTTGACATAGTTGACTGATCCAAATGATATTGGACTACTCGACTATGTCAAGTAGTCACAACGTCACATTCGGAGTGCCAAAGCGCCCGATCTGGACGCTCGGGCGCGCTCGCCGCGTGGTCTAATCGATCCATGCCGTCACCGGGCGAGGAAGAAGACGTCATCGTCCCGCTCCGGCTCGAGCCTGTGGGCGCGCGTTCCAGGGGGTTTGGCGGGCGGTCGACCACGCTCGTCGCCGCCGGGCTGATCGCCTTCATCGCGCTCGGGATCGGCCTCGGCTCCGTCTTCACCGACCACCGTCCGTCTCGCCTGCCGCCGTTCATCCTGGCGGAGTCGACGGCCTCGCCGCGCCTCGTCGAGGAGCCGAGCGCTCCGCCCGGGACCCAGCGCCCGGCTCCGAGTCGAGTGCCGCTGGCGACGCCGCTTCCGACGCTCGAGATCTCGGGTGACGCGACCCCTTCCGAGCGCCGCCTCGTGTACGCGGACGGCCTCGAAGTGCTCGATCTGGCGACCGGATCGCTCACGCGGCCATCGCCCCCGTTGTACGACGCGATGCTGCCGATCGGAGGCGACCAGCTCGTCTGTGCCTGCGTGGCCGGTGGGCCGGCCGGGTCGAATCCTCCGGGCCCGCTGCCGACCATCCGGTTCGGCCGGTTCGACCTTGACGGCCAACCGCTGATCCAGCGCGACGTCGTGTCGTTCGATGGCGTCGTCGCCGTGCCGAATCAGACGGACGGGTTCAACGCCACGACCGCCTTGAGCGACGATCGACGCACCCTCTACGTGCTCACGGTCGCCCGCCGACCACCGATGTGGTCGGTCGACCTCAATATCATCGATGCCGAAACCGGTGAGCTCCTCGGCGGCAGGACCCTTGGGCGCTTTCCGGTCGATCTCGATTCACCCGCATCGACGCCGACTCCCGCGTCGAATCCGGACGGCACGCCGCCCGACGGCGCCTACGCCTGGGCGGCGTTCGTCGCGCCGGCACCCGACGGACGGACGGTCATGGCCTCCGTCCAGGCCAGCGAGTGGCGGAATGGCAATGGGACCAATCGGAACCGGGAGTGGATGGTCCCGATCCGTGATCGCCAGCCGGGCCGACCGTCCCGGCTCCAGCCGGACGCCGCGCTCGATCCCGACGACTGGTGCGTCGACTCGCCGTGGTTCGTCGACCCCTCGGTCGCCGTGCAGGTATGCGTGACCGGCGGCCAGCAGGGCCCGTTCCCGTTCTACCTTCGCCGCCTGACCGCGACCGGGGCATCGGTTGGCGACGTCCCTATCGAAGGAATCCAGTCGACCGAAGGCTACCTGTCGGCGGCGTTCGATCGCCGGACGCGCGCCGTGTTCGTGTGGGATCCGCTGGGGCACACCATCGCCCGAGCGACGGCTGACGATGCGAGGTTCGACATCTCAACCGTCCCGGAGGAGATGCGTCCCACGGGACCGTCCTACGGCAGGGCGCGAATCGTCGCCATGCCGGCCCTCGTGCTCTCACCCGATGGCAGTCGCGTCTACGCGATCGGGGCCGGTCCGAACAACACGTCGACCGGCGTCTGGGTCTTCGACGCGAGGACGCTCGAGCTGCTCGATCACTGGAACCCGCGCGCCGTCCTGAACTCCATCGCGATCTCGGCCGATGGGCGGTTTGTCTACGTGACCGGAGCACCCCGCTTCGACGTGGACGGGAACGAGAACCCGCTCTGGCCGGCGTCGGTCACCGTCTATGACACGTCGAACGGCAAGGAGCAACGGCTGTACGGCGCGGTGGCCAGCGACGCCTGGATGACCTTCCCGAACTGGCGCTGAATCCGGGGAAGGACCGCGTGCCGCGGCGGCGCCGTCGCCGGTCGATCAATCGCTCCACTGGTCCCACTTCGCGAACGACGCAAGCGGCACCCAGCCACGCTTCAGGCTGGGCGAGCGGACGTCGGCGAGCGGACGCCCGACCGGCATGACGCCGATCGGCACGAACTCGTCCGGGATCCGGAGGGCGCCGCGAAGCTCCTGCCACCCGGCCGCGTCGGTGCCGACAAAGCCGCAACCGAGTCCCTCGTTCACGGCGGCGAGCATGACGTTCTGCATCGTCGCGCCGATGTCGACCCACCAGTAGGGGATCGGCCAGTCGATCTCGGCGCCGTCGTCCTGCAGCTTGTCCGGCTCCCGGTAGCGCCGGTGGTAGATGGCCTCGGAGACGCATGGGATGAACTGCGCGGCACATTCCGAGATCCAGGGGCCGAACACCGGCTCGTATTCGGCCTCGCCGCAGATCCGCGCCACGTCACGGCGGCGCTCCGGGTCGACGACGACCAGCAACCGCTGACCCTGGCTGAAGCCGGCCGAGGGCGCGCGCTGGGCGAGCCGTGCGATCCGCTCGAGGATCGAGCGTTCGACGCCACCTTCCTCGAACCGGCGCACGGCGCGACGCTTCATCACGACATCGACGAAATCCATGTGACCCTCCTGCCCGCAATCCTCCATGGCGGAGGCGACCCGTCAGGTCTCCGGACGTCCTAGGAAATCCGGATAGCGCCCCCAGTCACGTCGAACTTGAAGGGGCAGGCTGACGGGTTGTTCTGGTCCGTGCCTCCGCAGAACGTGTCCGGCAGGCCGATCCCCGAACCGTCGGTCACGACGATGTGGTACCAGCGACACGCTCCGGTCGGGTAGTTCGGATCAACGCTCGGGCTGAGGTTGCATTCCTTTCCGCTGAAGTCGGCCGCCGGGGCACCCGACACGTCGGTGAAGAACCGGACGCGGTCGATGGTTGCCTGCGTTCGGTTCAGGACCGGAGTCATTCCCTCGAACCGGTAGTAGCCGTATTGCACGTCCCCTGTCGGGCCGGTCTGCACCTCGAACTGGAGCACGGCGGAGATGCCGGCATCGTCGTGATACTTGGCAATGACGTTGCCGGCCACCCGGCGGGCGGTCACGGCGGCGTAGGGATACCAGGTCACCCCGAACGTGTCGGTCAGCGTGTTCGGTCCGACCGAATGCGTGTACTTCAGGCCGGCGAAGATGCTCAGAGGCACCTTGAACGAACCGCAGGCCGCGCTGTCGATCCTGGCGGCAAGGACCGTGCCGCTCTTGAGCGTTCCCGTCCCCGTCCCGACGAATAGCGTGGATGGCGCGCGATGCGTGGCACAGTAGCTGGCGTAGGTATCGATCAAGACGATCTTGGGCGACGCCCCACCCCTGATCGACAGGAACTGGGCGCTACCGTCAAAGGTGTCGATCGACGTCCAGGTACCTGGGAACGGAGCTGGCGACGCCGCGCCGGCGGCGACGGGGATCATCGACAGCACCAGTGCGGCGCCCACCAGGGCAGACACGGCTCGCCTCATGGGATTCCCTCTCGTGGGGCGCAGGGTCGGTCCCGCCAGTGGCTCGGCGCGGTCTCGGCGGCCGTGGGCATGGGCCGCGCGTCGACGCCCCCCTGCGCTGCGGCCACCGTGGACGTCGCTCCGTCACCTGGGTAGAGCCGTTCGTCATGAACGGATTTGATCCTCCGGCCGCTGCGAGCCGCGTTCAGCGCTCGGCGCCAGGCCGGGCTCAACGTCTCACGCGCCTCGACCATGCACAGGGCGGGCCGCGTGGAGGCCCGCCTCGCCGCTTCCCATCCGCAGTGCGGGTGAGGCGGATCGGCGCTCAGCCTGGCTGTGCGGCGGCCTTCTGTCGAAGAGCGTCCGGGCGCAGCCGGACCCGGCGCAGGAGCTGCGCATTGGCGGCCACGACGATCGTCGACACGCTCATGGCGATCGCCCCGACGGCCATCGGCAGGTCGAGGCCCCACGGGACGAGGACGCCGGCGGCAACCGGGATCGCGACCAGGTTGTAGCCCGTCGCCCAGACCAGGTTCTGGATCATCTTCGCGTAGGTCGCGCGGGAGAGCTCGATGGCTCCGACGACGTCGCGCGGGTCGCTGCGGACGAGGACGATCCCGGCCGACTCGACTGCGACGTCCGTGCCCGCGCCGATCGCGATCCCGACGTCCGCGGTCGCGAGCGCCGGGGCGTCGTTGACGCCGTCGCCGACCATCGCGACCCTCCGGCCGCCCGTCTGGAAGCGCTTGACAGCGTCGGCCTTGTCGGCCGGGAGCACCTGCGCGGCGACCTCGTCGATACCCAGCCGGCGCGCCACCGAGTCGGCGACCGATTGCGCGTCGCCGGTGATCATCGCGACCTTCAGGCCCATCTCGTGGAGTCGCGTGACCGCCTCGGCCGACTCGGGCCGGATCTCGTCCTCGAGGGCGAGCGCACCGATGACGAGACCGTCCGCAACGACGTGCAGGACGGTCCGGCCCCCAGTCGCCCATTCCTCGGTCATCGGATCGGCCTGCAGGCCGAGGTCGGACAGGAGACGCGGGCCACCGACCGCCACGGCCCGGCCCCCAGCGATGGCACGCGCACCTCGCCCGGCGAGCGGCTCGAACTCGGTGACTGCCGCCGGCTCGATGCCGCGCGCGGCTGCAGCGGCCACGATCGCCCGGGCGAGCGGATGCTCGGAATCGGCCTCGACGCCCGCTGCGAGCCTGAGGAGCTCGCGCTCGTCGGGGCCTGACACGGCCGCCACCACCGGCGTGCCCCTGGTGAGCGTGCCGGTCTTGTCGAAGATCACCACTTCGACCTCGCGCGCCCGCTCGAGCGCGATTCGGTTCTTGACGAGCAGGCCGTTGCGGGCGCCGAGCGAGGTCGAGATCGCGATGACCAGGGGGATCGCCAGGCCGAGCGCGTGCGGGCAGGCGATGACGAGCACGGTGGCGGTGCGAACGAGTGCCCCTTCGGGGTCCCCCCGCAACCACCAGAACGCGAGTGTCACGAGCCCTGAGCCGAGGGCCACGTAGAAGAGGATTGCGGCGGCCCGGTCGGCCAGGGCCTGGGCCCGGGACGCGGATGCCTGAGCGGCGGCCACCATCCGCATGATCCCCGACAGCGCGGTCTCCGCTCCCACGGCGGTCACGCGGACTCGGAGCGATCCACCGGCGGCGACCGTCCCGGCAACCACCTTGTCGCCCGGCTGCTTGGCGACGGCGGCCGATTCGCCGGTGATCATCGACTCGTCGACATCGGCCGCGCCATCGACGACCTCGCCGTCGACCGGAACTCGGCCGCCGGGGCGGACCAGGACGACATCGTCGAGCGCGAGGACCGAGAGCGAAACCGTCTCCGTGCCGTCACCCGTCACCCGCTCGGCCGTGTCCGGCAGGAGCTCGGCCAGCGCCGCGAGCGCCCCTCGGGCCTGGGCGATCGAGCGCATCTCGAGCCAGTGGCCCAGCAACATGATCGTGATGAGCGTGGCGAGCTCCCACCAGATCTCGACCTCGAAGAGGGAGAGGGTGCCCGCCCAGCTCGTGACGAACGCCACCGCGATCGCGAGGGAGATGAGGGTCATCATCCCGGGCTGCCGATCGCGAAGCTCACCGGCTGCGCCGCGCAGGAACACGAGTCCGCCGTAGATGAACACGATCGTGCCGAGGACCGGCGGGATCAGGCTCGAACCCGGGAACGCCGGGGCGGTGTAGCCGAGCCAGTCCTGCGGGTCGCGGCTCCAGACGATGACGGGAAGCGTCAGCGCGAGGCTCAGCCAGAACTTGTCACGGAACATCGCGACCGAGTGGCCGGCATGCTTGTCGTGCCCGCCGTGGTTTGCGTGATTGTCGTGGACGCCCGGGACTGGCCCGACTTGATGGGCGGGCTCGGCAAGGTGGTCTGGGAGGTGGGAATGACTCTGCATGTCCATATACTCCCCCCTAGTATCCCAGACGATGTCAATCGAATAGTGCACAAGGCGCCATCCTGTACCATGCGCGTCTTGCCAGGGTCGCGCGTCGCTGCGCGACATCGGCCCTGGTGACTGGCTGTCGCGGCGGCAAGCGTTCTCGGACAGCCGTGGAAGGGGATCATGTCTCGAACGACCGAGGTTGGGCTACCGGCGATCCTGCTGCTTGCTGGTGCGGCAGTCGCCCTCTCGATCGTGCACTTCGTCGCCTACCTCGTGCGACTCGGAGCCGACCCGAATCTGGCCGCGGCCATCAGTACCGGTAGCCATGCCTACTGGCCGATCTTCGTCATCGCCACGATGACGTTCGCGGCACTTGCCGCGCTCCGAACGCGCCATCGGCTCGAACGAGCGCCAAGTCGTCCGTCAGGAGACGCCCCACTCGGGCGACAGGCGATGGCCATCTGGTTCGCCCTTGTCGCGTTCTCCACTGTCGGGTTCGTGTTCATGGAGAACGCCGAGGCGTTCCTTGGCTCCGGGCGATTGGTTGGCCTCGCACCGTTGGGCTGGCTGACTCAGCCACTGGTAGCACTGAGCGTTGCGGTGTGCCTCTCATTGGTCGCCGGGGCCATCATCCTCGTGCTCAAGGCCAGGTCTGCCCTCTACACGGACACCCTCGTCAGCTCGTACCGCGAGCTTGTGCAGACCGGGACCTACTCGGCGGCGTTCGCGCAATCGGATTGGGCGCGCAGTTTCGTATCGGACGTGTTCGGCCAGTCGCTGGCGGCGATCGCTCAGCGGCCCATGTCGATCCTGGAATGTGGCAGCGGCACTGGGATCTGGCTCGCCGATCTGTCCGTTCTCACGGCGGGCCGCGAGGTTCGATTGCACGGGTTCGATCTGTCGCCGGAGATGGTGGAGGCCGCCCGCCAGCGATTCGCGAACCTCGGTTCGACCGTGGATGTCCAGGTTGGCGATCTCTTTGATCCACGGGCGTACGACTTCGACGGGACCGTTCTACACGATGTCGTGTATGCCTTTGACGTGATCCAGCAACTACCCGGCGACTTGCAGGCGCGCGCGGTCGCGGCGCTATACGACCATGTCGCCCCGGGTGGCTGGCTCCTCATCTTCGACCACGATCGAAGGTCCCGCTACGGACGGGTCATGGGACTGAAGAAGTGGCTCCGCCGTCACTTCGACATTCCGCTCGTTCCGCGGTTCTACATTCACGCGCGCTACCCGGACCTGCGAGCCCTTCGCTGGGTGCTCGAGCGGATGGGCGGTACCGAGGTTTCCATCCGGGTTGAGCAGGAAGGCCGGAAGCGGGCTCTGATCGCGCGGCGCCCGGCCCGCTAGGCGGACGGACGCGCGCGAGGAGCCGTCCGACGATGCCTGGCGGCTCGAGGGTCGGCAGGACCAC
>JBGPVC010000066.1:0-14875 GCA_041491485.1 Candidatus Limnocylindria bacterium
AAGCTCTTCTATGCCCGCGACTTCCGCGCCCTGATGCTGAAGTACGGGAGACTGGCGCTCATCGACGGCTTGTCCGGCACGTCTGGTCAGGTGGCCTCGCCGCACGGAGACACCTCGGATCCAGCCTCCGAACCGTCCATCGATGGCGCCACGGCCCAGGCCGCCGGGTCCACCACGAGCACACAGGACGCGGTCGCCGCGGCGCCGACCGTCGCATCAGCCACCGGGCCGTCGCGACGTCGTCGCGTCCGCTCCGCCGGCGGCGGCCATGAGCAGGCGGCCGTGTCATGATCCGCCCGGCCAACCTCGACACCGACGTCGCCGAGGTCCTCCTGACCGAGGCCGAGATCGCTGCCAAGGTGCGTGAGCTGGGCGCCCGGATCAGCGCCGACTACGCCGGCCGCCGGCTGACGCTCGTCTCGGTGCTGAAGGGCTCGCTCCCGTTCATGGCCGACCTGATGCGGGCGATCGACATCCCGGTCCGGATCGACCTGATGGAGGTCAGCTCGTACGGTGGGTCGTCCACGGAGTCGTCCGGCCTGGTGCGCATCCTGAAGGATCTGTCCGCCAGCATCGTCAGCGAGGATGTCCTGATCGTCGAGGACATCATCGATACCGGGCTGACGCTCAACTACCTGATCCGCTACCTGCGTGGCAAGGCTCCTGCCTCACTCCGGATCTGCACCCTGCTCGACAAGCCGGCGCGGCGGCTGGTCGAGATCAAGGTCGACTACGTCGGGTTCACGATCCCCGACCAGTTCGTGGTCGGCTACGGCCTCGACTACGGCGAGCTGTACCGGAACCTGCGGTACGTGGGCGTGCTCCGGCCGGAGGTCTACTCGGGGGCGTCGGAGGAATGACCATGCACCGCCGGCCGCTCGGCCGCGGGCGAACGCTGGCGACGCTTGCCGGGATCCTCATCGTGGTTGGCTGCGTGCTGCAGTGGTGGCAGGTGGGTGGCACACCGGGCATTCCGCAGCATTCCGAGAATGGATTCCCGGGCAGCGGGATCGTCATCTTCCTGGTCGGGATCGCCGCGCTCGCGCTCGTTGCGCTGCCCTACGCCGCGGGTGACCGGCCCGTCTCGCTGGATCGCTGGCTGACGTTCGCGATCCTTGCCGGAGCCGGCTGGGTTGGGTTCGGCTGGAAGCTCATCGACCTCGCCCTGATCGGTGCCTTCCAGTTCAACGAACCCGCCGACGTCGTGACCCACGGCCCGGGGATCTGGGTGGCCGGGTTGGGATTGCTCGTCCTGTCCAGGGCCGTGATGGAGATGGCCGCCGAGCCGGCCCGGCGCTGACGGGACGCCCGCCGGCGCGTCAGTGCGTCACCCTCAGCAACTGACGCGTCTCCACCTCGATCGCGAACCAGCGTTCGCGGCCGTCGCCCTCCCGGTAGCGAAAGACGTACGTCCCGTCTGGCCAGGCCGCCGCCTTGGAGCTCGGGCCCTTGCCCGGCGGACGGTACATCGCGCCGTACGGGGTGTGGTCGGAGGCCGGCCGGCTCGAATCCAGCGTGACCAGCCTCGCCCCGCCAGGCGCGCGGAGCCAGACGGAGAGGTCCACGGGCGGGACGGGTTTCTCGTCACCGACGATCGGCGCGCACCAGCCGAGCTCGGTCAGGCCTTCGGACACGATCGAGACGTCGGGGATGGCCGGGTCGTCGGGGCCGCTGGCTGCCGGCGCCGGTTCGAGGACGCGCCAGACGTGGATCCGCTGGTCGCCGGCGTGTCCCACGGTCCGCTCGACGGAGGCGACCAGCCACGACCTGGTGTTGAGGCAGAAGGCGGCCACCGTGACGGCGGCCGGGTCGTCGCTCGCGGCCGGAGAGGCGCCCGCGGGGGGCTCGGTGGCGTGTCGCGAGACTGTCGTCGAGCCGGCCGCACCAGACCCGTCGCCGGGCGACTGCCAGGGCTTGGCCACGACGATCACCAGGATGGCGGCGGCGATGACGGCCCAGCGCTCGATCGGTGGTCGCCGGCCCGCCAGGCTGACCGGTTCGAAGCTGCCGTGCGCTGCTCGGTCGCCGCCCATTGGCCCGCGCGATCAGTCCTCGCCGAGGTAGGCCTTGCGCACGGTTTCGTTCTTCATGACCTGAGCGGCGGGTCCGGTCAGGACCACCCGGCCGGTCTGGAGCACATAGGCTCGATGGGCGATCGAGAGCGCCTGGAGGGCGTTCTGCTCGACCAGGAGGACCGTGGTCCCCTGCCCGTTGATCTGCTTGATCGTGGCAAAGACCTGCTGGACGAGGATCGGCGAGAGGCCGAGTGACGGCTCGTCGAGCAGGAGCACGCGTGGCGCGGACATCAGGGCACGCCCGATTGCCAGCATCTGCTGCTCGCCGCCGGAGAGCGTGCCGCCGAGCTGCCGGGTTCGTTCGCGCAGTCTCGGGAAGAGGTCCATCACCCGTTCGATGTCGGGCCCGATCGTGGATTGATCACGGGTGAACGCACCCATCAGCAGGTTCTCGAGGACCGTCATCCGCGGGAAGATCCGCCGTCCCTCCGGGGCGTGGCCGATCCCTTCACGAACGAGGTGGTGGGCCGCCGTCCGGGAGATGTTCTTCCCTTCGAAGGTCACCGTGCCACGGCGCGGGTGGAGCAGGCCGCTGATCGTCTTGAGCGTCGTGGTCTTGCCCGCCCCGTTGGCGCCGATCAGGGTGACGATCTCGCCTCGCCCGACTGTCAGCGAGATCCCCTGGAGGGCATGGATGTTGCCGTAGAAGGTGTTGACGTCGTCGAGGACGAGCATCGACGCGTCGGCCGCGCTGCTCGTGCCGGTCGCCGGAAGGGTGGCGCTCATACCGCGGGTGCCCCGAGGTAGGCTTCGATGACCTTCGGGTTGCCGCGGACCTCTTCCGGCGTCCCCTCGGCGATCTTCTCGCCGTGGTCGAGGACGGTGACCCGGTCACTGATGCCCATGACCACGCGCATGTCGTGTTCGATCAGCAGGATCGTCAGCCCCAGGTCCTGGCGCAGCCGGCCGATCAGGCGGGTCAGTTGCAGGGTCTCGTTGGGGTTCATGCCGGCTGTCGGCTCGTCGAGCAGCAGGAGGACCGGGTTCGAAGCCAGGGCTCGGGCAATCTCCAGGCGGCGCTGGTCGCCGTACGGCAGGTTCTTGGCCAGCTGGTCGTCCTCACCCTGGAGTCCGACCAGGGCCAGGAGCTCCCCGGCGCGAACCCGGGCCCGCTCCTCCTCGGCGCGGTTCTTGCGCGTCGACAGCAGGGCGTCGATCCAGCTCGCCTTGAGCCGCGAGTGCATCCCCACCAGCACGTTCTCCATCGCCGTCATGTTCGGGAAGAGGCGGATGTTCTGGAATGTGCGGCCCAGCCCGGCCACGACCATGTCGTTGGGCCGCGCACTCCGGAAGATCCCGATCCGGGCCAGGAGATGCTGGTACCACGGCGGCCGCGCAACCCCGGTCACCAGGATCGCCAGCAGGACGAGGACGGTGATGAAGATGCCGAGGATCAGCTCCCCTTCCGGGGCGCCGGCCGACGCCAGCAGCGAGGTGATGACCGCGATGATCCCGGGAACGATCAGCCAGAGCACCGGCTCGAGCCAGGCGCGCTTCGCCCGGGCGATGCGCGTTTCCCCCTGGAAGTCGATCCGCCCCGCCGTCGGGTCGTAGATCCCGGCGATGATGTTGAAGAACGTGGTCTTGCCGGCCCCGTTCGGACCGATGAGGCTGACGATCGCCTGCGCGGGGATCGTGAAGTCGATGTTGTTGACCGCGAGCAGGCCACCGAACCGCTTGGTCACCCGTTCGGCATGCAGGACGTCGCTCATCGCTCGCTCCCCGGGGCCCCTGGGCCGGCTTCCTCGCCGAAGAGCTCCTCCGCGCCAGGTGCCTCGCCCAACGAGCCCATCTGCGCCGCCTCATCGCCGATCCCTTCGGTGAACTCCTCGGCGATATGAAGCTCGCGTCGCCGCCGTTGACTCGGGAACAGTCCTTCCGGGCGGAACAGCATCATCAGCACGAGAGCGATGCCGTAGAGCAGGAACTGGTAGTCGAGGAAGTTGATGCTCGACAGGAACGGGATGCCGATGCCCTCGGCGATCGTGTTCAGTTGCTTGAGCAGCACGGTCTGGATCTGGAACACGATGAAGGCACCCGCCGCGACGCCCCAGATGTTGCCCATGCCGCCGAGGATGACCATCGCCAGCACCGTGAACGAGACCGTGAACAGGAACTGGTCCGGTGACACGATGGTCAGCTTGGAGGCGTTGAAGACGCCGGCCAGGCCCGCGGTGGTGGCGCCCAGGGCGAAGGCGAGCAGCTTGGTGGTGACCGTGTTGATGCCGTTGGCCGCCGCCGCCAGCTCGTCCTCGCGGATCGCGTTCCAGGCGCGGCCGATCCGCGAATCCTGGAGCCGGTACAGCAGGATCATCGCGATCGTCACGATGCCGGCCATCAGCACGAAGTAAGCGAACGGGCTGAGGGGGGAGAACTCGCCGAGCCCGGGCAGCGCCTCGGGCCGGTAGATGCCGCCGATCCCGTTCGTTCCCTCGGTCCAGGTGTCGAGGTTGAGGAAGACGATCGGCACGATCTCGCCGAAGCCCAGGGTCATGATCGCCAGGTAGTCGCCGCGCAGTCGGAGCGTGGGCGCGCCGAGCGCGATCCCGAAGACGGCCGCCACGGCGGCCCCGACCACGAGCATCGGCAGGAACGGCAGGTCCATGTGCGAGAAGGGCGAATTCGAGTACGCATAGGCGTACGCGCCGATGGCGAAGAAGGCGGCGTATCCCAGGTCGAGCAGGCCGGCCAGGCCGACGACCACGTTGAGGCCCATCGCCAGGAGCACGAAGACGCCCGCGTTGGCAAAGCCGTCGAACCAGGGTTGGTCGGACTGGATCCACGACAGCGGCGGGATCTTGGGCAGGAAGATCATCACGGTCGTGACGAGCACCATGCCGACGATGATCGTGGTCGAGCGGTGGACCTCCGCGAACGCGCGCAGCCGGGCCCGGGGCGACCGGGCCGGGGTCGTGGCCGGGCGAGTGCCCGTCGCCGCCGTCATGCCCGGTCTCCCGAGTGCTGGCCGAGGATGCCCGTCGGCCGGAAGATCAGCACGAACGTCAGGACCATGAACACGAGAAACTCCGACCATCGCGAGAAGCCGAGCGATGCGGCGAAGTTCTCGATGAAGCCGATGATGAACCCGCCGAGCGCCGCACCGGTGATGTTGCCGATCCCGCCGAGGACCGCGGCGGTGAATGCCTTCAGCCCCGAGTTGAAGCCGAGGTCGAACCGGACGAAGCCGAAGCGAAGGCCCCACACCACGCCGGCCGCCGCCGCCAGCATCCCGCCCAGCAGGAAGGTGAGCGAGATGGTCTGGTTGAGGTCGACGCCCATCAGCGCCGACGCTTCCTGGTCCTGGGCGGTCGCGCGCATCGCGCGCCCAAGGCGAGAGCGGTTGACGAACAGCTGCAGGCCGAGCATCAGGCTCACGGACAGGGCGAAGATGAAGATCGACAGGACCGAGACGCTAGCGCCACCGAACGGGATCTGCCACTCGAGCGGGAAGACCTGGGGCGCCGAGCGGTCGCCCGAGCCGGCCAGCGTCAGGGCGACGTTCTGCAGGATGAACGAGACCCCGATCGCCGTGATCAGCGGCGCCAGTCTCGGCGCGTGGCGCAACGGCCGGTAGACCGCGCGTTCGATGCCGACGTTCAGCAGGCCGATGATCGGCATCGTGAAGAGCATCGCCCCGATCAGCAGCAGGATCAGCGGGATGACGCTGGTCACGGCCCCGGTCTGGCCGGTGATGCCGCCCAGGAAGACGACCGACAGGAAGGCGCCGAGCATGAAGATGTCGCCGTGGGCGAAGTTGATCAGCTCGATGATCCCGTAGACCATCGTGTAGCCGAGCGCGACCAGGGCGTAGATCGAGCCGATCGACAGCGCATTGACGGTCTGCTGGAGGGCTTGCCCCAGGAACGTCATGGCCGCATCGTCGGTGCGCGTGAGCGCCGCGCCGAGGGCGCCGAGGGGCGATTGCCCTGCCGACAGCTCGAAGTTGAAGACGAGCGCCCGCCACAGGACGACCGCGTAGGCCGCGATCGCCGCGATCACGTACAGGGTGATGCGAACGGCGCGAGCGATGGCATTGGGTGCCGCGGCCGGCGAGGCGAGTGCCGTCACGCTGGGAACCTCACGGTGTTGGGGCTCCTCGAGGAGTGATACGGAGAGGCCGGGGATCCGTGGGACCCCCGGCCTCTCGGGTCACGGTCGGTTACTTGGCGTAGTCGACCTGTGTCGCGAACTTCCAGTCGCCCTTGCCGTTTCCAGCAGCGGTGTCGACGGAGTAGATCGAGACGATCTTCTGGCTGGTGTCGCCGTTCGCGTCGAACGAGATCGAGCCGACGATCGTGTCGTACTTGGCCGTGGTATCGGTCGCCGCGACGCGGACCGCTTCCTTCAGCGCGTCCTTGGCGGGGTTCGTCGCTGCGGCCCGCTTGATCGCGTCGAGGACGACCTGCGCGCAGGCATAGCCCTGGCCCGCGTAGCCGGTGGCCTCAGTGCCGTATGCCGCCTTGTAGGCGGCGTCGAAGGCGTCCTTCTTCTCGAAGGTGCCCGGGCCGGCCAGCGTGCTGTACGCGTTCTTGCCGGCGGCCCCGGCCAGGTTCAGGAACGAGTCCTTGGTCTCGCCCGTGCCGTCGTTGATGCCGTCCGGGCCGACGTAGGGGACGTCGCCGAGGCCGGCCTGCGCGGCGGCAAGGAGGATGCGGGCGCCGCCGGTCGCGGTGACGCCACCGAAGTAGATCGACTCGGGATTGAGCGCCTTGGCGGCGGTCATGATCGAGACGTAGTCCTGGGTGGTCTTCGGAGCGCCGTCATGCTTGACGACGGTGCCGCCGCGGCTCTTGAAGTCCGCTTCGAAGGCATCGGCGACGCCCTTCCCGAAGGTCTCGGTGTCGTCGATGATGTAGACGGAGTTCTTCTTGAGCACGTCGTGGATGTACTGCGACGCCGCCGGGCCCTGGACATCGTCCGTGGTGACCACGCGGATGTAGTTGTTCGGCTTGGTGCGCAGCTGCTTCGCCGGATCGCCCTTGGTCAGATCCGGGTTGGTGTTCGACGGCGAGCACTGCAGCAGGCCAGACGCGTTCGAGATCGGGATCTGCGCCTTGCCGACGCTCGAGTTGACCGGGCCGATGACCGCCACGACGTCAGCGTCGGCGACGATCTTGGTCATGTTGTTGGCGCCCGTCTGGGGATCGTGCGCGCCGTTGAGCGAGTCGTCATAGACGGCCGAGTCCGGGACCGTCACGGCATAGCCGCCGACGGCGCCCCCGGCGTCCTTCACTGCCAGGCGAATGCCGTTGAGGATCGGGTCGGACGTCGCCTTCTCGCTTCCCTGGAACGGGAGCTCGACGGCGATCTTGATGGTGCCCTTGCTCGTGTCACCGCCGCCGCCACCGGAGCTCGGTGCGGTGGTCGCGCCCGACGAGCTGCACGCCGCGAATGCCAGAGCGCTGACAGCCGCGAGTGCTCCCAACCTGTGTAGTTTCATTCGGTCTCCTCCAAACCAACGGTCGTCGCCGACCCGGCCCAAAACCGGGGCTGGGACCACAGCGAACGCTCGCTTGCCCTCCGTCCGACGATCCAGGCGCCCCTCTCGGCGAACGGACATGGACAGTGATGCAAGGACGAGTGTCGGCTCGAGGTCTCGCCTCCGGGCAGCGCGCAGGTGGCCGCCGAAGCGATGCCGTATCATAGCCATCGGCGACCTGAATGCAATACCGGTCGGCCGCGCCCTCAGCGCGTCGCGAGCGTCCATCGCTCGCCGCCCGACGAGCGGATCGCGGGCCCCGGTCGTCCAGCTCGGTCGAGCCCCGGTCGAGGGCAGAGGTCGCCGAGCCCTGCGAGGTTGGACCCGTCGGCGTGGAATACCTGGTCCGAGCGGCCCGTGTCACGGACATTGAGCGGTTCGTCGCGTTGAGCGACGAGTCGTTGCGCGTGGACCGCGGCGAAAGCCCGCTCGGATCGTCCGATCTCCTGCGACAGCTCGTCTACCTTCCGCAGGCCAGCATCGTCGTCGCCGAAGCGCGGCGTGTCGTGATCGGCGGCGCGATCCTCGCGCTGCGGCCGTCCGTCCGGGCAGGCGGATACGTCGGAACCATCGACCTGCTGGTCGTGGACGCGGCCTACGACGTCGATCGAATCACCGAGGCGCTCCTGGACGAGCTGCTCCGGTCCGCACGCAACAAGGGCTGCACCGTCGTGGAGGCCGCCCAGCCAGACGACCCGGACGCGCAGGCGCGCTGGGAGCGAATGGGCTTTCGCCCTGCCGGGGCACGTGTCTATCGAACCGTCACCGCGGCGGGTGCCGCGAGTCGAACCCAATGAACGTCCGGGCCGAGCAGCGCGAGCGCGCCGGCCGGACGACCTGCTGAACTACTCAAGGAGTCGATATGGGCAAGAACGTCGCCGTCTTCGTGGACGTGGCGAACATCTTCTATGCGGCCAAGGCCGCCGGCGTGGACATCGATTACGTCACGCTCCTCAAGTCGGCCACGGCCGGGCGCGACCTCGTGCGCGCGTATGCCTACACCGGGCTCGATCCGGACAACGAGAACCAGCGCAACTTCCATGAGTTCCTGCGCCGCAGCAACTACAAGGTGGTCAGCAAGGACATTCGCAAGTACGGTGACGGCAAGGTCAAGGCGAACCTGGACATCGAGCTGGTCGTCGACATGATGAAGACCGCTCGAAACCTGGATATCGCGATCGTCGTCTCGGGCGACGGCGACTTCGCCCCGGCGATCCGGGCGGTCCAGGAGCAGGGCGTCCGGGTCGAGGTCATCAGCTTCCGCGGCAACACGAGCTCGGACCTGATCGAGGTCGCCGACCAGTTCACCGACATCGTCCAGCTGGCCCGGGTCGAGAAGGGCTCCCGCTCGGGACGGCGGGTCGCCGAGGACGACGCGGACCTGTCGATGACGGAGGTGCCGGACAAGCTGACCGAAGGGACCGGCAGCGGACGCGGCGGACGGTCGCGATCCCGCAGCCGGGTCCGCGACGAGGAGCCGGTCGCTGCCGGCTCGCGCGCCCGGCGCGACCGAGGGGTTTCCACGGCCGCCGCGGCTCCGGCTCGCGCCGACGCCGGCGGGACGATCGTGGCCCTGCCCGGCGAGCGGCTCGCCCGCGTCGCCGGCAGTCTGACCGAGGCCGATCTGGCAGCCGCCGAGGTGTTTACGCTGGACGACCTGGAGCGACCCGCCGGCGGCGAGACCGTCGACGCGGCCGCCGGCGAGTCATCGGAGACCGGCGAGATGCACGAAGGCGGCGAGGGCGAGCCGCGTCGGCGACGACGTCGAGGCGGCCGTGGTCGTGGCCGCGGACGCGGTCGGCCCGAGGAGGGCGAGGCGGGACAGGACGACCAGCAGGAACGCCGCGAGGTTGCCCAGCCCGGACCACGGGCCCGCGCACCGCAGGCACCGGTCCGGCCGATCCACGACGATGACGAGGAGCCGCCGGCGGCGCGCCGCGCACCGCGGAGCACCCCGTTCGGATCCGTCTGGGATTCGCAGCTCGGGACGCCGGTCGCGCCGGCAGCCGCCGCGCTTCCGCCTCTGCCCGAGGACGAGGAGTTCGACGAGCCGGAGATCCCCGAGTACCTGATTGCCGAGCAGCGCCGCGGCGGCAACCGCGGCGGCGGGCGAGGCGGCCCACGCGGTGGCCGGTCGGCCTACCAGTCGGCGATGGAACGCGAGCGGTACGGCCGTGGCGGCGGAGGCGGGATCAACCGCTATCCGGACGTCAGCGCCCGCACCCGCCCAACCGAGCCGCGTCGCGACGACCGCAACTACAGTCGCGGAGATCGGACGCCGCCACCCTCACCGCGATCCTCGAACGAGCCATGGAGCGACGTGCCGCCCGAGCTCGAAGCGATGCTGCGGGCGCAGGTTGCGCAGAAGCCAGGGCCACGACCGGCACCGGCGGGCGCTCGCGAGCCCGCCGCGCTGCACGACGAGGCGGCCCCAGCGGCCAAGGCGCGGGCGGCTCGCAGGCCGTCCACCCGAACCCCGCGAATCGCCACGACGGCGGCAGCCGCAGCCATCGAGGCCCCGCCGACCGGGGACGCCGGCAGTGGTGCGACGGGTGCGACGCTGGAGGCGTCGACGGCGGCGCCGAGACGCCGTCCGGGCCGTCCCGCGAAGTCGGCTGCCACGGCGGCGGTCGTTCCTGAGGTGGCCTCGCCAGCGGACGGCGCTCCGGCGTCGCCCGCCAAGGCGCGAGCGACCCGCAAGCCGGCCGCGGCCGGGTCCAGGGCTGCGGCAGCCACCGCCAGGACCTCGCCGGCAAGGCGAACGCCCAAGGCCGCCGCGTCAGTCCCCGACATGCCGGCGGCCACCGACGGTTCCGGCGTGGACGCTCCACCCGCCGCGAAGCGCCGCACGACTCGCAAGGCGGCGACCACCGACCCGGCCTGAGCGGCCCGATGGACGGCGCCAGGACCCGCGGGCAGGCCGCCGCCCTCCGGGCGGTCGATGCGATGGTCGGCGGTGCGGCACCGCAGGCCGTCCTCTTCGTCGGACCCGACGGCGTCGGCAAGACCACGCTGGCCCTCGACCTGGCGGCCGGGTTGTTGTGCACGGCCGGGGACGGCGCCCGGCCATGCCGGTCATGCCGGTCGTGCCGGATGGTCGAGAAGGGCGGCCACCCCGACCTCCACCGACTCGGCCCGGCCGGACCGGGGCGCCAGGTGGTCATCGGCGGGCCGGACGCCAGGTATCGAGGCGTGCGTGACCTGATCGCGGAGCTGGCGTTGATGCCCGTCGAAGGCGGCGCGCGAGTAGCGATCGTGGAGGGCGCCGACCGCATGAACGAGGACGCCCAATCGGCACTCCTGAAGACGCTCGAGGAGCCGCCGGCGGGCGTCGTCATCGTCCTCTGCGCCGACCAGGAAGACCGGCTCATGCCGACCGTCCGCTCGCGTTGTGCGCGCATCCGCCTCGGGCTCGTGGGCGCTCGCGACATCGAGGCCATCGTTGCCGACCACGATCTTGCCGACCCGCCCCTGGCCGCGCGCCTCGGCCGTTTGGCGGGCGGCCGGCCCGGAGTCGCCCTCGCGTACGCGAAGGCACCGGACGCCGTCCTGATCCGTGCCGAGCTGAGTCGGGTCCTGCTGGATCTCACCGACGCCCGAGCGTCCGCCCGCCTGGCGGCCGTTCGCGCCGCGATCCCCCGCGCCCTCGCGCTGTCCGCCGCGATCTCGGCCGGGGACACGCCCCCGGTCGCCCGGACCGGTCGGAAGGGTGCGGCCGCCGCCGCACCGTCGTCCTCCGGCCCGGATGAGCCCGAGGAGGGCGCTGTCGACGAGAGCCCCGACGGAAAGGCACGGCCGGTCCCGGCAACCGAACGGCGTCGCGCCGCCGAGATCCTCCTCGGCCTCTGGATGGACGTCGCGCGCGACGTCGCGCTGGCCGGTTCGGGCGGTGGCCGGTCGGTCCGCGACACCGTGATGCTCGAGGAGCTCGCGACCGTTGCGTCGGCGATCGCGCCGGGTGCCGCGGCGCGGTTTCTCGAACGGGCGGGGCGCTTCGCCGAGCTGCTCGCCTCGAACGTCTCGCCGGAGCTGATCCTCGATGCCCTGGCGCTCGCCTGGCCGCGTCGCGCGGCAGCTGCCTGATCCAAGTGTGATGGAGCCAACCCCGGCCACCCAGCGGCTCGACGCCAGGGTGACCGGGCGTGTCCACGGCGTCGGGTTCCGCTACTTCGTGCTGCGCGAGGCCGGGGCGCTCGGGCTCACGGGCTGGGTCGCCAACGACTCCGATGGCTCGGTGCACTGCGTGGCCGAGGGGCCTCGCCCGTGTCTCGACGCCCTGCTGGGACGGCTCCGGGAGGGTCCGCCGGCCGCCATCGTGGACGCCGTCAGCGAAGCGTGGATGCCGTCGACGGGAGCGTTCGGATCGTTCGGAGTCCGGAGTGGCGATCACCGGGGCGATTGAACGGCGGCCAAACGTCGTGCCGGCACTGGGACCCCTGGGGTATTCCCTCCGGCCCGCCGGCGGTTCAAGGTATCCACGATGGAACCAATGTCCCCAGCGGAGGAGCTTCCAGCGCTGTACCGGGCGCTGCTGGACCGGGTCGCCCAGATCGAGGCCGACGGCCAGCGCGCCGCGGCCTACCGCGTCCGATCCGAGGCCACGCGGATCTACTCGAAGTCCTGGGACGACCGGGCTCGGCGCGCGCTGCAGGAGCTGCTGGGCCGGACGGTCGACGAGCGGATCGTCCAGCCCGAGCGCGGGCGCGGGACGCAGCAGAGCTCCGTGACCGCCGCCTGACGACCCTTGCCTGCGCGGACGCGTAGGCTAGCGTGGTGCCCAGCGAGACCATCCGGACTGCCATCGACCGCGCCCTCGAGGCGTACGTCGGGTTGGCCGAGCTCGGCGAGACCATCGACGATGAGTGGTCGTACGTCAACGACTTGAGCGACGCCTGGCGAGCGCGTCTCGAGGCCGCCGCCACCGACCGCGGCGATGAGCCGGTCGCGGACGAGGTGTCCGTCGCCATCGATCGGGCGATCGAGGAGATCGGCCTGATCGTCGACGCCCACCGGGCCATCGACTGGCTGTCGACCTTTCCACAGGTCGTGCTGATCGCGCTGCGGGAGGCGCCGTGAGGTTCCAGGATGCCGCCAGGGACGCTCGCGCCGTTGTCTACGCCGGGATCCAGGCCGACCCGCTCGTGGCACGCGCGGCGGATCTCCTGGCCGACGCCAGCTTCGAGCAGCGCGTCCTCGCCAGGGCGGTGATGAACGGCGAGACGACCGATCCCGAGGCCTGGCGTGCGACCTTCCCAACGCTCTTTGGCTCGGCGACGGCCGGCGCCGCGGCCGAGCGTGAGCGGTCCCAGCGCCTTCTCGAAGCGTCCCTCGCCGTCGCCGACCGTGGCGAGCAGGTCCGCAGCCAGGTCCGCGGAGCCCTGGTGGAGGCGGTGACCGCCCGGCTGCTCGCCCGTCGCGTCGCCGAGGCCGCGGTTCGCCGCGAGCGGCGGATCCTGTTCGACGGCGTCCCCGCGGAGATCCACCCGTACGACGTGACGGTGGAACGGCCCGGCGCGTCCGAAGCCTATGACTGCAAATGGGGTGCCCGCGGCATCAACGCCGACGTCCTCCATCAGCTCGACGACGCTCGTGCGCACGCCGCCGACGAGGAAGAGCGTCTCGTCGTCGCGCTGGTCGTATTCGATGCGGCGCGCTCATGCGACGTTCGCCTCGATCGCCAGACGGCGCCGCACGACGAGACCGGGTTGATCACACTCGAGACCCTCGACGACCTTGCCCGGGGCCCGGCCCGGTGAGCGGGCGAACCGCGGACACCTGCAGCGTTCCGTATCGCGTCCGCTTCGACGAAGCCGGACCCGATGGATGTCTGCGGACGTCCGTCCTGCTCCGCTATGCGCAGGACGTCGCCTGGCATCACTCGGCGTCCCGCGGCTTCGGGCGTGCCTGGTACGCCGAGCGTGGCCTGACCTGGCTCGTCCGTGCCGCCGAGATGGCGGTGCTCGCGCCGATCGAGGTCGGCTCGGAGATCGAAGGGATGACCCAGGTGGTCGGCTGGCGTCGGGTCTGGGCCCGGCGCCGGACCGACTTCCGCGATCCGGGAGGGAGCCTCGTGGCCTGGACGCAGATCGACTGGGTCCTCCTGGATCGGAACGGAGCGCCGACCCGGATTCCGACGGAGTTCGACACCGTGTTCGGGGCACCCACCGTCTCCTCCGGCCTGGCCCGGGTCGCCCTCGACCAGGCGCCGGACGGCGCCCGCCGGCTGGCCTTCACCGTCCGCCCCCACGAGCTCGACCCGATGGACCACGTCAACAACGCGGTCTATGCCGACTGGCTGGACGAGGCGGTGATCGACGCAGGGGATCTGCCGGCGACTCGCGCGATCCCTCGCCTGGCGCGACTCGAGTACGCCGCGCCTGCCGAGCCCGGCTCCGTCGCGGCCGCGGAAGTCTGGCCGGAGCTCGGCGGCTGGTCGTTCCGGCTTCGCGACAACACCGGTCGCGACCTGCTGCGAGCCAGGCTCCAGCCAGGTGACGGGGTCGCGGCGGAAACCTAGCCGCCGCGTCCGGGTGTCATCACGCCTGCCAATGCGCGGCGGACGTCCTCCCGGGCCTGATCGTCGAGCTGTGCGCCGGCTCGACGGCAGTGGCCCGAGCCGATCACGCCGCGCAGTCGCCAGACTTCCTTGCGCGCCGCGAGGCCGAGCGGCTGGAACGCCTCGAGCCGCATGAGCGGCAGGAGACTCGCCCACGTCCGTTCAGCCGCGGCCGGATCGGTCGGAAACGTCGTCACGATCGAAACGAGCTGGTCCGGCAGAGCGAAGCCCGTCATCACCCCGGTCGCGCCTGCCCGCAGCTCGTCGATGAGGAACAGGCCGCCGAGACCTCCCAGCACGCCCAGTCGGGGATGACTCCGTCGGAGGGCGGCGATCAGGCCGGTCGTCGGTGGCGCTTCCGCCTTGACGCCGGCCACCAGTTGGCAGCCATCGGCGACCGCCGCGATCGCGGCGTGACTCAAGGCCACCCCGGATCCTGCCGGGTAGTCCTGGACGATGATCGGCAGGCCACCGTCCGTCGCCGCCTCGACCGCATCGGCGAGAACGAGCGTGCGGGCGGGACTGACCATCAGCGCGCTGACCCCGCTGCCGGCGGCATCGCGTGCCCGGCTTGAGACGAGCTCGCGCGACTCGCCGCTGACACCGACGATCACGGCCATCGACGCGGCTCTCGCCACGACCGCCGCCACGACCTGGCGCCGTTCGTCCTCGGTCAATTCTGCCGCTTCACCCATGACGCCGAGCACGGTCACGCCCGCTGCGCCCGCTTCACGGTTGGCCCGGACCAGGGCGACGGTGCCGGCC
>JBGPVC010000067.1:0-14716 GCA_041491485.1 Candidatus Limnocylindria bacterium
ACCGAGACGAGCGGCAGGCCGAGGTCACGCACTCGCTGGAGCAGCCCGTGGAGCGCGGCCTGGTCGGCGATCGGACCGCTGATGACCGTGGTCCCGTCGCTCTCATGGCTGACGGTCAGCCCGTCGAACCACGCGGCCCAGCGCGCGTCGAGGTGCCCCGTGAGCCGGATCTCGTAGCGTCCGGCCTCGGCACGATCTTCTTTCGAGGTGTGTCGTTCGGTCATTCCGCTCCTCATGCCTGGTGTCTCCTGGATGTCCGGCCGGCAACACCGACCTGGGTCACTCGACCCAAGGTGGAAGCGGATGTGGTGAGCGCGCATCACCCCATTGGGTGAACGACTGGGTGATTCGTCATCGAGACGTGCGGAACCCGGGGTCGGTCCTCCGACACGCGGCCGCGGCTCGGGGCAGCCGTCGGCGAAGGCCTAGGAGCTGACGCGGCGGTCCCGGGTGCGCGAGAGCAGGCCGAGCTCGGCGGCACGACGGACGGCCGCCCTCCGGCTATTCACGCCGAGCTTGGCGTAGATGCTCTTGGTGTGCGTCCGCACGGTGTTCGGAGACACCACCAGTTCGCGAGCGATGTCCGGCCCACCGAGCTCGCTCCCCAGGAGGCGCAGGACCTCGAGCTCCCGTTCGCTGAGCGGTTCGATCAGCGGCTGTCCGACGGTCGATAGTCCCTCGACCGTGACAACAGCGGCCAGGAGTCGGCGTACGTAGCCCGGAGCGTTCGGCTGCTTCGCCGCCAGCTTCAGCAGCGCCGCCATGGGTGGCCCTTCATCGATGAATATGCGGACGTAGCCCTCCGGCTCGGCCAGCGCCACCGCGCGCGCCAGCGAGTCGAGCGCACCCGTCACGTCGTCCCCGGCGTGACGGGCGAGCGCCTGCACGACGAGGATGTCGATCGCGCTGCCGCTGCGCCCACCGTCCTCCGCCGCTGTGAGCAGGCGCTCCGTGAGCTCGATCGCCGCAGCGATCCTGTCGTCGGCGCGGTCTCGCGTCCCCTGCGCCAGGAGCAGCCTCGCCAGCGTGGCGTGCTCGAACTCGTGGAGGTAGCTGAGCTCGTCCGCGGCCGTGAGACCGTGCTCCTGCGCCCAGCCCCACGCCGCCGACAGGTTCCCCTGGGCGATCCACACCCTCGCCTTCACGGCGGCGACGGGGCGCACATCGGGGGAGAAGTCGCTCGCATACAGGCGCTCGGCCTCGTCGAGGAGATCGAGCGCGCCATCGAGGTCTCCCTGGGTTTGTCGGATCCGGGCCGCCGCGACACGTGACCGGTAGGGGTTCTGCGCCAGGCCGTTCTCCTCACCCAGCTCACGGCTCACCAGGAGGTGCTGCGACGCGCTCTCGAGGTCGTTACGCTCGCGAAACAGCTCGCTCATGCCGGTGTGCATGTCCGCCGCCCCCCGCAGCGCGGGCGCTCCATGTTCGGTCGCAACCTGCAGTCCCCGCTCGTAGGTCCGCAGTGCGTCGTGGAGACGACCCTGGGCGATCCGGATGTCAGCCTGGACGATGGCGCAGCCAATGACGGTGGAAGCCTGCTCCGCCTTCCGCATGCTCGCCACGCACTCGGCATACGAACGGTGCGCCGCCTCGAGATCCCCGGTCGTCCAGGCAGCGAGTCCCAGCAGCGCCGCTGCCGCACCACGCCGTTGATAATCGTCCTCGCCGACGAGGTCGAGCGCCCGCCGGGCATGGGTCACGGTGCCGGCCACATCGCCGATCGTCATGGCCTGGGCCGCACGGTAGAGGGCGATCCAACCCGGCAGACGGCGGAATTCATCCTCGTCGACGACGACCATCGCAGTCGATGGCGCATTCTGTCCCGCCCGCCCGTCGGCCGTCGCGTCCAGCCACCGCTCGGCGTCCCGCAGTCGGGCCTCAACGCCCTCGACCCTGCCTCCCTCCAGGAGTGTCGCGGCATACGCGACGCTCAGCACGGGCCTGGCCCGGATCAGCTCGTCCGGAAGTGCCTCAATCCACCGGCGCACGGTGGCCGCCTGATCCTTGTGGAACGTCGCCGGGATCGCGAGCTCCACCAGGTCCGCCGCCCGCGCGACGTCCCGGCCCGCCATCGCGTGGCGGATCGCCTCCGACCGGTCACCGTGCTCCTCGTACCACTCGCACGCCCGCCGGTGCAGCTCCGGCACCAGCCCGGGTTGCTCGTCGAGGAGGCGCGCCCGCAGCACGTCGGCAAAGAGCTGGTGATAGCGGTACCACTGGCGACGGTCGTCGAGCGGGACCAGGAACAGATTGCCTCGATCGAGCGCCTCCAGCGTGGCCTTGCCGCCCGCCTGCCCCGTGAGGACATCGCACAGCGGGCCGGTCATGCGGGCGAGGATCGACGTCTCCAGCAGGAAGCTCCGGACCTGTGCGGGTTGCCGGTGCAGGACCTCCTCGACCAGGTAGTCGACGATGTAGCGATCGTCCCCGGCGAAGCCCGCGATGAAGCCGGCGACATCGTCTCGTCCCTGCATCGAGAGCGCCGCCAGCTGAAGTGCCGCGATCCAGCCTTCGGTGCGCCCCTCCAGCGCAGCGACATCCCTGGCGGCCAGATCCAGCCCCATCGACTCGTTGAGGTAGGCGGCGGCCTCGCCCGGCGTGAAGCGCAGATCGGCCGCGCGGATCTCGACGAGCTCGCCCCGCGCCCGCAGGCGGGCCAGCGGCAGCGCCGGATCGGCTCGGGTGATGATGACGAGGTGGATCTGCGGGGGCAGGTGATCCAGGAGGAACGCCACCCCGTCGTGGATATCGTGCGCGTCGATCACGTGGTAGTCGTCGAGCACCAGCACGAGGTCGTCCGGCACCGCGCCAAGCTCGTTGAGCAGCGTGGTGAGGATCGTCTCGATCGGTGGCGGCTGGGGTTCCTGCAGCAGGGACAGCGCCCGTGCGCCGACGCCCGGTGCCACCGCCCGGAGCGCGGCCACCAGGTAGGTCCAGAAGGACGCGGGCTGGTTGTCGCCCGGGTCAAGAGAAAGCCACGCCACGGACCGTTCACCGCCGGGAACGGCTGCCAGCCACTCGGTCAGGAGCGTCGTCTTGCCGAAGCCGGCCGGGGCGGAGATGAGCGTCAGCTTCGACTCGCCGCCACGGTTCATCCGCTCGATGAGCCGTGGGCGCGCGACCAGACCGCGTCGCAGCCTGGGGACGTAGAGCTTGGTCTCGAGCAGCGGGCCTGCGTTGTCCAGCGTTGTCACGTCTTGTGTTTCATGGCGGCGGTTCGTGGATGCGCTGTCTGCCGATGCGGTGCGTGCTCCCCCTCATTGTGGGCTTCCAGCGAGCCATCGAGGTAGATACAGGCGAACCGTCGGCACGGCCGTACGCGGCGTCGGTAGACGTCCGATCGTCGGTCAGCCCGACGCTGCCCCAGCTCCGGTGAAGACCTCTATTCGGGTCGCGGCGACAGGATGACGACTGCGGTCTCCCGAGATCGCCGGGCCGCAAAGCCGTCGAGATCCTTGTCATAGACGCCCCACCTGGCCCACAGGCGTGGCCGCTCGTCCTTGTCCGCTGCACGCCCATGCACGGCGCGCGATCCGTCGGGCAGATCGACGGTGACGTCGGGATGAGCCTGCAGGTTGAGCCACCAGGCGGGCTCGGGATCGGCCCAGCCGTTCATGGCCATGGTGACCAGGTCGGGACCGTCCTCGAAGTAGCCGAGGATGGCCGTCCGCTCCTCACCGCTGCGGCGCCCGACCGTCCGCAGGCGCAGCATGCCCCAGCGGTCAGCCCTCGCGGTCCGAAGGCCGAGCCGGCCGCCGGTGACCGAGTAAAGGGCACGCTGCACCGCCCAGAACGAGCGGATGAACCAGCGCGGCTGGAGGGACGGAGACTTCTTCGACGGTTCAGACACGGTGTGCTCCTGTTCGGTGTGCGGGTGGTCGTGGCGTCCGGCGGAGGCCGGGGCTGGCAATCGGCTGGTCATCCCTGTTCCTCCAAGTACTGGAAGGCCTCGTCGAGCGGCACGCGGAAGACCCGGGCGATCCGGAAGGCCATCTCGAGCGTGGGCGAGTACTTGCCCTGCTCGATGGCGATGATCGTCTGGCGGGTCACCCCGACTCGATCGGCCAGCTCCGCCTGGGTCATCTCGCTGTTGGCGAACCTGAGCGATCGGATCGAGTTGGTGACGAGGGTCGGCTTCACCATCGCTGGAACGACCCGTGGTAGGCCGCGATCTTGGTGACGGAGCTGAGAAGGGCTCCCGCAATGCCCCCGAGGAAGATCGCGTTGGCGATCCAGAAGTGGTCCGCCCTGGTCATCGCCAGGACGAGCGCAACGATCGTGCCGGCGATGATCAGCCAGTTGCCGACCCGCTCACCGACGTGGTCGATCTCCCGGTCGCGCTGGTCGTTCTTGTCCGCCTCGCTGGGGTTCGAGGCCGCGGCCACGACGTTGCCCACGATGTTCGCCACGACGAAGCCGACGATCGTGAAGAGCATCGGCTCCACCCAGGAGACCTCGGCGATCGGCTTGCTGAGCACCTCCGGCACGACCAGGGCCGCGTAGACGAGGAGCGTCGGCAGCGCGACGACGAGCACGACCCAGTTGCTTTTCTCCAGGAATGCCATCTGCGTCTCCCATGTCAAAAATCGTTGACATGGGCAACGTACAAGATAGCCAACATCTTGTCAAACATCTTTGACATCACGTTTGCGCACTCCCGTCCGATTGACACGTCGCCCCGCGTGTTGCCGTCGGCGAGGTAGCGGACCGCCTCAGCAGGTCACGTGAAGGACGGCCGCCACGTCCCTCGGATCGGCCGCCCGTAGCAGCCGACAGGCCACCTGTGTCGGCTCGGCAACGATCTCCACGCCGCGCTGGCGGGCCTCTTCGTACAGCTCGGGCATGATCGGCAGCTGACCGGAGACGCCCGTTCCGATGATGAGCAGATGCGCCGACCACGGGATCGCCTCGTCGAGCGAGAGCGGCGTGTGGCCATACCGGTCTCTGTAGGCCTTCGAGGCTGCCTTCTTGCGCCGCCGAACCACGCCCCCGTCAATCACGACGTCGTACTCGAATCGGCGTCCGCCGATCTCAATCAGACCGAACTTGATGAGCCTGGCGTCCACGACGACCTCCTGCGACCATCATCGCGCGGGCGGGAAGGGGTCGGACCCGACCTCGGTCGCCTCGAGCCGTTACGTTCGGCAACACCATGGCTGGATCGTGGTCATTTGGCCCGACCCGGCAGGATCGCCGTCGAAAGGGGTGTACCGTGGGCAGATGGCTGCGAGACACGAGCGCTTTGCCCTGTATGACGTGACCTTCGCGGGGGTCTCGCTGCCCGCCGCGACGATCGACTGCTGGGAGGACACGCACGGCCGCCCGCAGTGGCTCGCTCGTGTCCTGGTTCGGTCACGTTCGGAGATCGACGCCGGAGAGCTGTCCGGCCACACCGCGGACGGGCGCACCTTGTCGGGTCACGCGCTGGTTGCCGATCAACAGGTCGGTCCAGGCGGCATGAAGCAGACGCTCATCGTGTTCCATGGCTCGGGGACGCTCCACGGCTTCTGAACCTCGCCGTGTGTGATGTCGACGACGCAATCTCGTATTCGCGCCGACGTGATGACCACATCGCGTCGGATGCGGTCGTCCTCGCGCTACCGTCCCGGACAGGGGCGGTACGCCTACACTCACGCGTGAACACAGTTCCAACTTGCCAGACCGACCGCCGCATCGAGAGGTACATGATGGCCAGAAAGAAGGACAAGAAGGCGCAGAAGGACAAGAAGGCTGCGAAGGACAAGAAGGCGCAGGCCGCGCAGGCCGCAGCTGAAACAGCCGCCGCTCCGTCCGCGGGTCGGCCACCCAAGAAGAGCAGCTAGACGGTCGCGTCTGCGACGCGTCGGGAATGCGCCGGTCGCAGGCGCGCTGGCGGGACCTGCGCGCGACCTCTCGCGACCCTATTTGGCGGCTGGAACGGCACCCTCGCGCAGGCCGAGCACGTTGCCGGCGGGGTCCTTGAACCACGCACCGCGATTCGGACCGAACTGAGCGATGAAATTGACCGTCTTCGGCGTCTCGTACTCCTCGAACGTGACCCCCCGCGACGTGAGATCGCGGACGGCGGCCTCGATGTCATCAACCTCGAAGTGCAACACGGTCTGACCGCCAGCAGGGGGCTGCCCCCGCCGGATCGTCAGCTGTGATCCCTTGCCGGCACCGAACCGGCACCCTGCTGGGGTTTCTTCGAGGAGCGTGAGGCCAAGCTGTTCCCCGTAGAACCCCTTGGCCCGGTCGACATCCGTCACCACCAGCGTCGTAACCGCCAGGAACTCGGACAGCATCGTTGTCACCTCACTGATGAGCAGAGTGGCTCCGGCGGGAGACTGAGCGGCGACGCGAGAGCCTCGTGGCCGGGACGACCCCCGGTGCGAAGACGGCGAGTATGCGGGTGGGCGTCCTTCCTGGCCCCGACGACGCCAGCAGGCGGAACGAGGACTCCCACCCGACCGATCTCACCTGGCCGCGGCAAACCGCACGCTGACGGCGCCCTCGGGTTGTCGAGTCAGGCCTCCGCGAGACCCTTCAATGCCGCGAGCATCTGGGTCACATGCGCTTCGGAGGTGCGCCGCGCTGCCGCACCCAGCAGCTTGCCGAGCGCTCCGAACGGCAACTCCACGTGCTCGTCAAACGTGAACCGGCAGCCGCTCGCCAGGGGCTCCAGGCTCCACCGCTGGTCATACGCCTTGACTCCCGAGCCCGACATCATGTGGAAGGCGAGCAGCCGATTGTCGACCCACTCGGCGGCCTCGAAGTCGATCTTCAACATGGGCCCGACCGCGCGTTCCTCGGTGTGCACGTGCGCGCCCGGCCCGCGCCGTTCATCGACGTACCGGAACTCATGGAGCGTGGTGTACCAGTGCATGACGTTGTCTGGGTCCACCAGCAACGGCCAGACGTGTTCTGGTGTCGCGGCGATATCAATCGATCGATGCACGTCCATGTCGCTCCCCGTGCCCGCAGGCTCCAAGCGACGTCCGTGGTGGAAGCATGCTCCTCCAGCGGAACGCGTCTGGCCAGTCTCGGCCCGGGCGAACATGTGCGCCAGTGCCATTCGACGCGAACGACCACCGGGATCTTGCCGGGTCGTCGGGGTGGCCTCCTGGCCCCGACGGCGCCTCAGCCGATCCGGTCCAGGGTGATCGCCGGCAGCATCCGGTCCGCGTCGGCCGGGTCGAATTCACCCTGCCCGGGCAGGAGCGCGTTCGCTGCGGCGACCGCTCCGCCACGCCGCGCGGCCTCAGGCAGGGAATGCCCGGACCCAAGCGCCACCAGCAGCCCGGCCAGCAGCGAATCGCCGCTCCCCACCGAGTAGCGACCGCGCTCGGGCGGCCCGCCCAGGCGCCAGGCACTCCCGGCGTCGTCGATGACGACCGCTCCGTCCAGTCCCAGCGTCACCAGCACGGCGCCGGCCGTTCTGGCGCGACTTGCCCGCGCCGCCGCGAGGGCACTCGCCTCGTCCGTGTCGGTCATCGCGACGGCGGCCGCCGCCTCACGGGCGTTCACCTTCACGAGCCAGGGTCTTGCAGACAGCGCCTCGTCGAGCGCGCTGCGGTCGGCATCGACGACGGTCCGGGCGCCAGCTCGCGCCGACGCCATGGTTAGGCGCGCGTACGCGTCGACCGGCGCGCCGGCCGGCAGGCTCCCGGCGAGGACGACCAGCGATCCAGACGGATCGTCGGCCAGCTCCGTCGCGAGCGCCTCCCCGACAGTCGCCCACCCGTCGGCGTCCAGCGTCAGGCCCCGCTCGTAGAACTCCGTCAGCATGCCGGTCGTCTCGTCGAGCACTGACAGGCATGTCCGTGTCTCCCCGACGATCCGGACGGCGTGGGTGCCGATTGCCCGCGCCCGGAGGGCCGCCTCCATCCAGTCGCCGGCATGGCCGCCCAGGACCACGACGGCCCGCACCGGCATACCGAGCGTCGCCGCCGCTCTTGCGACGTTGAGTGCCTTCCCGCCGGGCACGACCGACAGCAACGCTGGGCGGTGGATCTCACCGAGCCGCAGCCGGTCCACACTGGCGATCTTGTCGATCGCCGCGTTCAGCGAGATGCACACGAGCCTGCGGGGCCACGAAGCCGCCGCTGGGGCACGGTGCAGCGCGACCTCGGCCGCCATTCCATCCCGCCTCACGCAAGCAGGCCGGACGTGCGTGCTGCCGCCTCGGCCTCGGCGAGGGTAGGCTGGGCCGCCGTACCCCCGACACGACGCGTGGACAGCGAGCCGCACGAGACGCCCACGGCGAGGCAATCGCGGAGCGGTCGGTCGGCGAGCCACGCGGCAAGAAACCCGGCGTCGAATGAATCGCCCGCGCCCGTCGTGTCGACCGTGTCGACGGCGATCGCGGGCACCCGGGTGATCGATCCGTCCGGCTCGGCGGCGAGTGCCCCGTCGGCACCGCACTTCACGGCGACGACGCGCGGGCCCAGAGCGGCCAGCGCCAATGCCGCGTCCTCGATCGAATCGCGGCCCGTGATGCGCTGCGCCTCGGCGGCATTCGGGAGGAAGACGGTCGTCTGAGCGAGGATCCGCCCGAGGCCGCCGTCCCAGGAGCCCCTCGGATCCCAATTGCAGTCGAACGACGTCGTGATGCCCACGCGTCGCGCGGCCGCGAAACGCTCCGCCAGCTGCGGCCGAAGCGCATCGAGCAGGAACACGCTCCCCACGTGCAGGTGGCGGGCACGGTCGAGGAGGGCTCCTGGGACATCATCGTCGCGGAGCAGCGGCACCGTGCCCGGCGCCGTCAGGATCGCCCGGTCCATATCACCGGCCAGGATCACCGACGCGCCGGTTGGGACCAGCTCGTCGACCCGGCAGGCCGACACGTCGATGCCGCGCGTTCGCATCGTGTCGAGCATGAACCGGCCCATCGCGTCGTCGCCCACGACGCCCACGAACGCAACCCGCAACCCGAGCCGCGCGGCGCCACAGGCGAAGATCGCGGACGAGCTGCCCACGACAAGGTCGATCGTGTCCACGAGCAGCTCGACCTGCCCGAACTGCGGTCGCGGGTCGGCCGCGCGCACGATCACATCGGGGTTGATCTCGCCCAGGACGAGGACATCAATATCGCGCTCGCCGCTTCCCGACGCCCGTGTTCCATCGCTCATGACGCGCTTCAGTATTCCCGGTACCACCCTTCCGCGGGAGCCGCCGCTGCCTGGAGCGAATTCGGCCGTGCGTGCCACGGCGTGCCCAGGTCATCCACGAGCCGGACGATGGCCTCGAGTCGAGCACGACCCTCGCCGGCGAGCCACGCGTCGCGCTCTGAGGCCGCCATCGTTGCCGCGGGGGCCCAGACGGACCGCCCGACGACCGTGCCCGAAGCGCCCGCCCGGCAGGCGACGGTGACCTGGCGTTCGAAGGTCGTGTCGTCCACTCCACCCGACAGCACGACCCATGGCACGACCGACGCCGCGTCCAGCTCCCGGCATGCGTCGGCCCAGGCGGCCTCGTCCGTGGTTCCGGCGTCATATGGGAACTCGGCCTTGAGGACCGTACCTCCGATCCCCGTCAGCCGGCGCGCTGTCTCGATGACGCACGCGCGGCGGGCCTCGCCGACGAGCCCGCCGCCTGTCACTGGGTCGTAGCCGAGCGGCTCGACGAAGAGCGGGATGTCGAGCTGGACACACTCGGCCGCGGCACTCGCGACCAGGCGTTCCTGCGCGTCGGTATTCGGGGCGTGGGGATGGTAGTACACAAGGAGCTTGACGGCCGAGGCTCCCATCCGCTTCGCCTTTTCGACCGACCAGCCCGGCAGGATCCGCGACGCTCGCGCCTGAGGCGGCCCATCGAATCCGGTTGCCTCGACGGCAACGAGCAGTCCGGTGCGCCCGGGGAGTGATCCATCCGCGATCACCTGGGCGGCCCCGACCTCAGGATCGAGAAGCGTCCCGGTGGCGACCGGAGCCAGGACTCGTACGACGGCTCGCTTGAAGTCGACCATCTCCTCATACGTCGTTGCGGCCGGGTCGTTCGGGTGGATCTCCCGCCGGAGGTTCTGACGGTGATCCAACGCCAGCACAGCGAACGTCCCACGAGAGGACGCGCAGGCGTCGAGCCCGCGCCGCGTCCCGGGCGGGAAGGTGACCGGTGTCCCTGGATTCGTGTGCACAGGCGGATCCTAGCGCGCGAAATGTGCGCCGACAAGTCCAGATTGCGCGATGTGCGCAGCGAAGCTTGACAATCTATGCACGGATGTGCACGATCTCGCCCATGCTGAGCGCTCATCGCCGGGCCGAGCTCGTCGCCCGACTACGCGTTGATGGCCGCGCGAGCGTCGACGTCCTGGCGCGCGATCTGGGCGTCACGCAGTCCACGATCCGTCGCGACCTCAGACGCCTGGCGAACGACGGCGCTCTGATACGGACGTACGGCGGGGCAGCGGCGTCGGCGGCTGGCACCGGCCGGCGCGTCTCCGTCGATCCTCGACTGGCCGCGAAGCGGGCGATCGCGGCCGCCGCCGCCGACCTGGTCGAGGACGGCCAGACCATCGCGATCTCGAGCGGCACGACGACCCTCGAGCTGGCCTGGCGACTGGTCGACCGCCGTCTCACGGTCATCACGAACGCGCTGGATGTCGCCGCAGCGCTGCTCGACCGACCCGGCATCGAACTCGTCGTCCTTGGTGGCGTCGTGCGCCCGGGCATGCATTCGACCCTCGGTCATCTTGCCGAGCTCGCGCTCCGTGAGCTGCGCGCCGACACGCTCTTCATGGGGATCGGAGCCTTGAGCTCGGAGCATGGCCTGATGAACGACTCGATCCCCGAGATCCTGACCGACCGAGCCCTCCGCCACGCGGCGCGTGGCTGCGTGGTCCTTGCCGACTCCTCGAAGCTCGGCACGATGGCTCCGGCCTTCGTGTTCGGGCTCGACCTTGTCGACACGCTCATCACGGATGCGCACGCCGACACCGGCGAGATGTCGGCCATCGAAGCGCACGGCGTCCGGGTCATCGTCGCGCCGGACCGGGATCTGAGCGAGGCAATCTGATGATCGAGGGCATGGTCCCGGCCGAGATCGTCGAGGAGCCGGCGGCCATCCGGGAGACACTGACTGGAAGCGGCGACGCTGCTCGCCAGGTCGCGTCGGTACTCAGGTCGCGAGGCGTCACGCGCATCCATGTGATTGGCAACGGCACCTCGTACCACTCGTCGCTCGCAGCCGCCACGCTCTACCGCCGGCATGCCCTGCCCGCCGATCCCACGGTCGTGGCTCTCACCGCCGGCGAGTTCCGTCGCTACCTGCCTGCTCTCGGTCCGACGGATGCCGTCATCGGAATCTCCGCATCCGGCGAGTTTCGCGACGTCGTCGCTGTCGTGGAGGCATTGAAGGGCCGCGTCCCAACCGTGGCGATCGTCCACGTCCCTGGCAGCACGCTCGATCGCACGGCCGACCACGTCGTGCGATCGGCCGGAGGCCCAAGTCGCGTGCCGGTCATGACGAAGACGTTCGCTTCGACGCTCGTCGCCACCGAGCTGGTGCTGGCGGAGCTGCTCGGCGGCCAGCGCGCCGTGCGGATCCGGGACGGTATCGCCCGAGCTGCGGATCACGCCGAGACCGCGATCGCCGACGCCGCTTCGCGCGTCCCGGACCTGGCCGAGGCGCTTGCCGGGGTCCGGCACCTGTTCGTCGTCGGGAGCGGTGCCGCCCACCCCGCGGCGCTGGAGGCCGCCCTGAAGCTCAAGGAGATGGCGATCATTCACGCGGAAGGGACGGAGTCCTGGGAGATGGCCTCTGGGGTCGCGACGATCATCGATGCCGAATCGGTGGTCGTGGCACTCGCCCCGAACGGCCCCGGATGCCCCGCCACGCTGGACGTTGCCCGCCACGCGGCCGGCTGGGGTGCCCGAATCATCGAGGTGGCGCCAGTCGCGTCGATCGACGGCGCAGACCTGCTCCCGATCCCTGCCGCCGCCGAAGAGGACCAGGCATCGCTGACGACCGTCCCACCCGTCGCGCTGCTCGCCTTCGCACTTGCGCGCCGCCGCGGCTTCGACCCCGACCGTCCGGGCTGGGTCGAGCGCTACCACAGCCAGGGGCTTCGGCACATCGTCACCCTCGGGAAGGAGTCCTGATGCCTCGCATCGTGCTCGTTGGTGCCGGCAGCGTCGAGTTCACGCGGAACCTCCTTGGCGACTTCCTCTCCTACCCGGAGCTGCGCGAGGTCGAGCTCGTGTTGCACGACATCGACGCCGACCGGCTCGCGACGGCCGAGCGCATGGCAACCTGGACGGCGAACGCGCTCGATGCGAAGCCGACCATCCATGCCTATCTCGACCGGCGTGAGGCGCTGCGCGGTGCCGACTTCGTCATCAACACGATCCAGGTTGGCGGCGCGCGGGCGACGCAGCTCGACTTCGACGTCCCGGGCCGGTACGGGCTCCGGTACACCATCAACGACACCATCAATGTCGGTGGCGTCCTCCGAGGCCTGCGGACGATCCCGGTCGTGCTCGGGATTGCCATCGACATGGCCGAGGTCTGCCCGGACGCCCTGTTCCTGAACTACACCAATCCCATGGCCATGCTCGTCCGCGCCGTGGGCGAAGTCGTTGGTGTTCCGACGGTCGGGCTGTGCCACTCGGTCTACTGGACCGTCCATACGCTCGCCGACTACCTGGGCCTCCCGTTCGCGGAGGTTGCCGCCGAGTCGGCCGGGGTGAACCACGTCGCCTGGGTCACGCGACTCGAGCACCGGGGCGTCGACCTGTACCCGGCCCTCCACGCGTTCGTCGAGGGCGGTCGCGTCCCGGACGACGACCTCGTCCGGGCCGACCTGTTTCGGCGGTTCGGCAGGTACCCGACGGAGTCGTCGGAGCATCATGCCGAGTACAACCCCTGGTACATCCCGAAGGCGGATCTCGTCGAGCGTCTCCACGTGCCGATCGGCGAGTACCTCGACCGCGTCGCCCACAACCTCGACGAGTTCGCGGAGACGAAGCGCCGGCTGGCAGCCGGCGAGCCGTTCGAGATCGAGCGCAGCGGCGAATATGCGGCGGTCATCGTCCACTCGATGGTCACCGGCGAGCCGGCGCGGATCGTCGCCAACGTCCCCAACGACGGCGGTCGCCTGATCCCGAACCTCGCGGGCGACGCCTGCGTCGAGGTGCCCGCACTCGTCGACGGGCTGGGTGTTCACCCGATCGCCGTCGCCCCGCTGCCGCCCCAGTGCGCCGTATACACGCGTCCCGCGGTCGACACGCAGGAGCTGACGGTCCGCGCTGCGCTCGACGAGGACCGCGAGCTCGTCTATCACGCGGTGCTCACCGACCCCCAAGTCCAGGCCCGGTTGACGCTGGACGAGGCCTGGCGCATGACCGACGAGCTGATCGATGCGGAGGCGGAGTGGCTGCCGGGATGGCTCGGTGGCAACGCCCCGGACCGGATGTCGTGATCGAGGAGGATTAGCCATGGGTATCATCCGAGCCTTTGACCGCTCGCGACTCCTGACCGCGGCTGTCGCCGCGAGCCTGCTGATCGCATCGTGCGGCGGCACCAGCCCATCGCCGAGCCCGACGGCGTCACCATCTGGTGGCACGCCCCCGTCGACGGCCCCCAGCGAATCGGCAGCTGCGTCGGCAGGCGCGGCCGCGTGCGGCACCTACGCCGGCCCGGCGACCACGATCAGCTACGCGATGTGGGGCGACACCACCGAGCTCGCCAACCAGCAGAAGATCGTCGACGCCTTCAGGGTCCTCAATCCCAGCATCACGGTGAAGGTCACGGTGGCCGACTGGGACTCCTACTGGCCCAAATTGCAGACCGACCTTGCCGGCGGCAACGCTCCCGACGTCTTCCTCATGGACGGCCCGCTCTTCGCCGACTATCAGACCCGCGACCAGCTGCTGGATCTCAGCCCGCTCATCGCCCGCGACGGCTTCGACACGACCCAGCTCGCTGACCTCGCGGTGAAGGACTTCGCGGGTGCCGACGGTGACCAGTACGGGCTGCCGCGCGATCTGAACACCATCGCCCTCTTCTACAACAAGACGATGTTCGACGCGGCCGGCATCGCGTACCCGGACGCCACCTGGGACTGGGCCAAGCTGGTCGAGGTTGCCACGAAGCTGACGAAGCCGTCCGGAGCTCCCAACCAATGGGGCTTCTACACCGAGACGACCGACATGGAGAACTACTGGGCGTCACTCGTGTGGCAGGCGGGCGGCGACATCCTCAGCGCCGACAAGAAGACCGTGGTGATCGACTCCGACCAGGCGGCGGCGGGGATCCAGTTTCTCCAGGACCTCATCTACAGGTACAAGGTGATGGCCCAACCCGTCCCCGGCGGCACCGGTGACGCGTTCGAGAACGGCCAGGCGGCGATGGAGGCCAATGGCTCGTGGCTGGTCCCGACCCACGAGGCGGCTGGGCTGAGCTTCGGCGTGGCGCCGCTCCCCAAGGGACCGGCCGGCCAGGCAACCTCCGTCAACCCGAGCGGCGTCGTGGTCTACAAGGGGACGAAGTCGCCCGACGCGGCCTGGGAGTTCGTGAAGTGCTACACGGGCCCCGAGATGCAGGCCAAGATCGCCGAGCTGAAGGCGTCGATGCCGGTCAACATGCAGGTCCTCACCGGGCAGTACGCGACGTCGTTCGAGGGCGGCAGGACCTTCGCCGATGCGCTCGCGTACGCGCACCTCAAGCCCTCGTTCAAGGGCTACAACGAATTCAGCACTGCACTCCAGGACGAGCTCGACAGCAAGGTCTTCAACGACAA
>JBGPVC010000068.1:0-14608 GCA_041491485.1 Candidatus Limnocylindria bacterium
CGCGCTGCCGGCCGCCAGCGTTCCGCCGAGCATGGTCCAGAAGACGACCACGCCCCAACCGGCCCAATCGACCGCTCCGCGCACACCGCCGGCGCCGGGCAGGTCGCGCGTCGCGAGGACCATCGCCGGCACCGTGGTGACCAGCAGCAGCTCGATGATCCGTGGCTTGGTGAGCGCGATGTAGGCGCGGACCGTGTCACCGGTCGACCGAGCCTGGGAGGCGGCGTCCGCGTCCGCTTCGGGTCCGGCGACGATCCCCGCCGCCGACCGGGCGGAGTAGTAGCTGGTCACCGTCAACCCGGCCAGCATCGCCCAGATCGTCGCCCCGAGCGCCAGGTGGAGGGTCTGGGTCCACTCGGCCATGTGGGCCAGCACCTGTGCCCCGCCGATCACGACCTGGGTTCCGAACAGCATCGCGGCGCCCACCGCCAGCCGCACGAGCGTTCGCCGGTCGCGCTGGGTCCGCCACGCGGCCACGGCCACCGCGAGCACGATCAGTCCGACCACGGCCGCGACCCAGCGGTGCAGGACCTGCGCGCCGGTCACGTCGGTCACCGGCGGGACCAGCGTCCCACCCATCAGCGGCCAGTCGGGGAAGACCAGCGCCGAGTCGGTCGCGGTGACCTGGGAGCCGAACAGCAGGAGCGCGAAGGTTGCCGCCGCCGCGAACGCGGCCAGGAGGGTGAACCGCTGGCTCGTGCCGCGCCTCGGCAGGTGGGCCGGATAGCCGGCCCGGACGGTCAGGAAGACCAGCAGTCCGACCAGCGCCATCGCGCTGGCCAGGTGCGCCGTGACCGATTCGCCACTGTTGCCGAGGCGGACCGTCTCGCGTCCGAGCCACGCCTGGAAGCCGACCAGGACGACCGCGGCGAGCGTCGGCCAGAGGATCGAGGCGCGCGATCGGTGGTCGCGCAGGGCGAGCACCGCCAGGCCGAGGATCTCGAAGCCGATGATCGCCGCGATGGTCCGGTGGACCCATTCGATCCAGGCCTTGAAGTCACCGGCCGGTGGAAGGATCTGTCCGTAACAGAACGGCCAGTCCGGACAGCCCAGCCCGGATTCCGTGGCTCGCACGATCACGCCGATCGTGACCAGCCCGAGGGCGGTCGCGAGACTCAGCGCGGCGAGCTTCTGGAAGCGGTTCACGAGGCGCCATTCTAGGCGCGGGACGGATTGGCCGCCGCGCACCGCACCATCCGCTCCCCAGGCGATCCTCGACGGTCGGCGCTACCCTGTCGGCATGCCACGACTCAGACCCCTGATCGCCCTGTGCGCCGCCGTCCTGGTTGCGGGCTGCAGCGCAGCCGGATCGTCCCCGACGCCCGCGCCGTCGAGCGGTTCCAAGCCGTCCGTGCTGCCCGTCATCATCTCGTCGGAGCTGGCCGTGGGCTCGAACCGGTTCCTCTTCTCGTTCGTCGACGCGACGAGCGACTCGCCGGTGGGCGCGCCGGATCGGACGGCAAGCGTCGCGTTCGACGGGCCGTCGAACCAGACCGTCGCGACGGCCACGGGCACGTTCATCTGGGCCATCGAGGCGGTGAGCGGGATCTACGTCACGACGGTCGACTTCCCGGCAGCGGGTGACTGGGTCGCCCATTTCACGACGGCGGCCGCCGGCAAGCCCGCCGAGCAGATCGACTTCCAGTTCCAGGTCCTCGAGAAGAAGCACGTGATCGTCCCCGGCGACAAGGCGCCGTCGGTCGAAACACCGACGCTGGCATCCGTCGGTGGTGACGTCTCGAAGATCTCGACCGACACGAAGCCGGACAAGGCGTTCTACGAGACGTCCGTCGCGGCGGCGCTGGCCGCCCACAAGCCGTTCGTCCTGGTCTTCGCCACGCCGAAGTTCTGCCAGACGCAGACCTGCGGCCCGACCCTCGACAAGGTCAAGCCCATCGCCGCCGCCCACCCGGACGTGACGTTCATCAACGTGGAGCCGTACCAACTCAAGGACGATCAGGGCCAGCTCCAGCCGGTGCTCGATGCCAACGGACAGTTGCAGACCGTGCCCGCGACGGACGCGTACGGGTTGCTCTCCGAGCCGTACGTCTTCGTGGTGGGTGGTGACGGCATCGTCAAGGCCGCGTTCGAGCTCATTTTCACGCCCGATGAGATCGAGAAGGCGCTGGCCGGTCTCACCTAGGGAAGACTCAGGTGGGCGACGGTCCCGCGGGCGAGGCTCCCGGGGCATCGTCGATTCGGATCGCGACGAGCTCACCGTTCTCCTGGCGATAGGTGACCACGACCTTGACGCCGGTCGCCGCATGCTCCAGGAGGTGGCCTGGGGGGAACTCGGCGCCGTTCTCGAGGACGCCGATCCGGAACGCCACGGTTCGGCCGTCGTTGGTCCGGATGGAGAACCCGCGGACGTCGGTCAGGCCGGACGAGTCGACGGCGACGACGAGGCCGGTCTCGGTCTGGCGGGGGGCCTGACCGAAGATCGACATGAGCACGAGGGCCAAGGCACCAGCGGCGATCAGGATGCCGACCCCGACGACGCCGATACGTCGGGCAGTCACACCCCCGTCCCGCTGCTGCCCGGCGTGTGCAACGGCGTCCCGTCGGCGCAACGCGGGCAGGTCGCGGCACCGGGCTCGTAGGTCGGAAGCTCGAGCTGCCAGAGCGCCCGCAATGGATACGTTCGCCCGGTCGAGGGCGACGAGAGCGTCGCCTTTCCGCCGCTCCGATCGACCAGGACCACGCATTCGACGATCTCGCCACCCATCGCCTCGACGGCCGGCAACATCGCCAGCAGCGAGCCGCCGGTGGTCAGGATGTCGTCGACGAGGAGCACACGCTCGCCGGGTTCGATGTGAAAGCCTCGCCGGAACTCGCGTCGCGTGGCGCCGTCGCCGGCCCGCACCTCCTCGGCGAAGATCGCCCGGACCCCGAGCTGGCGCGCCGTCTCGAAGGCGAGGATGACGCCACCGGTCGTTGGCCCGGCGACGAGGTCGACCATGGGGTCGCCGTCGTGCGTCCGGCCATGCTGGGCGATGAACCCGCACAACTCGCTGGTCGCCGCCGGATCCTGGAGGACCTGGAACTTCTCGACGTAGGCGTCCCCGTGGCGACCGCTCTTGAGCTGGAAGTGGCCCTCACGGAACGCCCCGGAGCTGCGGAACAGCGCCTCGGTCCGGACGGCGATCGCGAGCCGCGCAGCGGCCTCGAGAGCGGGGCGAACGGTGGTCACACGGAAAGTCTACGCGCGCTCGACCGCCGCCTACGGGCGGTATTCGACACCCGTTGCCGACGGCCGCCCCTTGGCCGCCGGAAGCGCGGTCCCGATCAGCTCGCGATAGGAAGTCATGCCCCGCCTGGCGCACGTCGCGGCGAGCTCGTCCGCGAGGCGGATCGGCACCGTGGGGTCGGCGAAGATCGCGGTGCCGACCTGGACGGCCACGGCGCCGACGGCGAGGAAGTCCAGCACGTCGTTGATGTCGGTGACGCCGCCGATGGCGACGACCGGGATCGTCACGGCCTGGACGGCCTCATACACGATCCGCAAGGCGACCGGCTTGACGGCGGGTCCGCTCAGCCCGCCGTAGATGTTGCCGAGCAGCGGGCGATCGCGGCGCGGTGACAGCGCGATGCCGGAGAGGGTGTTGATCGCCGTCAGCGCGTCGGCCCCGGCGTCGGCGATCGCCCGGGCGATCGGTCGGATGTCGGCCACGTTCGGGGAGAGCTTGACCAGCAGCGGGAGATCGGTCACGCGGCGCACGGCCGCCGTCACCTGCCCGGCGGCGCCGGCATCGATGGCGAACTGGAGCCCGCCGGCGCCCACGTTCGGGCAGCTGATGTTGAGCTCGATGCCGGCGACGCCCGGAACGCCGTCGAGGCGCCGGGCGACCTCCACGTAGTCGCGGACCGACTCGCCGGCGACGTTGACCAGGACCGGCGCTCGCCACGTCGCCCAGGTCCTCGAGTACTTCTCGATCACCGCGTCGACACCCGGGTTCTGAAGCCCGATCGAGTTGAGCATGCCGCCGGGCGTCTCCGTCACCCGTGGCGGCGGGTTCCCGATGCGTGCCTTGAGCGTGGTCCCCTTGCAGCAGATGCCGCCAAGCCGGTTCACGTCGACGACGTCGCCGTACTCGATGCCGTAGCCGAACGTCCCGGACGCGACCATGATCGGGTTGGGCAGGACGAGGCCGCGGCCGAGGTCCACGCTGAGATCGACCTCGCTCGCCGCGATCTCGACCCGGGCCGGTTCGTCGCGGCCGTCCGGCCGCTCGCCCGTCCGGCGGCTCGCCGAGGACGGCGCCGCGATCCTCGAGCCGGCCGATCGCGACCGGTCGGCAGCGGCCGACGTTCGCCTGGGTGCGGCGGATCGCGCCGTCGCCGTCATGGCCCGTCGCTTCGGCTTCATGGCCGCCGTGCCTCCATCACCAGCCGCCCTCCCAGGCGATCTCGTCGTAGGCGAAGACCGGTCCCTCGCGACAGACGCGCTGGGGCGTCCCCGAGGTGGTCATGACGACACAGCCCAGGCAGGCGCCCACGGCGCAGCCCATGTTCTGCTCCATCGACACCTGCAGGAACGACTTGCGACGCGCGGCTGGCGAGCCGGCCGGTGCCGCCCTGCCGCCACCGCGCTTCCGCCCGAGCTTGGCCACGCCGAGCCGGTCCCGCCGGCCGGCCACCAGCTGCGCCAGGGCAGCCAGCATCGGGGTCGGGCCGCAGGCGAACGCCTGGTCGGCCCACGCCTCGTAGCCCGTGACCAGCTCCGTCACGAAGCCGTGGTGGCCGAGGCTGCCGTCGTCCGTCGCGACGACGTATTCGACCTCGTCCGGGAGCAGGCTGGACGGATAGACCTCGCGAGCCGACGCGGCCCCGAACAGCAGCGTGACCTGCCGACCGGCGCGGATCGCCTCGTCGGCCAGCATCCGGACACCCGCGATCCCCAGGCCGCCGGCGATCAGCAGGAGGTGCTGGCTGCGCGAGTCCACCTCGAACGGGCGACCGAGGGGCCCGAGCAGGTCGATGGCGTCGCCAGGGCGCAGATGCGTGAACCACTCCGTGCCGCGTCCGACCACCCGGAAGTGGAGCGTGACGATGCCGGTCGCCGGGTCAGTGGTGTTCAGCGAGAACGGCCGGCGCAGGACCAGCCCGGAGAAGTCGCCAGCCCGGACGTGGACGAACTGGCCGGCGCGCGACCCGATCGCAATATCCGGGGCGTGGTAGGACTGCAGCCACTGGCCGGGCAGAATCTCGCGACTGTCGACCAGCTCCGCCGCCGCCAGCCGCATCGTCACGCGCTGGGTTCGTCCTCGGCGCCAGTCTCGTCCGCGGACGGTTCGCCGGCGGTCCCGGTGTCGCCCTCGCCGGCCGTCCCGGCCTTGACGGTACCGGCAGCGCGCTCCAGGTCCGGCGCCACGGCCGGGAAGGCCTCGGCCAGCGCGTCGGCCAGATCGCCGAAGACATCGGTCGGGTCGTAGAACTCGACCAGCTCTTCGGCGCCGTCCAGCGTTCGCCACGTCTCTCCGGAATCCTCCGGAATGACCTCGGCACGGAAGGTCCCACCGGCGGTCAGCGTCAACCGCTCGTCGTCATCGTCGACGATGATCAGGTCGCCGATCATCGAGATCAGGCCCACGGACGCTGATTCGAAGTCCTCGAGCAGGCGCGCCTCGTTGCGCTGGCTGCGCTCCTGGTACTCGAGGGCGAGGTCGTACAGCCGGCGTGCGGCCGACTCGTCGTCCTCCTCGCTCAGGGAGATCGGCTGGCCGGCCGCCCACGAGTCCGCGGCCGCGGCATACGGATCCTCACCGAGGGCAATCGTTTCCTCGGGCGCGATCCCGGCACTCTCCAGGAGCTCGTCCTCGGCGGTCGGCTCGGGCGGCAATCCGGCGGCTTCCCGGGCGGCGTCACTGAAGGCGGCGTAGATGTCGGCCGGGTTGTAGAGCTCGACCAGCTCCGACGACGACTCGATCACCTCGGTCTCGCTGACCCACTCCCCGGTGTCGTCGTCGAGGTAGCGGCTGCGGCTCCGGAACGTCAGGTCGGGCGCGACCGACAGGTAGTCGGGCTCCTCGTCGATCAGCGTGAGACCGCCGACGGCCGCGATCCGGGAGCGATGGTGATCGAGGAACCGGTGGAGCTGCTCGGCGGATTGGCGGATGAAGTCGGCTCGTTCGAGGGCGGCGTCAGCCGCGAGCTCCCCGAGCAGGTCGTTGTGGCTATCCATGGGGTCGCCTCCGTGCTGTCGGGAAGTCTACGGGTGGTAGACGAGATCCGGACCCATCCGCTCTCGCAGGAACATCGAATGGTGGCGTTCGAAGATCCACTCACCGGCCCGGTGGCCGAGGACGCGGGTGCCCTCGTCCGCCTCCAGCCGGTCGAGCGTCGCGTAGTCGGGGAGGTCGAGCAGGATCACGTTGTCGAAGTCCCAACCGTGGGCGACGTTGAACCAGCCGATGAAGCGGATTCCGAAGCGTTCCTCGTACTCCTTGATCTGCCTCGGGAAGATCGTGCGCATGAAGAACTTGAAGAACGGATCGCGGCCTCGGCGAACACTGAAGTAGGTCGCGAGCACGGGCACGGTTCGGCGGTCCTCCCTGGTGGTCGGGTGCCACAGGGCAGCCCGCGCCTATTGTTGCACGGGCCCTCCCGGCTCGACCGGTGGATCGGCCGAATCCTCGAGCTCGCCGACGGTCGGCGTCTCGCTCGCCAGTGGGCGGCGGCGTCCCCGCCGGTCGGCGGCCACGAGTCGGAGCAGGAAGATGATCGTCTGGCCGGTCACGAGCAGGAGGACGATCACGGCGAAGAGCAGCGCCGCGCTCGCCGTCGGGGACCAGTTCCAGTAGACGCTCAGCGGCGTCAGGATCACGAAGACGGCCAGGACCACGAGCTGGAAGCGGAAGCAGCCGAGGCCCGGCCCGCGCTCGGGCTGGAGCTCCTCACCGCGGTATTGCACGGGGCCCGTCGTGCGCGGGCGGCGCGGTGGCGTGGGGTCCGCGTCGGGGTCGGCTGGAGGAGCCGGCGGGTTCGGTGTCGGTGGGCTCGGTGGCTGGTCGACGTCGTCGCTGGGCTGATCGGTCACGAGGCGCAACGATACGCGGGTCCGCCCCGGACCGTCTGCAGGTGCGCGCGGGGAACGGGCGGGACTCAGGCCGTGCGCGGGTCGGTGGCCAGCCCTTCGACGATCTCGGTGCGCGGGAGCGCCCGCAGGATGTCCGGGCTCGAGATGACCTTCCACGATCGTGACCCGCCGCCCAGGATGATCCGTTCGCGCGTCATCACGCGCGCGTCGACCCAGATCGGCAGGTCCGGCGGCAGCCCGAAGACCGTGACGCCCCCGATCTGCATGCGGGTCAGCCTGGCCGTCTCTTCCGCGGGAGCGAAGGACGCCTTGCGCGCGCCGAGGCGATCGCGGACGGTTCGGTTCACGTCCAGGCGGTATGGCGCCAGGGTCACACAGGCGGCAAAGCGCGGCGGGTCGGACTTGCCGATCACCACGATCGTATTGGCCGAGTCCTCGGGCGCGAAGCCGTAGGCGGCACAGAACGCCGCCGTGTCCGCCAGGGCGGGGTCGCACGGGAAGAGCTCGTAGGCCACGCCCAGGTGGCGAAGGTGCTCGTCGAGCCAGGTCCGGCCGTCGTCGTCGCTCATCGACGACACGATACGGCGCGAAACACGCGAAGGTGCGGTTCGCTGTCGGTGGGGCGCCGAGGGGGTCGAATCCTGGCGCCGTTGGCGCCAGGCGCTCGTTGTGGCGGTCCAGCCGCACGGCCTCACCCAGGCCCCGGCCCGTCTTGCGTTTCAGCGCGTGGAAACGGTCGGTGTCGAGCGCCGACCTTCCCGTCGAGCCGCTACCATCCGGGCCCATGCCCGACGACCCAGCCTCTTCCCCCGACGACGCGCCGGCGCGAGCTCCCGACGCGGAGCCGGACGCTCCCGCCCATCCGACGGCGCCGGCCGATCTCGATGCCTATCTCGCCCGCTTCGCCTGGCATCCTGAGCCGGAGCTGATCGGCTACCGCGATGCGGGCGCGTCGCGGGCGGCGCTCGAACGCCTGGGGGCCACCACCTGGGCAGCGGCCCTCGACTTCCTCTACGACCACGCCGCGGATCGGGCCATGGGTGCGCCCTCGGGCTACGACACGGCCCGCCGCTCGTATTACGGCGGCGAGCCTGGGCCGGGGACTGCCCCGGCCGGCCCATCGCCATCGGCGGACGTCCTCGAGGAGTTCCGAGCCCGTCTCGCGGGCGGCCAGATGAACTCGCAGCACCCTCGCCAGTTCGGCTACTTCACGCCGCCGCCGTTGCCCATGTCGATGATGGGCGAACTCCTCGCCCAGATGACCAACCAGGGCGTCGACGTGTGGCATGCCGGGCCCCTCGCCGCGTTCGTCGAGGAGGAGGTCGTCCGCTGGCTGTGTGACCTCGTCGGCTACGGGCCGCGCTCGTTCGGCGTGCTAACGTCGGGTGGCGTGATGGCCAACTTCATGGGCATGACGCTGGCCCGGGACGTCCACCTCGGGCGCCTGCTTGGTGCCGGCCGGGCGCCACGCGGCGCGATGCTCGAGGGCGCCCGCGTGTACACCTCGGACCAGACGCACTTCTCGATCGCGCGGTCGCTCGACGAGCTCGGCTTTCCACCCGGCACGCTCGAGGTCATCCCGGCGGATGCGTCGTTCCACCTGCGCGCCGAGCCCGTTGCCGCGGCCGTTGCGCGCGACCGGGCGGCGGGCCTGACACCGTTCGCCATCGCCGCCGTCGCCGGCTCGACGAACACCGGCTCGGTCGACGCGATCGGCGAGCTGGCGGATCTCGCCTCGACCGAAGGCCTGTGGTTCCACGTCGATGCCGCCTACGGCGGTGCCGCGCGACTGTCCGCGCGCGACGCGGGGCGCGTCCCCGATCTCGAACGGGCGGATTCGATCACGGTGGACCCCCACAAGTGGTTCTTCCAGGCGTACGACATCGGGGCCCTGGTGGTGCGCAACGGTACCCACCTCGCGGAGGCCTTCGGGGGCCGCGCACCCGAGTACTACCGTGGCGGTGAGGGCGGGACCCGGCAGGGTGACGCGGCCGACGGCCACGACTCGGACTCGGACCAGCTCAACTTCTACAAGCTCAGCTTCGAAGGGACGCGCCGCTGGCGCGCGCTCAAGCTCTGGATGTCGTGGAAGCACCTCGGAACCGAGGGCCTCGGCCGGCTCGTCGAGGCGACCGACGATCTCGCGACGCACCTGGCCCGCCGCTGCGCCGAGGCCGGCGACTTCGAGGCGCTGCCCGAGACGCCCGAGCTCTCCGTCGTCTGCTTCCGCCATCTGCCGAGCGGGCGGGACGCGGCGCTGGCTCTCCCGCCGGCTGAGCTCGACGGCCACCAGGATCGGCTGCAGGCGGCGCTTGAGGTGTCTGGGGACGGCTGGCTGACCACCACGCGCTTGCGCGGTGCGACCTACCTGCGCGCCGGGATCGTCAACTACCTCGCCACCGAGGATGACGTGGACCGGCTGCTGGCGACGCTGCGACGTCTCGCCGATCAGCTTCTCGACCGGGCCGCCAGCCGGTCCTGAAGCCTGAACCACTCGCCGACGAGCGGCAGGAACCAGGGCCGCCCCTCGTACGGCGCCGGCACCAGCGGAAAGGTCAGCCGGCTCAGCGCCGGGGCCTCGCCACCGGCCAGCCACTCCCCGGCCTTGGTGCCGAGGTGGGTCATCAACGCCACGCCCGTCCCGCAGCAGCCCATCGCGTAGGCCACGCCGTCCGCCGTGCGCCCAACGTGGGGCATCCGGTCGAAGGTGAAGCCGACGTTGCCTCCCCAGGCGTAGTCGATCCGGTAGCCCGCCAGATGCGGGTGGACCTCGAGCAGGCCCCGATGGAGGATCGCCGCGGTGTGCTCGATCGACGTCGGCATGAAGCTCGCCCGCCCGCCGAACACCATGCGGCGGTCCGCCGAGACGTGCCAGTAGTAGAGGAAGTTCTTCGTATCGAAGAACGAGCGCCCGTTGGGCGAGAGCTCGTGGGCAAGCGCCTCTGGAAGCGGCTCGCTGGCGATGATGTAGCTGCCGATCGGGATGATCCGGCGGCGGAGGGTCGGCGCGACCCCGTCCGTGTAGCCGTTCGTGGCCACGAACACGTCCCGGGCGAGGATCGCCCCGCGATCCGTCTCGACGACGAAGCGGCCGTCCGCCTGGTGCCGGATCGTGCGCGCCCGCACGTGTTCGTGCAGATCGGCGCCGGCCCGGTCGGCGGCCGCTGCCAGTCCCGCGAAGTAGCGTCCCGGATGGAGCAGTGCGCTCTCCGGCACCACCAGGGCGCCGAAGTACGCGTCCGAGCCGATCTCGCTGCGGATCTCGTCCCGCGGCACGATCCTGGATTCGACGCCCATGAAGGCGAGGTCCTGCCGAGCGTGCTCCAGCTCCTGGACGTGCGACGGCGCGTAGGCCAGCTCCAGGTGGCCGACCTCGCGAAAGTCGCAGTCGATCGCCTCGTCGGCCACCAGTCGCTTCACCGTCTGGTAGCCGTCGAGCGTCTCGCGATAGAGCGCCCGACCCGTCTCGTCGCCGTAGCGAGCGATCAGCTCGCGAGGACCCCACTTGTAGCCCGCGTGAACGATCCCGCCGTTGCGGGTCGAGGCGCCGAAGCCCAGGGTCTCGGCTTCCAGCAGCGTGACGGCGACACCGCGACGCGCCAGCTCGCGCGCCGCGTTGATCCCCGTGTACCCGCCGCCGACCACCACGACGTCGACGGCCTCGGGCAGCGGTCGACGGGATCGGTCGGGCAGCGCCGGCATCGTCGCCTGCCAGAACGACCGCCGCTCGAAATCGGGATTGAGGGTCGCGTTGCCCATCGCGGAAGGGTAGCCACCCGACCACCGCGGCGTCTTGCCGTTCCGGCGAGCAGTCCGCGTCCCTCTCGGGCGCCTCGTGCGGCATCCCGCCCGGATCAGTCCTCGGGAGCCTCGTAGGCGAGCCGTCCGTCCGCGATCGTCAGGAGCACGCGACCCCGCAGGTCGCATCCGATCAGCGGCGAGTTCTTGCCGCGCGAGGCGAGCGCTTCGGGGGTAACCGCCCACGTTTCCGATCGGTCGAACACGACGAGGTCGGCCCTGGCGCCCTCGACAAGGCCGGCGGCGGCCCGCCTGGAACGGCCCGCCAGCAGGCTCATCGGCCCCACCGTCAACGCGCCGATGGCCCGCAGCAACGGCAGCCGTCCCGCATCGACCGCCGCGAGCAGGACGCCCAGCGCGGTCTCGAGTCCACTGATTCCGTTGGCTGCCAGGCCAAACTCGACCGACTTGTCGACCTCGGTGTGCGGCGCGTGGTCGGTCACGACGGCGTCGGCGGTACCGTCGACGAGCGCGTCGAGACAGGCCGCAGCGTCCGCGCGCCCTCGCAGCGGCGGGTTGACCCGCAGGGAGGTGTCGTACGGGGGCCCGACCAGCGCCCCATCCGACCAGGGGTCGTCGCCAGCCTCCCACGCCCAGCGACGGGCGCCGGCCAGCCATTCGTCGGTCAAGCCGAGGTGGTGCGGCGTGACGTCGCAGGTGACCGGCAGCCCGCGGGCCTTCGCCCCTCGGACCAGGTCGAGGGCTCGCGCGGTCGAGAGATGAGTCAGGTGGAGCCGGGCGCCGGGCACGTCGCGGACCACGTCCGCGAGCACCGCCAGGTCGCGCCCCACCGCCGCCTCCTCCGCGGCCGCCGGCCAGCCGCGCAGCCCGAGCACGGTTGCCACATAGCCCTCGTTCGCCTCAGCGCCGCCGGTCAGCGACGCGTCCTCCGCATGATCGATGATCGGCAGGCCCAGGACGCCGGCATATGCCAGCGCGGATCGGAGGATGGTCGCCGAGCGGACCGGCGAACCGTCGTCGGAGAAGCCCACGATCCCGACGTCGGCGAGCTCTCCGATGGCCGACAGCTGCTCCCCCGCTCGACCGGCCGTCACCGCGCCGTGCGCGAGCAGTTCGACGGGCGAACCCGAGGCCGCGGCTGCGGCCCGGATCCGGGCGAGGACGCTCGGCTCGTCCAGGGCCGGATCCGTGTTCGGCATGGCGCAGACCGTGGTGAAGCCACCGTGTGCGGCGGCGGCCAGCCCGGACGCCACGGTCTCGGCGTCCTCGTTGCCGGGCTCGCGCAGGTGGACGTGGAAGTCCACGAAGCCCGGGGCGATCACGATCCCGTCCGGCCCGATCCCGTCGGCCTCGGCACCGGACAGCCAGGTCACGGCCTCAAGGAGGCCGGCACGCACCACGATCTCGCCCGGACCCTCGCGTCCCGTCCCGGGATCGACAAGCCAGGCACGACTGATCTCGAGATCGACCGCTGGGCCGGTCACGACGGAACCCGCGTCCCGGCCAGGAGGTAGAGGACGGCCATCCGGACGGCGACACCGTTGGTGACCTGGTCGGTGATCACCGATTGGCTGCCGGCCGCGACGTCGGGGGCGATTTCCACACCCTCGTCCATCGGCCCCGGATGCATCACCAGCGCCTCCGGTCGCGCGAGCGCGAGCCGCTCGCGTGTCAGCCCGTAACGCGCCGCGTATTCGCGCAGGGACGGCAGCAGCCCGCTCGCCATCCGCTCGCGCTGGATTCGCAGCGCCATCACGACGTCGGCGTCGCGCAACGCCTCGTCCACCGACGTCGTCAGGTGGAACCGGCGCCCCGCCGCTCCCCGGCTTGCCCAGGCTTCGAAGCCACGGACCAGCGTCGCCGGCCCGCACAGCCAGAGGTCGGCGCCGGCTGCCGTCAACGTCCAGATGTTCGAACGGGCGACGCGGGAGTGGAGCAGGTCGCCCAGGATGACGACCTTGCGACCGGCCAGGGATCCGCCCGGCATCCGCTCGCGCATGGTGTACAGGTCGAGCAGCGCCTGGGTCGGGTGGGCATGCCAGCCGTCCCCGCCATTCAGCACCGAGCCGCTGAAGATGTCCGCGGCGAGGTACGGCGCCCCGGACGAGGAGTGGCGCATCACCAGCATCTGGGCGCCCAGCGCCTCGACCGTCTTGACCGTGTCGATCAGCGACTCGCCCTTCGCGACCGACGAGCTGGCGGCCGCGATATTGACCACGTCGGCCGACAGGTTCTTGGCGGCCACCTCGAACGAGACGCGGGTTCGGGTCGAGGCTTCGTAGAACAGGATCGTGACGGCGCGTCCACGCAGCGCCGGCACCTTGGCGATCGGACGTGCCAGCACCTCGCGCATGGCGTCGGTCGTGCGCATGATCAGGTCGAGCTCGGCCGTCGACAGGCGATCGACGTCGAGCAGGTGCCGATGCCGCCAGGCGATGGGCTGGCTCTCCGGGACGTCGTCCACGGACGGCACGGCCACGGCGGTCGAACCTCCTGCCGTGTCGGCGACGACGTTCATGCGACCGGCTCCGCGACCGGCGCGGCGACCATGCGTTCGATCTCGACCTCGTCCACCCCATCGACCTCTTCGAGATGCACGCGGACAAGCTCCTCTCGCGAGGTCGGGACGTTCTTCCCGACGTGGTCGGCGCGGATGGGCAGCTCACGATGGCCGCGATCGACGAGCACCGCCAGTCGGATGGCCTGCGGCCGTCCGAAGTCGACCAGCGCGTCCATCGCGGCGCGGATCGTGCGGCCGGTGTACAGGACGTCATCGACCAGGACGATGGTCTTGCCGTCGATCCCGGTCGGCAGCTCGGTGCCCTTCACGATCGGCTGCTGGGCAACCATCGAGAGATCGTCGCGGTAGAACGTGATATCGAGGGCGCCGACCGGGACCGAGACGCCTTCGTGCTCGGCGATCGATTCGGCGATCCGTCGGGCGAGCGGCACGCCACGGCGCTGGATGCCGATCAGCACCAGACCGTCCGTGCCGGCCTGCTTCTCGACGATCTCGTGGGAGAGGCGGATCGTCGCCCGGCGGATCTCGTCCGCGGTCATGATCTGACGGCCGCTCATCGCTCCTTCCCGGCCTCGCGGGGCCTTCCGGGCGGCCTCACGGGGCCGTGGCTGAAGGGTCTCGCAAAGGATACCGCGCCGGACCGGGCGAGATCAGTAGACCGAGACGGTCACCGTCGTCGTGCCGGACCACCAGGCGCAGCCGCAGATCGCGAAGAAGTCCGGCCGGTAGAGGTCGACGACACGGGACGGCTTCTGCGGTCCCCAGTCCGTGACGACACGCTCCACGCAGCCGCCGTTCCCGCAGATGACGACCGTCGTCCCGCGCGGCAGGCGCATGGCGGTCGTCCCGTTGTCGTAGAACGTTGCTTCGCCGGTCAGCGTGTAGCGCGGCGGCTTGCGCACGAACGCGGAATTCGGGTCGGGTTGGTTGAGCTTGACTCGGGCGGTCGGACCGGTCTCCGGCGCCGCACCGGGCTCGATGAATGACGTGTCGGCCGCGACGGAGCCGGCGGCGGCATAGGCAGCATCGAGCGATCCGATCGAGATCGTCGATCGCGCCTGATACGCCGGGACCGAGAGCGGCTGGAATGCGCTGGCCGGGACCGATTCGATCGGGTTGGGGACCCGTGAACCCGCGAGACCCGGTAGCGCGACCAGGGCGAGGGCGGCGATGAGCACCGACCCTACGACCAACCTGCTTGGCCGCACGAGACGCACACCATACGACCGTTGGCGCCAGCCTGCACGGCGATGTCGCACACGATCGTCCGCGCAAGCGCGAACGAATGCGCC
>JBGPVC010000069.1:0-14470 GCA_041491485.1 Candidatus Limnocylindria bacterium
ATGGCGTTTGAGCGGCCGGCGGACAGGGCCGCCGAGTTTCGAGGCGGGCCGGGAGCCGTTCGGTTTCTGGACATCCCCACGCGTCGCTGCGTGATGATCGACGGCGAAGGGGCGCCGGGCGAAAGTGCCTTCACGCCACGCATGCCGGGGTTGTACGCGACCGCCTGGACCCTGCGCTTCGCGCTGAAGCGGCGCGGGCTGGTGACCAAGGTCGGGCCGCTCGAGGGGCTTTGGTGGACGGTCGATGAGGCGACCTACCTCGATGCCATCCTCCGCGAGGAGCGGGGGACCTGGCGCTGGATCCTGTTCATCGTGCTGCCCGACGAGGCGAGCGACGTCGAGATCGAGGGGGCCCTGGGGGCCGGGCGGGCGAAGCTCGATCCGACCCTGGCTCCCACCCTGCGCGTCGAGCCGTTCGCGGAGGGTCGGGTCGCCCAGCTGCTGCACGTTGGGCCATACGCCGCCGAGCGTGCCTCGATCGAGCGGCTGCATGACAGCGTTGTGGCGGCGGGCCTCACGCTCAGAGGCCGGCACCACGAGATCTACCTCGGCGATCCGCGGACCAGCGCCCCCGAGCGACTCCGGACGATCCTGCGCCATCCCGTCGCCTGATCGCCATCGCAGGCTGTTGAGGCGCGGCCGCGCACGCTCGGCGAACGTGGTTCTCAATCAACACCGGTGCGCGCAAGTCCGAATCCCACGCTGTCCAGCACCGCTCCGTGCACTGGAGACACCAGGACCACATCCCGGAACCGCTTCCAGGAGCGTGGGCGCGGAAAGGCTGCCAATGCAGCGGCGTCCAGCCTCGATGTGCTGACTGACACGCACCGCGCAGATCGACGTTCTGCCGCGATCACATGACGAAGAGCCGCGCCCAGGGTTGGGGACCGGGGGCGCGGCTGAGGTGTCGGGGAAGGGACCGCCACCTCCGTGGCCTGCGGCGGTCATCCGACACCCGAAGCTTGATCACCGCGGCCAGTCGCGTGACGGGCCGAATGGACCCTTTCCGCGGGCCTCGCGGCCAATACGCCTAGCGAGGTCTTGGGTCGCCCAGAGTCAGGCCGTTTGGCTCTTCAACTCCGCGGCCGCAACCGAGATCGTGTGAGCGGAGGCCAACATGGACACGAAGCAGCTCCTGGTCGCCGACGTCATGACGATCGATCCGATCGTGGTCGCCGACGACGCGCCGCTCGAAGACGCCGCGCGCCTGCTCCGGACCTACTCGATCAGCGGCCTGCCCGTCGTGGATCACGAGGGGGCCCTGGTTGGGGTCATCAGTCAGACGGACCTGGTCGCCATCGAGGAGGCCCCGATCGGGCGCCTCATCCGAACGGAATCCAGCGGTTTGCGTGTCGGTGAACTGATGAGCTCGCCCGCAATCACCGTCCCGATGACCGGATCGCTGGCCGAGGCCGCTCGATTGATGCGCGACCGGCGAATCCACCGGCTGGTGGCCCTGAGCGATGACGGGCACCCGGTCGGGGTGCTCTCGGCGTCGGACTTCGTCGCTCTGTTCGCTGAGGAGTGACCCGCCCGGCAATTGACGGCTGGGCGTTCATGGATGGGCAGAAGGGCCCGTCACGGAGTCGACGTTCTGCACTCGCGCTCCTTCGCCGGCAGGCGGGATGATCGAGCGTGTGGCCGCCACGCCGATGGTGGCGGCGAGCGAACCAAGGCGGCAGCGACCGGGATGGCATCGGTGGTCCAGCCAGTGTTCTTCCCGAGGACGCTGTTCGGCGGCAGGCTTTAGGGAGGCGACGCGATGACCGCCTTACGGGTACCCCGCGTTCGCCGACTACACGATCCCGGGCATCGCCCTGCTTCTCGGGAACGGCCTCCTGCCGTTGGGCGCTATCTGGCTGACTCTTCGGCGTCGGCCTCTGGAGCATGGCCTGGATCCTGATCGAGGTCTTACTTCATCAAGGAGTTCATCCTGCTGTTCCACGGCGGCTATACGTTGCTCGGCCTGGCGATCGCGGGATGCGGGTATCTCGAATGGCGCTCGGCGCGAGGGTCAACTGGCGGGATCTGACGCCTGGTCGATCGGTGCCGGGGCGTGGCCGTGGCGCGCCCAGCGCCTGATCTGCTCGTCCAGGCCGCGCAGCTCGTCCTCGGGAACCTCGGACATGACGGCGAAGCCGCCGAACACCACGTTGCCCTCGATCGTCAGGTGGGGTGCATCCATGTCGCGCGTCAACGCCGGTCTAGCGTCGCCCACCCCGCCAATGCCCTTGACCCGGGACGTGACCGTCCACGACGCCGGGACGATGAGCTGGCCGCCGCCGAAGACCGCCCGGACGTCGAGTCGGGCACCGGCGGCATCAAGGACAGCGTCCCGAAGGTCGACCACCCCTCCGCCGTACCAGCACTCGATCGTCCCGCCGCGGAACGCCGTCGAGCGGCTCTGGAAATGGATCGGCTCGAAGATCGCCCGGAGCTGGATCTCGTCGTCGGCGGCAGCCGGCACCGGTACGATCCGTCGCCTGGCGGCGAGCGCCCCGACGGCGCCAAGGACCATCGCCAGGACCAGCCCGGTCCAGAACAGTGTGAACAGCCGTCGGATGATCCCCATCGTTCCGCTCCTTGTTGGTCGCTGCGCCGCCGCCAGGCCTGCCGCGGCGTCTCCGTGCCTGGCTCAAGGGTGGGCATGGCGCGTCTTCCGGTCCATGGAACACCCTCGGAGCGCGACCGCCAAGGGCCAACCGGCATCAAGGGCGATCAGGAGCGCCTCATCGGCCTCTGTCGCGGAATAGCGGAACAGGTGGCGCGCTGACTGATTGTGTCTCTTGGCACTTACGCGACGCCAGATTCCGAGCAACCATCAAGATTGGATGTGTCTGTGCCGACGCTCCGGGATAGGAGGGCAGGTCGATGGATTTCGCCGTTTCGATGGAGCTCGGCGGTGCAGTCGTACTCATCGTCGGGGCTGTTGTCTTTGGGGCTATCGCCCAGTTCGTCGGTGAGACTCGCACCGGTTTCGAGTGGCTGGTCGACGCCATCGCGTTCGGCATCGGGGCGCTCGTGGCGAGCGAGTTCGTCACCAGCTGGCGCACGTTCGAGCCCGTGTGGAACGGGCTGGCGATCGTGCCCGCGCTCATCGGCGGCCTGGTCGTCGGCATCGTGATCGAACTGGCGACCCGGTACACGACGGGTGGGACCTACACGCACAGGCCGACGCCGGCCTGAGCACTCGGCACTCAATCGAGTAGCCAACGACCCGCCGGTGGCACAGCCTGCGGGTCGTTCGTTTGCACGCTGACCCGCCCGTCCAGGTCGGGCCGCTCGGCCCGCTGGATTGCTGACCTTCGGCCCGAGCATCCGTCGAGGCCGGTGCGCAGCCTTGAAGCATGTCCACCGATGTCTGCCGCAACGGCACGTCCCGCGCCGCCTGGCTTGCCGGCCGGACACGATGAGATCCCCCGTCCCATCGCTCGCCCTTGAAGTCGATTTCCTGCGTCGCGACGTCCGCGTGGACGGCATCCCCGTCGACCTCACCGCCGTCGAGTTCGGCATCATTGCCGCGCTCGCACGAGAGCCGGGTGTCGTCGTCTCGCGCCGGGCCTTGCTCGATCTGGTGTGGGGACCCGGGTTCGTGGATGAGGACCATCTCGTCGACCTCCACGTGGCCGGCCTTCGCGAGAAGCTCGGCGACGACGCCGAACGTCAGGGCCTCGTCGTGACCGTTGCCGCCATCGGGTACCGGTTGGCGTCGATCGACTGATGGCGATGCCCGTTCGTCGCCAGCCGGTCTGGAGCGGGCCCCTCACGAGACCACTGGCCGAACGCATTCCCGCTCGGTGCCGGACCGAGGCGCTCGGCCTGAGCTAGACCGGCAGGGAGGCCAGGCGTCGTCCCCAGGCCCTGGCGCGCTCAAGCTCGCCGGGCTCGAGCTGTTCGGAGCCGTGGCGACGCTTCTCGCCGTCGGGCGGGCGGTCCCGCTCGATGAAGAAGCTCTCCGGCGCTGCGACGAGCCGGCAGCCGGACCGCCGCAATCGACCCGCCGCGTCCTTGGCGGCCGATCCGGAGAGGAGCGGCGCGATCCGGTACCGGGTGTCGAACGTGGCCACGCGGGTCTTGCGCAGGCCGTCCCTCGGGAGCGCCTCGACGTATGCCCTGAGCACCGGGCTCATGCCGTGTCGCTGCGTCGGTCCGCCGATCAGGAGCAGGTCCGGTGGCGCGGCCGGCTGACCCATGGCTGCGGCCGCGGCGAGGATATCGACGGACCCAAGGTCGGCGAGACCCTGGGCGATGGCTCGAGCGACCTGCTCCGTGTTGCCGAATTGCGTGTCATAGATGACGACGGCCTGCATCAGCCATCTCCTCGCGTTCGCGATGACGGCCGGCAACCGCGCTGGCCGCCGTCCACGCATCGTCCGGCTGATCCGGCGCCAAGTGCCAGTGCCGTTCGGATCAATCAGCCGGCGCCGTGGCGCGCGAACCGTCTCGGGGTGGTCTACCAGACGGCCACCAGCGACTGCTCGATCAGCCGGGTGCCGGATCGGCCCTCCAGGACCGCGATCGCGTCGTCGAGCGCCCCGATGGCCGCCACCTTGCCGGTGCGGCGCACGAACTCAGCCGCGGCGCGGACCTTGGGTCCCATCGAGCCCGCGGCGAACGTGCCGTCCGCGACCCCGATGGCGGCATCTTCGATCGTCAGGCGGCGAATGGAGATCCGGTCAGGAGCTCCCCAACCGAACTCCGCAGCCTCCACGTCCGTCAGCAGCAGGAGGGCATCGGCGTCGACGCTTTCCGCCAGGACGACGGCGGCAAGATCCTTGTCCACGACGGCTTCGACGCCGACCAGCGCGCCTGCCTGGGTGCGGCTGACCGGGATGCCACCGCAGCCGGAGGCGATGACGATCTCGCCGGCCGCGACGAGCGCCCGGATGCTTGGCGCCTCGACGATCTCGAGCGGCGGCGGTGATGGCACCACGCGTCGCCAGCCGGTGTCATCGGACGCGATCGACCAGCCGTGGTCCGAGGCGAGCTGCAGCGCCGTCGCCCGGTCGTAGACGGGTCCGACCGGCTCCGAGGGCGTGCCGAAGGAGCGATCCGAGGGATCCACGACGACCTGGCTCAGGACCACCGCGATCGTCCGGCTGCGACCTTCCATGGCCAGCTGGGTGGTCAGCGCCTGCGCGAGCAGGTAGCCGATCTCGCCCTGGGACTCGGCCGCGAGGATGTCGAGCGGCGGTGACGGGACCGCGCGAGCGACCACGCCCGGCTCGCTGCCGTGCGTCAGCACGAGCTCGTGGCCAGCGCGCTCGAGCTCGGCCAGGGATCGCGCCGCAGCCAGCAGGTTCCGCCGCTGGTCGGCGATCGAGCCCTCCTCGCCGCACCTGACGAGGGCGCAGTCGCCGAGCGCAACGACGACCCGGCTCATGGCAGCCGCTCGCCGCCGGAGTCACCGGCCAGGATCGTGTACAGCAAGGCCATTTCGGTGTGCATCCGGTTCTCGGCCTGCGGCCAGACGCGCGAAGCGGGCCCGTCGATCACGTCCGCGGTGACCTCTTCGCCCCGGTGAGCGGGCAGGCAGTGCAGGAAGATCGCCCGCGGTGAGGCTCGCTTCATCAGTCGCGAATCCACCGTGAAGCCGGCGAACGCCGCCTTCCTGGCGGATTGCTCGGCTTCCTTGCCCATCGACGTCCAGACGTCCGCGTAGACGGCCTCGGCACCGACCGCGGCTTCGGCTGGATCGTTCGTCAGCACGATCGAGCCACCCGTGGCCTGCGCGCTGCGCCGGGCCTCAGCCACGATCTCCGGCGACGGCTCGTAGCCGGGTGGCGTGGCCACCCGGAGCTCGAACCCGGCCAGGGCCGCGGCCTGCATCAGCGAGTGACAGACGTTGTCGCCGTCGCCGATGAAGGCGACCGAGATCCCGGCCAGGGTGCCGACGGACTCCTCGAGGGTCATGACGTCGGCCACCGCCTGACACGGATGGTGCTCGTTGGTGAGGGCGTTGATGACCGGGATCGTCGACGCCGCCGTGAGCTCTTCCAGCGACGCCTGGCTGAATGTTCGAACGGCGAGGGCGTTGAGGTAGAGCGACAGGGTTCGGGCGGTGTCGGCGACGGTCTCGCCTCGACCGAGCTGCAGCTCTTCCGGGCGCAGGACGATCGGCAGCATGCCGAGCATCCAGGCCGCGGACTCGAAGCTCACCCGGGTCCGGGTGGACGGCTTGTCGAAGAGCATCCCGAGCCGGCCGCCGGCCAGCCGGTTCCGGACGGCGCCCGGATCGCGCTTGATCCGTCCGGTGAGGTCAAGCAACGAGCGGAGGCCGTGGGGCCCGAGCTGGTCGAGCGTCAGGAAGTTCCGAAGCGGTGCCGCGGAGGTCGGCGGTACGGAGGCTATCAGGGACGCCATGGCATCAGACTCCTGCCACTGCGGGTTTGCGTGCCGCGCGGACGATCGGCTCGATGAGGTCGGCCAGCTTCGGGCCGCCGACCGGTGCCAGCTCGTAGCGGACGCGGGTGATCGGCTTGTTGAGGGTCACGAGGCGCGTCAGGTCGATCGGCGTCGCCGACAGGACGAGATCCGCGTCGATCGCGTTCAGGGTCGCCTCGAGCTCGGCGATCTGGGCGGGGCCGTAGCCCATCGCCGGCACCAGCGGCTCCAGCGCAGGGTAGCGATCGAGCACCTCACGAATCGAGCCCACGGAGGCCGGACGTGGGTCGACGAGCATGGCCGCGCCAAACCGGCGGGCGGCGACGACGCCGGCTCCGTAGGCCATGCCACCGTGGGTCAGCGTCGGGCCATCCTCGACGACCACCACCCGCTTGCCTTCGATCGCCGGGCCGACGAGCGCCAGGTCGGATCGGGCAGTGACGACGGCGGCCGTGGGGTTGAGCTCGCGGATCGAGGCCTGGACGGCGTCCAGCCCGGCCGGCTCGGCCGAATCGATCTTGTTGATGATCACCACGTCGGCCATCCGCAGGTTGGTCTCGCCCGGGTGATAGTGGCGCTCGTCGCCCGAGCGCAACGGGTCGGCAACCACGACGAGGAGGTCCGGCCGATAGAACGGGAAGTCGTTGTTGCCGCCGTCCCACAGGATCACGTCGGCCTCGAGCTCGGCCTGGCGCAGGATCGCCTCGTAGTCGACGCCGGCGTAGACGATCCGGCCGGCATCGAGGTGCGGCTCGTACTCCTCGCGTTCCTCGATCGTCGTCTCGAACCGGTCGAGGTCCTCGTACGTCGCGAAACGCTCCACCCGCTGGGCGGCCAGGTCGCCGTACGGCATCGGATGGCGGATGACGACCGGGGTCAGACCCTGGTCGGCCAGCAGCTCGGCGAGGAAGCGCGTCGTCTGGCTCTTGCCGGCGCCGGTTCTCGTGGCGCCGACCGCGAGGACGGGTCGGGTGCTCTCAACCATGGTCCGCCTCGGACCGAGCAGGGTGAAGTCGGCCCCCGCCGCCAGGGCCCGGGAGGCGGCGTGCATCACGGTCTCGTGGCTGACGTCGCTGTAGGCGAAGACGACCGTATCGATCTTCTCGTCGCGAATGATCCGTTCGAGCTCCTGCTCGGGGAGGATCGGGATGCCCGCTTCGTAGAGCGATCCGGCCAGCGCAGGCGGATAGTGGCGTCCGGCGATTCCGGGGATCTGGGTTGCGGTGAACGCGACGACCTCGACATCCGCGTCGTTTCGATAGACGACGTTGAAGTCGTGGAAGTCGCGCCCCGCGGCGCCCATGATCAGGATTCGCTTTCGGTCCATTGCGGCCTCCTCTGCCGTTAGCCCTGGGTTGGCGTTCCGAGCCCCGATCTGGGGTGCGGGTCGTTCTGCCGGACGATGAGCACCGAGCACGTCGCGTGATGGAGCACGTTGCGGGCGACGCTGCCGATGACGAGTCGGGCCAGGCCGGTCCGGCCGTGGGTGCCCATGACGATCAGATCGGTCTTCATGGCCTTGGCCCTGGCGATGAGCTCGGTCGCCGCGTCGCCCTCCAGGCGATCCGCTGTCGCGCTCAGGCCCGAGGATCGCAAGGTGTCGGTCATCCCGAGTGCGAGCTCGTCATGGTGCCGGCGAGTGGCCTCGGCAGCATCCACGAAGATCGGCATCAGCTCGGGGGAGCCTGGCTCCGGGAAGCCGGTCCACCACGGGACCTCGATGTCGGCGACGCTGACCACCCGGATCGACGATCCGCTGAAGATCGGCCAGGCAGGCAGCAGCTCGGCGGCGCGGGCCGCACAGGCGGATCCGTCCCAGGCCAGGAGGATCCGGTCGATGGAAGCGCCGCGCGCGACGAGCACCGGGGCTGGCGCGTGGTCCACGAGCTCCGAGGAGATGGAGCCGAGCAGCATGGGGCCGATCCGGCCGTGACCGCGGCTGCCGACGACGATCAGGTTGGCCCCCATGATTCGTGCCCGCTCGATGATCGCCGTGGCCGGACGCCCGCGGAGGACGGCCGTGTCGACGGTCAGGCCGGGCCGAGCCAGCTGCTCGCCGGCGGTCTGAACGTCCTGCTCCGCCGTCGATCGGATCTCGGCCTCGAGCCGGCTCTGCTCGAGCATCGCGAGGGCCGGCCACGGGCCGCCGTACAGCCCCTCGCCCGACTCGACCGCCTCCGCGACGACGATCCCGGTGCCGGCCGGCCAGCGGATTCCGCAGACAAGGTCCACGGCGAGCAACGACGCCGCAGACCCGTCGATCGCGACCAGGACACGCATCGGCTCGGGCTGCGTCGGCGTGTCGGTCACGTCGCGCCTCGGTCCGGCCGGCGCGGCGGCTTCTCGACGATCCGGCGTGGCTCGACGAGCAGCTGCCCGGACTCCCGCCGGGGAGGCGGCTCGCTCCAGCGATAGGCACCGAGCGTCTGGCGCGGCGCATCCGCGCCGGCAAGGTGGCGCAGGCGCGCGACGAGCTGGCGTTCGGTCAGCGGCGGGGAGGCCTTACCGGTCACCAGCCGGTCGTGCCCGTGGCGCCGGTCGCGCTCGCCGACCTCGCGCTCGAGCCGTTCGTGGACGGTTCCGGGTCCCAGGATCAGCAGGTCGTCGTCGTCCGGCAGCCGGCACGCGACCGCATCGATGAACTGGGCAAGGTGCTCCAGCCGATGGGGTTCGCCGGCGGTCTTCGGCGCCCCACCTCCGGGATGGACCGTTGCGTCGTGCCGTACATGTCCTGTCGCGCGGTGGTGTGCCGGCACGTCCGAGTCGATCCGCTCGAGGTGGGCTCCGGCGTCTCCCCAACTGACGATGACGGCTTTGCGCGCATCGATCCAGACGATCGTGTTCGATCCAGTCATGCCATCTCCGATCGCTCTGACAGCCGTAGCTGCCAGCTCAGGAGCGGGCCCACGCGGGCCGGCTGTCGCTCTCCGAGGCAAGATCGCCGTAGATGACCCCGCACGCCCGCTCCCAGGTCGTCCGATCGACTCGAACGCTGAAGCAATGGCTGCCGGCGTTGAAGCTGATGTCCGGTTCGTCCCGCACGGCGTAGTCCGCATAGGTCGCCAGCCCGAACAGCGAGCCCACGGCCGGGATGGCCCCGGCCTGGCATTCCGGCGCGAGCGCCGCAAGCTCGGCTTCGGTCAGCAACCGGATGTCACCGGCGTCGATCACGCGGCGAGCCTTGGACAGGTCGAGATGATCGGTCGAGTCGAGGACGACGAGGTGGTGCCGGCCGTCCTGGCTTGCGACCCCGACGACCTTGGCGAAGGTTCGCGGGTCGACGCCCTCGGCCCTGGCGGTGGCGAGGGCCGTGAAGGTTGGGCTGTGCGCGTGGATCTCGTGCTCGATGTCGTGGCTCGCGAGCCACTCGAGGAGCGCGGGAGCAGGCCGTTCGAGCGTCGTGGGTGTGCTCATTGGCTCGTGCCTCCAGCACCATATGGGTACACATCACTGTCGTGGCCCACCCAGGCGCTCACATCGGCCATTGGTTGCGATGCCGCGTGCCGAACGGCCCGTCCCGGCGGCTCGTCCCGGCGGCCCTCTCGACGCCCCTTCCACGTCACGACCGGTTCGGTCCAAGCGGCCCGGCTCGGGCGGGTCGCATGGCTCTGGCCGGTCGCCCGGCAGGTGACGAGACTGGATGGTAATGAGCGGGTCTGCCCTGGTCGCACGACGCAACGGGACCCGGCCGCCAGATAGGAATGGCACCTCCGGCGACCGGGCGCAGCGTTTGCTCCAGGCGCCACGAGGCCGCCTGACCGTCGACCAGCGCGGGCGCGACCTGATCAGCCAGCCGCTGCTCAACAAGGGCACGGCCTTCACCGACGAGGAGCGGGATGCGTTCTCGCTTCGTGGCCTCCTGCCCGCCCGGGTCATGACCATCGAGGAGCAGGTCGCGCTCGAGCTCGAGCATGTCCGGCGCAAGACCGACGATCTCGAGCGCTACATCGGCCTGGCGGCCCTGCAGGATCGCAACGAGACGCTGTTCTACCGGGTGCTGAGCGAGAACCTCGAGGAGTTCCTGCCGATCGTCTACACACCGACGGTCGGGCGCGCCTGCCAGGAGTTCAGCCACATCTTCCGGCGCATGCGCGGCGTCTGGATCACACCTGAGGACGTCGACCGGATCGACGACATCCTGCGCGCGGCGACCACCGAGGAGATCCGCCTGATCGTCGTCACCGACAATGAACGGATCCTCGGCCTGGGCGACCAGGGCGCCGGCGGCATCCCGATCCCCGTCGGCAAGCTCGCGCTGTACACGGCCGCGGCCGGCATCTACCCGGCCTGGACCCTGCCGATCTCGCTCGACGTGGGGACCGACCGGGCCGAGCTCCTCAGCGACCCCCTGTACCTGGGGTATCGGGCTCCACGGCTGCGCGGCCAGGCCTACAACGAGGTCCTCGAGGCCTTCGTCGAATCCGTCCGGCGTGTCTTCCCGGCCGCCGTCCTCCAGTGGGAGGACTTCAAGCAGCACAACGCGCTGCGCATCCTGGCCCGCTACCGCCATCGGCTGCCGAGCTTCAACGACGATGTCCAGGGCACGGCCGGTGTCGTGCTGGGCGGCCTGCTGGCCGCACGGCGCGAGGCCGGCGGGCTGAGCGGGGACCGTTTCCTGTTCCTGGGTGCGGGAGCAGCCGCCATCGGCATCGCCGGTCTGCTTCGCAAGCAACTCGCCGTCGACTGCGCGCCCGCCGACGGTGCCGCTCCGACGGTCGCCCTGATGGACCACGTGGGGCTCGTCCACCTGGGGCGTGCCAATCTCGCCGATGACCAGCTGCCGTTTGCCGTGGATCCCGACTGGTTCACCGACGCCGGCTTGACCATCGAGGAGTTGAACGATCCCGTCGCGATCGCCCGCGCCCTGCAGGCGTCGGTGCTGATCGGGACGACCGGCTGCGCCGGCGCGTTTTCCGAGGCCCTGGTCCGTGAGGTCGCACAGCACGCCCAGACGCCGATCATCCTTCCGCTCTCGAACCCGGGTGACAAGGCCGAGGCCAAACCTGCCGACATCTTCACGTGGACGGACGGCCGAGCGATCGTGGCCACCGGCAGCCCCAACCCCGATGTCCAGCTGGCGGGTGGCCGGCGGATCATCGGACAGGCCAACAACGTGTTCATCTTCCCGGGTGTCGGGCTCGGGGCGATCGTGGCCGAGGCGCGCGAGGTGACCGACGAGGCGTTCCTCGTCGCCGCTCGCGAGTTCGCCGCCATGGTTTCGCCTGACCGGCTGGCGTCGGGCGCGATGTATCCGCCCATTCGCGACCTGCGCCGCATCGCCCGAACGATCGCCGTGGCGGTGGTCCGACAGCTCCTCGACAGCGGCTATGGCCGGCAGTACCGGGACGAGGAGATCGAGCCCGCGGTCGACCGCGCGATGTGGTGGCCGGAGTACCTGCCGTTCATCGCCGGCTGAGGATTCGGCCCGCCCCCGCCGATCCGCCGCTCGAACGGCATCATCTCGACCCGGCCGGGCCGAGTGGACCCCGACATTCGGCCATTCGACCCTGACGGTCCGGCGGCCCGGCCAGCATGCTCAGGATCGAACGGGAGGTGCCTTGATGGCTCCACGAAGACTGACTGCGGACGCACGACCAGCGCACAAGGTCGTCGTGTGGATCGATCATGACCAGGCCTTCATCGTCGGGCAGGGCCCCGATGGCCGCGAGACCGTCGGGCTCGTCGATCGCGCGCAAGGCGAGAGCGAGGCCGACTTCGAGGCCCGGACCGTCGGCGAGGTCGTCGACGACGAGCAGGTGGTGGTCTCCGGACCCGCCTATGCGCGAACCGGTTTTGAACGCGCCTATGTCGCGGTGACCCATCGACCGGATCGCCTCGTCGATGTCGAGCCCGACACGACGCCATCCAGCAAGGTCCGCCAGCCGGCGTGACCGGCGACGACCAGGCCCGCGCGGCCAACCGGCCGATCATGTGAAGATCGAGGACTGATGCGCATCGTCTCCCCGGCCGAGGCTGTCGCCGGCATCCAGAGCGGCCACGAGGTCTACATCCATTGCGCCGCGGCGACCCCGTCGGTGCTCCTCGACGCCCTCGTGGCGCGCGCTCCGGAGCTGCGCGACGTCGGCATGGTCCACCTGCACATCGAGGGTCCGGGACCGCACCTCACCCCGGAGATGGCGCCGCACTTCCGGCATCGGGCACTGTTCGTTGGACCCAACGCCCGCCAGGCGGTGAATGACGGGCGGGCCGACTACGTGCCCGTCTTCCTGTCCGAGGTCCCGCACCTGTTCGAGCGCGGGGCGCTCCCGCTCGATGCCGTGCTGGTCAACGCCACCCCGCCGGACGCCCATGGCTTCTGCTCGCTCGGGACCTCGGTCGAGGCGATGCACGCGGCGATCCGGGCCGCGAAGGCCGTCATCGTCCAGCTCAACCGGGCCATGCCGCGGACCCTCGGCGAGAGCTTCATCCACGTCGACGACATCGACCTGGCCGTCGAGGTCGATGTCCCGCCCTACGAGTATTCCAGTGGCACGATCGGCGCCGTCGAGCGGCGGATCGGCGAGTACGTCGCCGAGCTCATCCCGGACGGCGCGACGCTCCAGCTGGGGATCGGCGCGATCCCGAGCGCGACCGCGCTGGCCCTGACGAACCACAAGGATCTCGGGATCCACACCGAGATGTTCACCGATGCGGTCGTGGACCTGGTCGAGGCCGGCGTCATCACGGGTGCGCGCAAGCAGCGGAATCGCGGAAAGATCGTGACCGCCTTCATGATGGGTTCGCGCCGCCTGTACAGCTTCGTCAACGACAACCCGATGGTCGAGATGCGCTCGGTCGACTTCACCAACGACACCCACATCATCCGTTCGTTCAACACGATGACCGCGATCAACTCGGCGATCGAGGTCGACCTGACCGGCCAGGTCGTGGCCGACTCGATCGGCAGCCGGATCTACAGCGGGGTCGGCGGCCAGATGGACTTCGTTCGCGGCGCGGCGCTGGCGCCTGAAGGCCGGGCGATCATCGCCCTGCCGTCGACGGCCGCCCGCGACACGATCTCGCGGATCACGCCGTCACTGGCCTGCGGCGCCGGCGTCGTCACCACCCGGGCGCACGTCCGGACGATCGTGACCGAATGGGGTGTCGCCGAGCTGTTCGGCCGGAGTCTCCGCGAGCGGGCGTCCGCCCTCATCGCGATCGCTCATCCCGACCATCGCGACCACCTGCGGTCGGAGGCGCGCAAGCTGGGGCTGGCCTGATGCGGGCCATGCTGGTCGGCCGGCCCCGACCGGCGGCCGAAGACCCCCTCGAGCTGGTGGAGGTGCCGGATCCGGTGCCCGCTGCCGGCGAGCTGCTCGTTCGCGTGGCAGCCTGCGCCGTGTGCCGCACCGACCTGCAGATCGCGACCGGCGACCTGCCGCGACACCGGAGTCCCGTCGTGCCTGGCCATCAGGCCGTCGGCGAGGTCGTGGCGATCGCCCCCGATGTCGACGGATGGGCGATCGGCGACCGGGCGGGAACGACCTGGCTCGCCGCCTTCGACGAGACGTGCTCGTTTTGCCGGAGCGGCCGGGAGAACCTGTGCCGCGCCGCCCGGTTCACCGGTTGGGACGTGGACGGTGGCTTTGCCGAGCTCACGACGGTCCGGGCCGACGTCGCGGTGCGGATCCCCTCCGGGCTCGACGATGTCGCGGCGGCGCCGCTCCTGTGTGGTGGCGTGATCGGCTATCGCGCGCTCCGCCTGAGCGGGATCCGGGCCGGTGGGCGGCTCGGGCTGTACGGCTTTGGAGCCTCGGCACGCCAGGCCATCCAGGTCGCGAGGCACTGGGGCTGCGATGTCCACGTCGCCTCGCGGAGCGCACGCGACCTCGACCGGGCGACGGCGTTGGGTGCCGCCTCGGTCGGGGGCTACGACGATCCGCCTCCGGCGCCGCTCGAAGCGGCCATCACCTTTGCGCCCGTCGGCTCGGTCGTGGTCTCCGCACTGCGCGCGATCGATCGGGGCGGGACCGTCGTGGTCAACGCCATCCACCTCGACGGGATCCCGGCGTTCTCCTACGACGACCTGTGGTGGGAGCGCTCGATCCGATCAGTGGCGAACGTCACCCGGGCGGACGCCCAGGAG
>JBGPVC010000070.1:0-14441 GCA_041491485.1 Candidatus Limnocylindria bacterium
CTTTCGATCAACGTGAGTGGCTCGAGGCGCTCCCGCATGCGGTAGTAGGTGTTGACCTCGTGGAGCTCCAGCGTTGGGATTCGTGCCCCACGATTCGGGGCGAGCGTCGCAAGCCCTTCGGCCTCCAGGATGCGCAGCGCCTCGCGGACCGGGAGGCGGCTGGTTCCGAACCGCGCGGCAATGTCGTCCTGCCCCAGGCGGGTGCCCGGGAGGAGGTCGCCAGCGAGGATCGCCTCGCGCATGGCGCCCGCGATGCGCTGGCTCGTGACCGGATCCGCGGGCCTGAGCATCCGTCTGCTCCTGGCTTCAGCCACCGTCGCGCCCTCGATGTCCCGACACTGACCGCCGGTCTCCGGATCTCACGACGCCGGCCCCTGCCCGTGTCGCGGCCGGGCGGGGGCCGGCGCTACCGGGAACCGTGACGGGTCGAGGTCGTAAGCCTTCCCGTTCGGGTAGGAGACAAGCTCGAACTGCATGCCCCATGGCGCCAGGAAGTACACCCAGCGCTGTCCTTCGGAAGCACCGCGGCTCGTGATCGGGTCGCCCAGGACCGGCACGCCGGCCGCACGGAGCCAGGCGACCGCCGCGGCGATGTCGTCCACGTAGAGGGCAACGTGATGGCCACCGATGTCGCTGTTCCGCGGCGTCGTCGCGTCCTGCTCGGGGGTTGAGTACTGGAAGACCTCGAAGATGGCCTGACCGCCGCAATCGAAGAAGCGGAGCTGCTCCATGACCGACCTGGGGTGGACGTTCATGTGCTCGAGCATCCAGTCGCCGTCGTCGGACCGAAAGGGACCGAGCGAGTACATGAGCTCGCAGCCCAGGACATCGACGAGCCAGGTCGTCGCCTCGTCGAGGTCGGGGACGGTGAAGCCGATGTGGTCGATGCGTGCGAGTCCGGGGATCGCCACGTCTTCTCCAGATTGGATCCGAAATGTGTATTCACAGCCTGACAGACGTGCACGACGCTGTCCAGACTGTCTTGATGTTGGATCCATAGTGTGGCAGACTCTGCGCTCTCGCCGTTTCGCGAACGAGGTCTCCATGCCTGCGCACAATCGTCTCGATCCGACTGTGGAGTGGACCGAGCTCGTCGTGACCGAGGCCGACTGGGACGCCGCGGCGCCGAACCTGCTCACCGCGATGCTCAGCCAACTCGTGCTCATCCGAGCGTTCGAGGAGTACGTGCTCGAGCTGGCGGCGGCTGGGCTCATCCACGGACCGGCCCATTCGAGCATCGGCCAGGAGGGTGGGGCTGTTGGCTCCATCATGGGGCTCACGTCGCAGGACACTGTCAGCGGGTCTCACCGTGGCCATCACCAGTTTCTCGCGAAGGTTCTCGGCTACCTGCACCCCGAAGGCATCGACCCGACACAGCCATATCCGGATGACGTCCGGGAGGCGCTACTCCGGACACTGCGCGAGATCTGCGGCCTCGACCGAGGGTTCAGCCACGGGCGCGGCGGGAGCATGCACCTGAAGTGGCTCGAAGCCGGGGCGACAGGGACAAACGCGATCGTGGGCGGGGGCGTGCCGTTCGCCGCCGGGTCGGCGTGGGCGCACAAGTTCGCCGGCACGGACCGAATAGCGATTACCTACTTTGGCGATGGCGCGATCAACATCGGTTCCACGCTGGAGACATTCAATCTCGCGGCAGCATGGAAGTTGCCGATCTGCTTCTTCGTCGAGAACAACCAGTATGCGGTGTCGACCAGCGTGTCCGAGGCGACGGCGGAGGCGCGCTTGTCGGGGCGGGGTCCCGGCTTCGGCATCCCGAGTTGGAAGGTCGACGGGATGGACCCGCTGGCCGTGCACCTGGCGACCCAGGAGGCGCTTCAGCTCATGCGCGCCGGCGACGGCCCGACGCTCATCGAGGCCGACGTCTACCGCTACTTTCACCAGAACGGCGCCTTCCCCGGGAGCGCCTTCCGGTATCGGACGAAGGAGGAGGAGGCCGCCTGGCGCGCCCGAGACCCCATCGATGCGACCGCGCGCCGACTGGTCCGCCGGGGCATCCTGACCGAGGAGGACGTCGCCGGTGCCGTCGGTCGCGCGAAGGCGATGGTGGCCGGGTTCGGGGAGGTCCTGCTGGAGCCCGTCGAGGGCAAGCCCAGTGAGCACCGGATACGTCTCGATGAGTGGCCCGATCCGGGGATCGTCGATCAGGGGGTGTTGGGCGACCTCAGCGAGCTGTCGGGGCTTTCATTCACCGACACCGATGACTTCGCCGGACAGATGGAGGAGGTCAGATTCATCGACGCAGTGGCTGGCGTCATGCGACGGCGCCTCGAGACGGACCCGCGCGTCGTCGTCATGGGCGAAGATATTCACCGCCTCAACGGGGGCACGAACGGCGCCACGAGGGGCCTGAAGGAGGCCTTTCCGGATCGCGTTCTCGGTACCCCGATCAGCGAGAATGCGTTCGTGGGGCTCGGTGGCGGGATCGCCGTCGACGGGCGCTTCCGGCCGGTTGTCGAGTTCATGTACGCCGACTTCATGTGGGTTGCCGCAGACCAGGTGTTCAACCAGATCGCCAAGGCCCGACACATGTTCGGCGGCGACGGGAAGGTCCCGCTCGTGCTCCGGAGCAAGGTCGCGATCGGGACCGGTTACGGCTCGCAGCACTCCATCGATCCGGCCGGCATCTTTGCCACGTCTGCGGGTTGGCGGATCGTCGCCCCATCCACCCCGTTCGACTACGTGGGCCTGATGAACACCGCCCTGGCCTGCGACGACCCGGTGGTTGTGCTCGAGCACGTCGACCTCTACCGCTCCACCGGACCGGGCCTCCCGGACAACTTCGATCACTACCTGCCGGTCGGGAAGGCATCTGTACGGCGCCGCGGGGCCGCATTGACGGTACTGACCTACCTCGCGATGACGTCCGAGGTGCTCAAGGCGGTCGACGAGACGGGGATTGACGCCGAGGTCATCGACCTGCGGTGGCTCGACCGGGCGAGCCTGGACTGGGCGACGGTCTCTGACAGCGTCCGGAAGACGCACAACGTCCTGATCGCGGAGCAGGGAGCGCTGGGCACTTCCTATGGTGGCTGGCTCGCGGACGAGATCCAGCGCCGGCTGTTCGACCACCTCGACTCCCCGATCCAGCGTGTCACCGGTGGGATCGCCTCGCCAAGCATCAGCAAGGTGCTCGAGCGGGCAGCCTACGCGAAGGCCGACGAGGTCGTCGCTCGCCTGCGCGAGATGGCGATCGACGCGCCTGCATGAGATTCGTCGCATGCCGAGGTCGCGGCCAACATAGCTGATGCAGTGCTCTCGACGTGGGCCGTCCCGGATGGTCAGGCCTTCGGAACAAGTGTCGAGGTTGCGTCGCCTACCCAGAGCGAGGCCTTCATGGCACTGGCCGGCAAGCCGCACCACGCACTGGCCGGCAAGCCGCTCCACGCCCACGGCTGACGACCGACCTCTCGGGGCATGCCCGTTCGGTCAGGCGCGAACCCCGTCGGGATACGTCGCCAGCAGTCTGGCCTCCAGGTCGTCCGTGCAGGCGGCCAATGGTGACGGCAGCCTGTCGCCGAACCGCGCGAAATGTTCGCGGATCAGCGCGACCTCGTCGAGCCAGCCGGGGACGTCGACGTCCAGCAGCTGGTCCATTGCCCCGTCAGCGAGCGCGAGCCCGTCGACGTCGAGCGCACCGTCGGCCGGCAGGCGCCCGATCGGCGTGTCGACGGCGTCGGCCGATCCCTCGATGCGCTCGATCACCCACTTCAGGACGCGGCTGTTGTCGCCATAGCCTGGCCACAGGAACTTCCCATCCGGACCCTTGCGGAACCAGTTCACGAAGAACACGTGCGGCAGGAGCGCCGGATCGGTGCGGGTCGCGAAGCTCAGCCAGTGATTCCAGTAGTCGGCCATGTTGTAGCCGCAGAACGGCAGCATCGCCATCGGATCGCGGCGCAACTGGCCCACGGCGCCGACCGCGGCGGCGGTGGTCTCGCTGCCGGCCGTGGCGCCCATGAACGTGCCGTGCGTCCAGTCGTACGCCTGCGTCACGAGCGGTACCGTGTTCGTGCGCCGACCGCCGAACAGGATCGCGTCGATCGGGACACCCTCGGGATCCTCCCATTCGGGCGCGATGACGGGGCACTGGCGGGCCGGGACGGTGAAGCGGGCGTTCGGGTGGGCGGCCTTCCGGTTTCCCGCGCCGGGCCACGGCCGGCGCAGCCAGTCGGTCGCCGACTCCGGCGGCTCGTCGGTCATCTGTTCCCACCAGACGTCGCCGTCCGGCGTCATGGCGCAGTTCGTGAAGATCGTGTTGGCGGTGAGCGTGCCCATCGCGTTGGCGTTCGAGGCCATGCTCGTCCCTGGAGCGACGCCGAAGAACCCGGCCTCCGGGTTGATCGCGCGGAGGCGACCGTCGGCGCCGAGCTTCATCCACGCGATGTCGTCGCCGATGGTCTCGACCTTCCAGCCGGGGATCGTCGGCGCCAGCATGGCCAGGTTCGTCTTGCCGCAGGCCGACGGAAACGCACCCGTGATGTAGTGGACCTTGCCGGCCGGGCTCGTGATCTTGAGGATCAACATGTGCTCGGCAAGCCAGCCCTCGTCGCGCGCCTGGACAGAGGCGATGCGCAGCGCGTGGCACTTCTTGCCGAGGAGGGCGTTGCCCCCGTAGCCGGAGCCGAACGACCAGATCTCGCGCGTTTCCGGGAAGTGGCTGATGTACTTGTTGTCGAGGTTGTGGGGCCAGGTCGAATCGGGATCGCCCGGGCCGAGCGGCGCGCCGACCGAGTGCAGGCCCCGGACAAAGGACCCGTCTTCGCCGATGACGTCGAGGACGGCTGTGCCGACGCGCGTCATCACGTGCATGTTGGCGACGACATACGGCGAGTCGGTGATCTCGACGCCGATGTTGGCGATCGGCGAACCGACGGGACCCATGGAGTAGGGAATCACGTACATGGTCCGCCCCGCCATCGACCCCGTGAACAGGCCGGCCAGGGTCGCCTTCATCTCCGCCGGTTCCACCCAGTTGTTGGTCGGCCCGGCGTCCTCCCGGTTGGCCGAACAGATGAATGTCCGATCCTCGACGCGCGCGACGTCGGCGGGGTGGGAGCGGACGAGGATGCTGCCGGGACGCGTGTCGGCGAGGGGGATTGCGGTGCCGGCCTGGACCATTGCGAGGAGCATCTGGTCGTACTCGGCCTGCGACCCGTCGCACCAGTGGACACGATCGGGCCCGCACATGTTTGCGACCTCGGCCACCCACGCCTCGAGCGTGGCGTTCCCGCTCATCCCATGCTCCAGCGCTTCATCATTCGGGACCCGCGTACTTGCCTGCCGTCGCCGGGAACATCGCCTTGATGATCTTGAAGGACGATACGTCCACGGTGGCATCCATGTGGAGGTACACGCTCGCGTCACGGAGGTACTTCTCGATCCCGACGTCGAGCATGGCTCCGTGGCCGCCGTGCAGCTCAAGGGCCTGGCGGCACACTTCGAACACCTCTTCCGAGGCGAAGACCTTGACCATATTGCACAGCTTGTCGGCGTCCGCGGCGTTCTCGTCCACGGCGCGGGCCGCGTGGCGCACGAAGGCGGCCACCGCATCCAGCTTGATGGCCATCTTCGCCAGCCGCAGCGCGACGGCCTGGTGCTTGATCAGGATGCGACCGCCCTGGATGTGCTGCTGCACAAAGGTGGCAGTGTCCTCGAAGGCGGCCAGGCCCGTCCCGAGGTTCTTGGCAGCCTGGAGGATCTTGCCGGGGCGGAAGTAGACACCCGCCTTGCCGAGGGCATCGTCCCGCACCAGGAGGTGGTCTTCGGGTACCCGGCAGTCCTCGAACACGATCTCGCCGTTGTTCATGTAGCGGCCGCCGATCGTCTCGTTGCAACGGGTCACGGTCAGACCGGGCGTGTCCCGGGGGACGAGGAAGCTGCTCGTGCCCCCGAGCATGCCGACAGCCGGGTTCGTGTTCGCGTAGACGACGTACAGCGAAGCGTCGTAGCCGTTGCTGATGTAGTGCTTTCGCCCGTTGATGGTCCAGTTACCGTCGGTGAACGTGGCCCGGGTGTCCATGTTCGCTTCCGGGACGTCGTACGGCAACCAGCGGTCGGACGCCCCCTTCGGCTCGGTCAAGCAGTGGGCCATGAGGAACGACGGATCCGCCATGTAGCGCGGGAACCAGCGCGCCTGCAGGTGGTCCGGGGCGACGTTCCGGAGCAGCACGGACACCTTCCAGCCCTGGGCGAGCTTGTCCGCGAGGCCGGCGTCGCCGCGACCGAGCTCGGTGGCGATCACAGCAAACGTCTGTGCCTCCATCCCCGGATCCAGCTCGAGGCCGCCGTACTGGGCGGGCACTCCGAGCCCCCGGAGGCCCGCCGCGTCGGCCTCCTCGAGGATGTTCCGCGGAAGGCGCGCGTCCGGATCGAACAGCCACTCGCGCTCCCGGTTGGCGCGGATGAACGGGATCACCACTTTGTCGACGTACTCGCGCGTGGTCTGCTGCATCAGCCGCTGTTCGACCGACAGCTCGAGCTGGCTCATCGTCATCGTCAAGGTCGATCCCTCCTGGGGATTTCGTGGGTGTTCGTCATGGAGCTACTCGGCGACCGGGCCGCCGGGGGCCGTCTCGGGTCCCACCCAGATCGTCTGGACGTTGGTGAACTCGCGGATCCCGAAGGGGCCGAGCTCTCGTCCCCAACCGCTGTGCTTCACGCCACCGAATGGCAGGCGGGGATCCGACGCGACCATGCCGTTGACGAAGACTGCCCCGGACTCGATCCGCCTGGCCAGCGCGACACCGGCCGCGACGTCGGCGGTCCAGAGGCTGCCGCCGAGGCCGTAATCGGACCCGTTCGCGATCGCGATCGCCTCCTCCGCGTCGCGGACCCGCCGCACCGCGGCGACTGGCCCGAACGTCTCTTCGGCGAGGACGGGCATGCCGTCCCGGACCCCGGCCAGGACCGTCGGCTCGAAGAAGTACCCGGGCCCGGCCACGCGCCGGCCGCCGGTCAGGACGTGAGCGCCCTGGCGAACCGACTCATCGACCTGTCGCTCGAGCACATCGCGCAGGTCGGCGCGGGCGAGCGGCCCGACCTCCGTCGCCACGTCGAGCGGATCGCCCACCCGCAGCGAGGCGACGGCCCGCGCGAAGCGCTCCTCGAACTCCTCCGCGACCTCGTTCGCCACCAGGAAGCGCTTCGCCGCGATGCATGACTGGCCGGTGTTCTGGTTCCGGGCGCGGACCGCGGTTGCCGCCGCGGCCGCCACGTCCGCGTCAGCGAGGACGATGTACGGGTCGGACCCGCCCAGCTCGAGCACGGTCTTCTTGAGGGCTGCGCCGGCGACCGCGGCGACGCGCGCCCCGACATCCGAACTGCCCGTGAGGGTCACCGCCCGGACGCGACGGTCGCGGATGACCGGCTCGACGGCCGCGCCAGGCAACAGCAGCGTGCGGAAGAGCCCGTCCGGGAAGCCCGCCGCGGCGAATGCAGAACCGACGGCGAGCGCGCATTGCGGGATGTTCGAGGCGTGCTTGAGGAGGGCGCCATTGCCCGCCATCAGGGCCGGGGCGGCGAACCGGAAGACCTGCCAGAACGGGTAGTTCCAAGGCATGATCGCGAGGACGATCCCGAGCGGCTGGTACCCGACAAAGCTCCGCGTTGCGTTCGTGGCGATGACGTCGTCGGCGAGGAACGCGGCCGCCTGGTCCGCATAGAACTCGCACGCCCAGGCGCACTTGTCGATCTCCGCGCGCGCCTCCGCCATCGGCTTGCCCATCTCCAGCGTGATCAGCTGGGCGTAGTCGTCGCGGTTGCTTCGCAGGTGTGCGGCGAGGCGGCGCATCGCCACGGCCCGTTCGTCGAATGACGTCCGGCGCCACGTCTGCTGGGCCGCCTCGGCTTCGGCGATCGCGGTCTCGATCTCGTCCGGCGTAGACGCCGGGAAACGGGCGAGAACCGCCTCGGTCGCGGGGTTGATCGATTCGAGAAGGTCGGTCATCAGCTGAGTCGCTCGCTCATCCAGTCGGCCATGGCAGGCCGGTACTTGTACGCGATGTTGTTGCAGACGTGGTTGCCGTCCGGGTACATGAGGAGGGTCGCGTCCGGCGCCTCCCGCGCGATCCGCTCGGCCTGCTCCGGCGGGAAAAGCCGGTCCCGGGCGCCGTGGATGACGAGCAGCGGCTGGTCGACCTGCGCGAGCACGCCGTGGAGCGCGAGGGTCTTCGACTTCTCGAACGCCTCCGCCTCGTCCTTCGACTTGGTGTAGAAGACGTAGCCGGCCCGGGTCAGCTCGTTGAGCGCGGGCCAGCACTCCGACAGGTCATACGGGCCGGCGAGCGCGACGAGCGCCCGGATCCGCTTCTCCTTCGCCGCCGCGAGCGGGCCGTAGATGCCGCCCATGCTGATCCCCATCAGTCCGACCCGGCCGGCGTCCACATCGGGCCGGGCCGCGAGGGCGTCGATGATCGGCCGAACGACGCTCGACCAGTCCGCCCGGATCGGGAAGCGCGGCGCGCTCTCGCCCTGGCCCGGACCATCGACCGTGAGGGTGGCCATGCCGCGGCGGAGGAAGTCCTGCTCCATCGCGAACAGCTCCTCTTTCACCGAATCGAGGCCGGGGACGAGGAGCACGACCGGCGGACGGGCGACGTCGCGCGGCCGCCGCAGGTTACCGGGAATCGTCGTGCCTTCGAACGGGATCTCCAGGCGTTCGCCGGGCGGATCGAGGTGCGGGAGCGCCCGGGCGTAGGTCGCGAGAACGAGGGCGCTCATCTCGAGGTGCAGATCCGGGTTCTCGAACCACAGGAACTTCCCGAGGTGGTAGGCCCAGGCGGCTCGCTGGAATGCCTCGGTCGCGCTGACGACGTGCCCGCGGGCGGACGCCTCCTCGGCGCGCGCCCGGTGCATGTCGCCCACGGCCTTCCAGTTCGGCGCCCACGCCGCCCATTCTGTCGTCGCGGCCTGGACTCGCTCGAAGTCGTTGACGTCGATCCCGTTCGCCACGAACCGCGGCTTCCAGTGGGCGACGGCGAGCTGCACCTTGTTCGCCGGTTCAGTGGCCACGAGCGGGCTCCTTTCGGCGGGTCGCGCTCACGGCAGGCGTGATGAGCATGACGCGGATCGCGCCCTGACGGCGCTCGATGAATGTCGCCCAGGCCTCGGCGAAATCGGCCAGCGGGAAGCGGTGCGTCGTCAGGCTCGCCACGTCGACGCCGCCTCGCGCGAGCACTTGCAGGGCCCGGCCGGAGACGCCCATCGGGTTCGCCACCGAGCCAAGCACGTCGAGGTGGCCGCGGACGATCATTGAGAGGTCCACGCCCGACAGCTCGACCCCCTGGCCGGTCGCGCCACCGAGAACGATACGGCCGCCCCGGCGGGCCGTCGATAGCGCGAGGCGTGCTGCGTCCGCGGTCCCGGCGAACTCCACAACGAGATCGGCCGAGCCGGCGAGCTCGCCGGCGTCGCGCTCGTCCACCGTCGCATCGCCGAAGCGGGCGGCACGCACGAGGCGCTCGCCTCGACCCACGATGGTCACTCGGCCCGCGCCGCTCGCTCGGGCGAGCTGGGCCGCGCAGAGGCCGATCGCCCCTGGTCCGATGACGACGACTGACTCGCCCGCGTGGAGCCGCCCGCGCTCGAGGGCCCAGAGGGCCACACCGAGGTTGTCGGTCCACGCCCCGTCCGGCGTCGAGACGGCGTCGGGCAGCTGGTGGAGGGCCGCGACCGGCACGCTGGCGAACTCCGCCAGCCCGCCGGCAATCGTGAAGCCGACATGGGCGTGACCCGTCTCCGTCCGACCGTAGTTCCGGCACAGGTTGTAGAGGCCTTCGCGGCATCGATCGCAGGTCCCGCACCCGACGTGGACTTCCACGCCCACCCGGGTCCCGGGCGAGGGGCCGTCCGTGCCAGGCCCGAGGCCGGCGATCGTGCCGGAGAACTCGTGGCCCGGGATGTGAGGGAAACGGGTCCCGGCAAACCGCCCGGCGAGGATCTTGCGGTCGGTGGCGCAGACCATCGACGCCTCGACCCGGACGAGAGCGTAGCCCGGGGCGGGATTGGGGACAGGAACGTCGGCGATGGCGAAGCGCTCGGGCGCCTCGAAGACGACCGCGCTCATCCGCCGCGGGAGGCTCACGATGCCGACACCCCGCGACGGCTCCACGCGGTCACGGCTCGACGATGACCTTCAGCGCGCCGTCAATCCGCTCGTTGAACGTCCGGAGCGCGTCCGCGAACTCGCGGAGCGGGAAGTGGTGCGTGATCAGCTGCCCGGCAGGAATCCGGCCGTCGGCGATCAGCGGGATGACCTCCTCCATGGTGTTCCGGTTCGCCCGGACGCCGTAGAGGTCGATCTCCTCGAGCACGATCTTCTGGAAGTTCACTGCGGTCGGTTCCTTGGGGATCCCGGTGAACGCGACGCGGCCGCCCTTGCGGACCATCGAAATCGCCTGGCCCACGGAATCCCGCGAGCCGGCGGAGTCGATCGCCACGTCCGCCCCGATGCCGCCCGTCCACTCGCGCACCCGGGCCACGGGGTCGCCGTCGTGGTAGTCGACGGTCTCGAAGCCGAGGGCGCGTGCCCGCTCCAGGCGCTTGCCGCCGCCGACGACGATGACGCGGGCTGCCCCGAGGGCCTTCGCGCACATCGCCACGAGCAGGCCCATGCCGCCAGAGCCGACCGACGCGACCAGGTCGCCTGGCTGGATCCCGGGTCGCTTCACCGAGTGGAGCGCGATCGAGGCGGTGTCACACAGGGCGGCGGTGTCGAACGGCATCGCATCCGGGATCCGGAAGACGCTCTTGATCGTGTGGATGACGTATTCGGCGTAGGCCCCCTGGGTGTAGTGGCCGTACTGACGGTGGCCAAGGTCCTCCCGACCGTAGTTGAAGCACAGGTTGTAGCGACCGATCCGGCACATCCGGCAATAGCCACAACCGGAGTGCGAGGTCCCGGCGACGCGTGTGCCGACGGTGAACCCGTTCTGCTCGGCGATCGGGCCGGCTTTGATGACCTCACCGGACCATTCATGGCCGGGGATGAACGGGTAGGCTCGCGGCCACCGACCGGCGAAGCTTCCCTCGATGATCTCGGCGTCGGTGCCGCAGATCGCGATCGCCCGCACCCGGCACAGGACCTCGTTGGCGGCCGGCTCCGGCCGTGGGACCTCACGGATCTCAAACGCGTGCGGAGCCGTCAGCACGAGCGCGTCCATGTCTACTCCTTCTCGAAGGCGGCGACGCGGCAGACGCACGCCTCGCCACCCTGCCAGCGCCAGGGAAACGCGCCGATGTCGACCCGTTTGCCGGCCACCTCGGCGATCTCCCCGCCGAGGTTCTCGAGCATCGAGATGTCGTGTCGCGCGGTCGCGTAATGGATGTACTCGAAATCCTTCTCCGGCAGCGTCTCCTCGATCGGTCGGCCGGTGATCGCCTCGTATTCGGCCACGAGATCGGGTCGCATGCGCCGAACGCGCGTGTGCAGCGAGTGGTCGATCGAGGCGAGATCCGCGCCGATCCACTTGATCTGCTTTGCGATGAGGTAGTCGATGACCTCGGGCTGCGGGCCCGGATGGCGGTCGAAGTAGGTCACGTCGTTACGCGTCGGCTTGCTCCAGTTGTACGAGTCCCAGCCCGTATAGAGCACGACGATGTCGTTGTCGCGGATCGACTCGCCCGGCGGGAGGTGGGTCTCGATGTCAGCGAGGCTGTAGTAGCTCCAGGGCTTGGTGATCGGCCGCAGATCGATCACCAAGCCCGACCCATAGAGCTCGCTCAGCTCGATCTGGCCGAGGTTCCGGCCGGTCTCGCAGTAGTGACTCGGCGCGTCGATGTGCGTGCCGGTATGCATATTCGTCTTGACGAGCATCGTGCTCTTGCGGTCCCGGTGGTGGGTCGTGATGTCGGTGACCTCGATCGAATCGAATTGGGGCCAGGTGGGCATCCGATCGCCCCAGGGCTGGGTCAGGTCGACGAGACGCGTCATGACTGGGCTCCGGTGGTCATGGGGGACCGCCCCATGGTGCGGCTGGCGCGGCCGAGGACGCGCGGACGATGAGCTCGGTGGGCAAGGTCAGGCGGACGTCCCCGATCGGTCGACCCTCCAGACGATCGATGAGCAGATGAGCGCCGGCGACGCCCATTTCGAGCTGAGGTACACGCACCGTCGTGAGGGCGGGCTCGAGCAGACCGGCAAGCGGGATGTCGTTGAAGCCGACGATCGAGAGATCACCCGGAACATGAGCGCCGATCTCGCGGAGTCGCTGCAGCATGCCGATAGCGATCAGATCGTTGGCGGCGAAGACCGCCGTCGGCCGTGTGGGCCCGGCGAACATGATCCCGAGTGCCTCATGGCCGGCCTCCTCTGAGAACGCGCTGGCCTCGACCACGAGCTCCGGCTCGTCGGCCAGACCGTACGCAAGGACCCCGGCCCGGTACCCCTTCCGGCGGTCGACGCCCGTCGTCGTGTTCTGGGGTCCGGCGATGTGGCCGACCCTCCGATGGTCGAGCCCGGCGAGATGGGCGACCACCTCGACGCCCGCTGCGCGGTTATCGACGACCACCGCGAGGTCCTCCGCGCTGCGGGTCGCCCGGTTGAGGAGGACGAACGGGAAGGCCTCCTCACGGAGCGCGGCGATCGTGTCGTCGGCCATCTGGGAGGAGGCGATGAGCAGGCCGTCGACCTGGCGCTCACGGAGCACGCGCAGGTAGGTCGCCTCGCGCTCCGGCTCGTCCTCAGAGTTGCACAGGATGAGGTTGTAGCCCCGCTGGCGAGCCGCGTCCTCGGCCCCCTTGATGATCGACGAGAAGAACGGGTTCGTGATGTCCGGGACGAGCATCCCAAGGGTCAGCGTGCGCTGCAGGCGGAGGCTACGGGCGAGCGCGGAGGGCCGGTAGTCAAGGCGGTCGGCGGCTGCGAGGACGCGCTCGCGGGTCGCCGGCCGGATCGTGGACCCAACGTGGCCGTTGAGGACGCGCGACACCGTCGACGGGTGGACGCCGGCCTCCGACGCAACGTCGCTGATCGTGGCTCGTGTCTTCGCGGCGACCATCGGCCTACGCACAGCGCCAGTCATACGGCGGCTCGCTCGCCGAGATACAGGCGCTTGACTTGCGGATCGTCGAGGAGCCGCTGCCCTTCGCCGCGCAGCTTGATCGCGCCGAGCTCCATGACGCACCCCATGCGCGCCGTGCTGAGTCCCATGCGGGCGTTCTGTTCCACCAGGAGAATCGTCATGCCGTTCTCGTTGAGCTCGCGCATCTTGTTCATGACCGTGCGGGCGGCGCGCGGCTCGAGGCCGAGCGTCGGCTCGTCGAGCAGCATGACGCGCGGTGAAGTGACGACGGCCCGCGCCATCTCCACCTGCTTCTGCTCCCCGCCGCTCAGCAGGCCCGCACGTCGATGCGCCTGCTCGACGACGATCGGAAAGAGCGCCGCGGCGGCGCGCAGCCGCTCCCGAGCGAGCGAGTGGTCGCGGATGCTGTACGCCCCCATCAGTAGATTCTCGTGCACGGTCATCTGGGGGAACGTGCTGCGACCCTGCGGGACGTGGGCGATGCCGAGCCTGAAGAGCAGGTCCGGACGCCACCCCGCCACGTCCTGGCCGTCGAACCGGATCGCACCCTTGCGCAGCCGGAGGATCCCGGAGATCGCGCGCAGGAGGGTCGACTTCCCCGCGCCGTTCGGGCCGATGAGGCAGACGAAGTCGGCTTCTGCGAGGGCGAGGTCGACACCTCGCAAGACGTCGCCGCCACCGCCGTATCCCGCGTAGAGACCCTCGATCTCGAGCAACATCGCCTAATCCCCGAGGTACGCGTCGAGGACGATCGGGTCTTCACGCACCACGTCCGGCGAGCCCTGCGCGATCACCGTTCCACGGTGCATGACAATGACCGGGTCGCACAGATCCATCACGAAGCCCATGTTGTGCTCGATGATCAGGAAGGTCATTCCGCGAGTGTTCAGCTCGCGGACAAGACCGGCGAGCTTTTCGATCATGACCGGGTTCAGTCCTCCGGCCGGCTCGTCGAGCATCAGGATGTCTGGCTCGGCCATCAGTGCGGCCGCGAGCTCGAGGAGCTTCTGCTGGCCGAAGGAAAGGCTTTCGGCGGGCTGGTCCCGGAGCGCCTGGAGCCCGACGAACTCGAGGTGCGCCTCCGCCCGCTCGCGTTCGTGACCTTTGATCGCCGCGGTGAACAGTGACCGCAGCGTCAGCTGGCGGACCGGCACGATCATGTTCTCGAGAACTGTCATTCGGCGGAACAGGCGCGTGACCTGGAAGGTGCGCATCACGCCGAGGTGGACGATGTCGCTCGGGCGACGTCCGAGGATGGGGACGCCGCGGACATAGATCTGGCCTCGTTCCGGCTGGTAAAAGCCGGTGATGCAGTTGAAGAGCGTCGTCTTGCCCGAGCCGTTCGGCCCGATGAGCGCGGTGATGCTCCCCTCTCCAACGGCGAGCGCGCAGTCGGTGAGC
>JBGPVC010000071.1:0-13959 GCA_041491485.1 Candidatus Limnocylindria bacterium
CGAGGGCCATGCGGCGAGCCAGCGCTCCCAGCTCGTTGAGGAGGGGTGCCCGAAAGCGCAGGAAGAGATCGACCGTGTCCCGCAGGGGGATCAGGCTGCGCGCCGCGAGCTGTCCGTAGCGCCGCGCCGCCGCCTCGGCCGCGGCAAGCCGTTCTGTGGCCGCCTCCCCATCCGTGCCGTCGAGATAGTCGACGAGGGCCGCTACCATGCATCGGCCGCACTCGCGAAATGGCTGGCGAGCGCCGTTCGTGAGCGCCTCGATGGACGGCGGCCAGGACGCCGACCGGCAGACGCCGCGTCGGTAGGCGCGAATGATCGACTCGGTCGTTTCGCCGAGGGCCGGCATCGATGGGTGCCCGTGGTTCGGCGGGGGCAGCAATCCCAGGACGGCCGACCGCGCGAACCGGCGATGGCCGCCCGGCGTCGTGAACGCGCGGATGTCCCCGGCGTTCGACCAGCGCCGCAGGGTGGCCGGCGACACGCCCGCAAGGGCGCTGGCGTCGCGGATCGTCAGCCACTCGCGAGGTTGTCCGCCGCGCGACGGCTTAGGCGACACCCGTTGCGTCATGGCGGCACCTCGGCCGGACGGTCCCCGTCCGGGGGTGAACCCGCCTGGCCGAGACCCGCCGGGCCCTCGGGGAGGACGCGGTTCGAGTGGCACTGGGCGCAGTACGCCGGCTGGTGGCAGGAGGCGCAGGCCGCCGCCCCGATCTGGCGCGTCACGGCGGCATGGTTGGTGACCATGCTGTCGTGGGAGACCTTGACCGCGCTCGTGGCGTGGCAGTTAGCGCAGTAGGTGGCCGTGTGGCAGGCCGCGCAGGTCTGGCCGGTGGGCTCGGCCGACGTGACGGTCGCCTTGTGGTTGAAGACCCACAGCCGATCGTTGTGCGTGTCCGGACGTTGCCCGATGAGGACGCCCGACTCGGTCTGGCCGATCTGCGGGAACGTGTGACACGTCGAGCATTGCGACGGAATGGTCTCGCTGGTGAGCGCCCCGTCAACCACCTTGTAGTGGGCGCCGTCATGACAGCGGAAGCAACCGGGGGCGGTCTGGTGGCCGAGATTGTCCGGGTAGGTGGACGCCGTCACCCGCATGTCCGGCGTCGCCACCAGCCGGTAGACGGTCTTGAGGCTCGCGATCGCGGCATTGACGTCCGAAGCCCGGTCACGGGCGACCAGCGGGTATCGCGCGGCGTAGAAGTCCCGGAGGTCATCGATGGCCTGGTCGGCATCGGTCTCTGACGGGTAGTCGACCGACAGGCGGTCGCTGGCTTCTCGCTTGATGAACGGCAGCGTCGAGCTCACGGCCCCCGAATCGAGCTCGCCGTCGATCGCCTGGTCGACGCTCTCGATCCCGTGGCCGACGCGGTTGTGGCAATCGATGCAGTCCATCGTGCGGGCCCGATCGTTCGCGCGGAGCCGATCGATGTCGGGTCCGACGGCGTTCGACATCGTCACGGCGCCCGCCGCGATGAACTCGTCCTTCGTCCCGTCGTCCTGGTTGACGGCCACGTAGTCGATCTTCTGGGCGTGCTCGTCGGCCGTGAGGTACTCGACGTCCGACGCGATATGCCAGTGGACGCCGCGTGTGTCGTTCGTGCCGCCGAAGCCGAACGGCCGCAGCACGAGGGCGATCGAATCCCTGGTGACCGCCTCGTCGGGCTGGTAGCGATTGTGAATGACGAGCTTGATCGGGCCGCCGTTCGCCAGGAGCGGCGCGACGTCATGGCACTTGAGGCAGGTCGTGCTCGTGGGCGGAAGGAGGCTGTGGTCGGGTGCCGGGATCGGCTTCGGGAACGTTCCGGTCAGGATCTGGACCAGCTGGCGAGTGCCATTGACCTTGGCCTTGATCCAGCCGGCGACCCCGGGCTCGGTATGGCATTCGACGCAGGCCACGTTGCGGTGCGGCGACTGCTGGTAGGCCTTGAGCTCCGGCCCCATCGTGTGGCATTGCCCGCAGAAGGCGGCCGTCTCGGTCCACTGGATCGCCGCCACGCTGCCGACCGTGATGGCCGAGCCGAGGCCGGCGACGAGCACGACCAGGAGGAACAGCCCGCGCCGGCTCCGCAGCGGCGGGTGGGGGACGCGCGCGAACAGACGACCGGCGAAGCGCCGGAGGCCTCGACCCGGGCCGGTTGCCGGCGGAGGCTCGATGGCAGGCGTCAGGATGCCAGCCGGCTCCGGCAGGTTCATACGGACCGCGGTCGCGCCCGGCTCCGCGCGGGCGTCACTGGCGGATCCGCGCGACCGCCGCCTGCATCGCTGCGGGATCCAGGCTGCCGATCTTCATCTCTCGCAGGACGCTCGTGGCATCGATGAAGAAGTGCGACGGGATGCCCATGATCCGGTACTCGCTGGCGAGGCGCTCTGACGGGTCCGGCACGGTCAGGTAGGTCAGGCCGACCCGCTCGCGGTAGTCGTCGACCGTCCCGGCGTCCTCCGACATGTAGACCTGGAGCACGACGATCGAGCCGGACATCGTCCGGTAGGTGGCCTCGATGTCCGGATTCTCCGCCCGGCACGGCTGGCACCAGCTGGCACCGAAGGTCAGCCAGACCGGCCGACCGACGAAGTCACTGAGCGTTACCGTGGTTCCGTCCGCGGTCACCGCCGTGAAGTCCGGCGCCTTCGCCCCCACCGTCGGCGCCGGCACGCTCGACGTCCCGGTGACCGTGACCGAGGTCACGGCCCCTGCCGTGGCGGTCGCGTCCCGCCGATCCGACAGGTAGGCCACGGCCAGGAGGATCGCCGCGGTGACCGCGACGATGATGAGCGTGCCGGCCGCGCTCGTCCCCGATCCGGTTCGCCGGTGGGGTTCCGTCTGCGGAGCGGCGGGTGTCGCCGTCTGCGTCTCTGCCAGTCCCTGCATGGCCGCTCCCTTGCCGTCGTGATCCCGTTGGCCTCGCGACCTACGGCTGGTTGAGTCCGCTGTAGCTGTGCAGGCCTCCGAAGAACAGGTTCCCGAAGTACGTGAAGAGCGTCGCGGCAAAGCCGAGCACGAGCAGCCAGGCCGCCCGCTTGCCGCGCCAGCCACGCACGACACGCGCGTGCAGGTAGGCGCCGTAGATCAGCCACGTGACCAGCGACGCGGTCTCCTTCGGATCCCAGCTCCAGTAGCTGCTCCAGGCGACGTTCGCCCACACCGCTCCGAGGACGATCGTCAGCGTGAGGAACGGGAAGCCGATGACGACCGCGCGGTAGGAGATCTCGTCGAGGACCTCCGGTCGAGGCAGCGGCCGGCGACCGCCTTCCGGCTGGATGAGGAACAGGACCGCCGCCGCGAACGCCACCGAGAACGTGCCGTAGGCGACGATCGCCACGGCCACGTGCGTCGTCAGCAGGAGGTTGTTCTGGAGCGCGGGCACGAGCGGCTCGGACGTGGACGGGATCGTCGTCGCGTAGAGCAGCAGTCCAAGGGCGACCGGGAGGGCCACCAGGCCGAGGATCCGCTGCTGGTAGCGACGCTCGAAGTAGAGCGACATGGCCAGGACGCCCCACGCGAAGGCCACCGAGAACTCGTACATGTTCGCGAACGGCCCGTGGCCGACGGCGACCGTCCGGAAGGCGAGCGACGCGGTCAGGAACGCCAGCGCCAGCCAGGCGATCAGGGTCCCGTAGGTCGCGATGGCTCCCGGGCCACGCGTCACCACCGTGACGGTTCCTCCGCCCAGGTTGCCGCCGAGACCGGCCGGTGCGAGAACCGACCGCCTGCGTGCCACGCGCACGGAGGCGAACGCGAGCCCATAGCAGATGAGGGCCAGGGCCACCGACAGGAGACCGGCAACGAAGCTGTACTCAGACATCTTGAACAACGGTGTGCCCCTTTCCTTCATGAGCGCCCGGCTCGAGCGCGAGTCGCATGTCGTGCACCAGGTCCTGGAACTCGGGTCCGAACGTCGCGTCATGGCGCGCCGTCGCTCCCAGGCGAACCTCGCTCCCGCCGGTTGGGAGTCGCCGCACGGCGGCCCAGATCCGACGGTTTGGGAAGAGGAAGACGATAAACAGGCCGCCGACCAGCGCGAATGCGCCAAGCCAGACGAAGGTCACACCCGGGTCGCGAGCCACGATCAGGCCCGTGAACTCCTGCTCCCGCTGGAACGTGAACTGGAGATCGCGGATGGTCGTGGGCTTGCCCTGGGAGACGATCTCGATGGCGAACGGCTGCTCCGAACCCGGCTCGTAGATCTCGAGCTGCATCTGACCGGCCTTGATGGTCGGGTCCACCTGCCCAGAAGCCGCGCCCACGACGAACGCCGTCAGGCCTGCCCCCGGCAGGGCGAACTGGCCGACCCGCCGGGTGCCGTCGTCCGAGCTCCAGAGGAGCGGGACGCCCTGGTCGTAGAGCTCGTTCCCTTTCGCGTCGGCGACGCGCATGACCGCCGCCGGGCCGAAGAAGGACTGGTAGAACGACACCCCGTCGTACGACAGCGGTTCATTCACGCGGATGGTCTGGCTGGCAACCTCGACGCCCTCGCGGTACAGCACGACGTCGCTGGCGTAGTCGCTCGGCGCGCCGTTCTCGTAGTACGAGTCCGAGAAGCTCCGCGCGAGGAGCGCGAGACCGGTCCCGCCACCGACGTCGACCGTCGTGCCAACCGTGGCCGCGAACTCACCGTTACGGAAGCCGAAGGCCGAGCCGACGAGCGCGCCCACGAGGATGAGCACCAGGCTGATGTGCGCGATGAGGGTCCCGAACGGCGCCCACCGGAAGTGGTCCGCGTAGAGGTGGACGACGTCACCGTCGGCCTCGACCACCGTCCGGAAATGGCGGGCGCGGAAGATGCTGCGGGTGGCATCGGCCGTTGACTCCAAGTCGTCACCGGCGTCGATCGTCGCGCGCTGTGGCGCACGGTCGTAGAAGCTGCCGGCCATCCGCGTGCGCGGGCGGACGGCGGTCTTCCACAGGCCGCGGTACCGGTTGACCGAGCAGGCGAGGATCGAGGTCGTGAGCCCGACGAGGATCGCCTTGAACCAGATCGTCTGGAACACCGAGAGGAGTCCCAGCCGATCGAGGATGGGGACCCAGCCGCCGTACTTCGGGCGCAGCCGCTCGAGCCAGGCAGCGTAGGCCTGGGGATCCGAGCTGAGGCCCGCCGGTGCCTGGATGAGGATCGCGCCGACCAGCGCAAGCGCGGTCAGCGCGAGCATGAGCACCAACGCCGTGCGCATCGACGTGAAGACCCGCCACAGGCGATCGAGCACGTCCGACGGGGAGAGCGCGACGGTGCCCTCGAGCCCATCGGCGTCGATCTCGGCACGCAGCGAGTTCGCGTGGGTCAGTGGGGTCATGGAGGCGTCCTTCATGCGATCGGGGCCAGGAAGGTCGACAGTCGCACGAAGGTGTTCGTCAGCATCAGGAGCCCGACGACGACGAGCATTCCGCCTGTGACCCACGACACCGCCCGGGCATGCACCCGGAGCCAGCCGAGCCGGCGGCTCACGGACGTGGCCCCTACCGCGACCAGGACGAAGGGGAGGGCCAGGCCGGCTGCGTAGGCGACGAGCAGGACGGTCCCTTCGAGCACGGTCGTGCTCACGGAGGCGAGGCCGATGATCCCGCCGAGGATCGGGCCGATGCAGGGCGTCCATCCGGCTGCGAACACGACGCCGAGCAGCGCCGACCGCGCGTAGCTCGGGGTCGACGACCGCGTCTCTCCGAACCCCAGGCCCGCGGGCGCGAGTGGCCCAAGCGGCAGACGGACCTCCCGATAGAGAGCGGCCACGTTGATCACACCGGCGACATGCAGGCCCATGAAGACGAGCAGCCCGCCGCCGAGCTGGCGCAGGAGGCCCGCGTAGTCGCGGAAGACGTAGCCGATGAGCCCGACCGACGCCCACAGGGCGATGAAGACGACCGAGAAGCCGAAGACGAAGGCCAGCGCCTGGGAGAGAGCCGCGCGCCGCCGGGCGGCGCCGTCGTCAGGCACGGTGCCGACCATGTAGCCGACGTAGGCGGGCACGAGCGGGAGGCAGCATGGCGAGGCAAAGGAGACGATCCCGGCGAGGAAGGCCACGACGAGGGTCAGGCTGGCCATGGATCAGGGGACCAACGACGCCGACGCCGCCGGCGATGCCGATGTCGCCGGCGGGGCCGATGCCGCAGGTGCGGTTGAGGCCGCAGGCGATGCGGACGCCGCCCAGGTCTCGAGGGTCTTGAGGTGCGTCGAGACGGTCTTCGCGATGTCCGAGTCCGGCGCGATCTCGATGACGCTGTTCCACTCGATGGTGGTCTGCGCGACGTCCGGCGGGTTCTGGCTGAAGTACATGAAGCCGAGGTCGTAATGAGCTTCGAGGTTCTTCGGATCGGTCGCCAGGACAGCCCGCCACAGCCGCTCCGCCTCGGCGGCGTTGCCCTGGTTGAATTCCGCGGCCCCCAGCCCGAGCATCGCCGTCGCATTGGACGGCTCGAGTGCGAGTACCTTGCGCTCCCAGTCCGCGGCCGTCGCGTAGTCGGCCGCCTGGAAGTACTGGTCGCCGAGTGCCTGGAGCGTCGCGACGTCCGACGGGTCGGCCTGGACCTTCGCCATCAGGTCGGCGACGCGGGCCGTGTCGACCTTGGCCTGCCCCGACGCCTCGGGGGCCGGGGTTCCGGTCAGCCCTGGGACGCTCGCCGGTGTGCCGGACGCATACACCGCATAGCCCACGGTCACGAAGGCCACTACGGCGACAGCGGCAACGAGCGCGCGACCGACCGGGCCAATCCTTCGGCCCGTGTCGGGCAGGCCTTGCTGCGCAGAGATCCGACCCGACGCAGTTGGGCTGGCCGGGGCGGCGGGATGAGCGGCGCTGCCGCCCGGTCCGTCGGCGGGTTCGGGCACCACGGCCAGGAGCTGATTCGGGGGAAGGATTGCCGACCCGTGGCCCTGGACCGTCAGGGTCGATGCGGACAGGTCCGTCGTGGGATCCGACAGGAGCGCGTAGGCCTCGTCGGCGATGTCGATCTGTCGCCGAGCCCAGGTCGCGAGGTCGCGCGGTGCGCGTTCGAGGAACGCGGTCAGCTCGGCATGGGCGCTCTGGATGTCGAGCGAGTTGGCATCCCCGGACAGGCCGAGGCGAGCCAGCAGCTCACGCTCGAGCTGATTCGAGCTGACGGCCGGCGCGGATGCGGCCGCATCCGGTCGGACGAGACGGCGACTCATAGCGGTGGAACCTCGGTCGGAGTCCCCGGCACCGTCCCGCCGAAGAGGACATCGATCGCCTGGCGGGCGCCGTGAACCGAAGCCCCCTGGGCCATGAGCTGCTTGGTCTTGAGCGTGATCTGCACGCACACGTCGCAGTACGAGGCGTGCTCCTCGAAGGCGACCTTGCTGTCGGCGGTTGGCTTGACATAGCAGTCGAGGTTGCTGCGGTGCCCCATCCCTCCGCAGCCGCAGTAGCACGGCATCCACTGGACGATCTGCGGGTGCGACAGCGCGTACGCGTAGGCCTCCTCGGTCGCGGCGGCGACCTGGGTGAACGCGGGACGGTGGGCCCAGGCCTCCGCCGCTCCGTGGAGCCCTCCATCCATCTCGCTCGACGGCAAGACGGCGTTCGGTGGCTCGACGGCGGTCGAAGGCTCGGTCGGATCGGACATCGTGGCAGCCGGCGCGCTCCACGGGTGCTCGGCGGCGGCGGGATGATTCCCGCCACAGGCCGCGAATGTGGTCCCGCCGACGAGCACCAGCACGACGACCGGCAGCAGGTAGCGGAGTCGCCGGAGCGTGCGGATTGTGCGGTCTGTCCGATCGGTGTCCATCTCGGGCTCCTGGCGTGGCGGACGCCGCCGTCAACGGGGCGTGCCCTGATGGACCTGATTGTCGATTTGAGCGAATCGGGGAACCATCCGCCGGCCGGCATGTTTCCGATAGAGCCCCATCGACGCGAGCCCGGCCGTCGGTGCCGGGGGTATCGATCGATCTATATCCAGGCCGTCTCAGCCGCGCGGCTCGACGCCGATTGGCAGACCAATGGACGCGTCCCGAGCCCGCGGCCGCCCACGTCCGCGGCGGTCGGTGCTCAGTAGTCCTCCGAATGCGACTGACCGTGGCACTTGAGCGTGCAGCTGCCGGCGATGGGCGTGCCATCGACCAACCACGTCTTCGGCCGCCAGCCGAGCGTCCCACCCGTGGGCGCCATGACGTTCGGAGCGAAGTTCACGAGACGGCTGCCGGCCGCCTGGCTCTTGACGGCGAACGACGTGGAGTGGATCCGGAAGTGGCACTCCGAGCACGTCGCCAGGCCGCCACCGTCGCCGGCCGCGTCGACGTTGGTCCCGTTCGACCCGTGATCGAGCATGTTGCCGCCGCTCACGTGGAACCCGTGGTACCGGAAGTTCGTGTCCGGTCGATCGTCGCCGGTCGTGTCGCGGAAGGGCGCTTCCGCGTGGCACAGGTAGCACAGGCCGAAGTCCGTGGGGTCGTACGCGGCAACCGGTCCCTTCAGCTGCCGATCCAGGTAGCTGGACAGGAGGATGCCGCGGTTCGGGCTCGCATGCACGGGCAGGTCTGCGTCGGCATTGACCGTCGAGCCGCTCGAAGCGGCTGACGCGAGCACGCCGGCGTCCGCGTGGCAGTTGACGCAGCGGATGGTGCTGTCCGGTGTGAAGATCCACTGCTTGAACGGGGAGGTGCCGCGGAGGCTGTAGAGCATCGCCGGAGTCGCGTTCGTCCCCGGCGCTTCCACCGGGTGGTACGACAGGTTGGCCGGGTTGAATTCGATCCCCTTGTCGAGCGCGAATCGCGACGGCGGCAGGCCGGCGTTCGACGGGAGCTCGGTGTAGCTCGAGTGGCACTTCAGGCAGAGCTGGTATTCGAGCGCGCTCGCCGCCACGAGCGCGTACGTCGGCCCGGTGCCCGGCGAAGCGTTCGCGGCCGTCACGCCCGACGCCCCGGCGACGCGGCCCGAGGCCGTCCACCCCGACGATGTGGACGTGCCGGCGGTTGTCGTGGCGTTATGCGGGTTGTGACAGTCGGCGCACTCGTTGTGTCGGTTGAGTTGACCGGCCAGGGCGTCACTGCCGTCCAACTCGTGGCCGGTGATCGCCGCCGGATCGTGGCGGTAGAAGGCGCGGTCGGCAGGGTCGTTCTGCGGCGCCGCGGCATACGCGGCCTGGATCCCCGGGGCGGTCACGCCGTCATGGCACGAGCCGCAGGGCCCGAGCTGCGGTGGCGCGGTTGTGGTGAGCAGCGACCCGGCCGCACGGTGCGCGCTATGGCAAGCCGCGCAGCTGTCCGTGGTCAGCCCGTAGGCGGGGCCGTGGATCGGCTCGTAGACGGTCGGACCGGCGGGCGCCGGCCCGGATGAGGCGCTGGACGGTGGGACCAGGGCGAACCGCAGGGAGGGCGGCTGATCAGCCGTCGAGTCACCGGTCGATCCAGGCGCGGCTGTCGGTGACGACAGCGCGAACTGGATGGGCGCCCCGGACATCGGGCCGGGGTCTCCCGTGGACACGCCGACCCGCTGCCCGGCGGACAGCCGGATCTGGGGCTCGGATTCGAGGACCACGAGCGCCTCGGCCGCGCCCGGAAAGGCCCCGCCCAGGTCGGTCAACCGGAACTCGTAGCCGGCCCGGTACTCGGCGTCGACGGTCGCCCGGACGCTGAACTCGACGACCGTTCGCGAGCGCGGCGGCAGCACGACCGCCGGGAGTGGATTGATACCCATCGCGCGCGCTCCATCGACCGGCACGCGGTCGGCTGCGGCCGCTTCGACCGGCAGGTCGCGGGCGTCAATGGCGTGGGTGGACTTGCCGATCGCCGTTCCGCCGCCCGCCAGGCGCACCCATTCCGGGGCGGCGTAGAACGCCACACCGGCGACGTTCTCGCCGGCCGGGAGCGACACGAAGGCGCCCTCGGACGACCGGCGGAACTCGAGCCGCGGTGCCCATCGGACCGGCAGGCTGTCGGCGTTGCCGACCTCGAACCGCAGGCGGAAGACCTGGTAGCGCGGCTCGTCGACAAGCGGTCGGTCCGGGGCCAGGTAGGTGGCGTCCTCGCCGGCGCTCTCGACCCGTCCGGCTGTGACATGGGCAATCAGCACGCGCGGCGCGACGAGGATCTCGAGGTCGGGCCCATAGGTGACCACTGCGCCCTGTTCGACGCGGACCAAGAACGCGGACGTCACCGCGAGCTGCCCGGCAAACGGGACTGACGGCGCCTGCAGGCGCAGCGTGTGCTCCACGGTCGTCCTGGCCGCCAACGAACGGAGCGACCACGAGAGGGTAGAGGCCACCGGGTCGAGCTGTCCGCCATCGCCATCGACGAGGCGCCAGCCGGCAGGGATGGTCTCGACGAGGATGCCGGAGGCAAGCCTGGAGGCGGGTCGCATCGTGACCGAGACGACCAGCGTCGACCCGGGTTCGAGCCGATGGCGGCCCCCAGGCAGGGCGTCGGACGTGTGATCGATGTCCACCCTTGCCGGCAGGAGCTGCCCCTGGACCGCGAACGTCCCGGCGTGGTCGGTGCTTGCGACCAGTGAGCCGGCGCTGCCGCCCGCGATCGTCGACCAGCTCCCGCCCGAAAGCTCGGCGATCGCCAGGCTTTCTGGATCGATCCCGGTGAAGTCCCATGCGCTGGCGTCGATGACGAAGGTGATCGAAGCACCGAATGATTGCACCGTCTGCCCGGACGCCTCGTCTTCGGCGCTGATCGCGAAGCCGAAGAGCGAGGCCCCGAGGTCCGGATCGGGCACCGCGACACGATCGACAGAGAACCGCGTCGGCTCGCTGACGGAACCCGGGGCCACGTCGAGCGTGACGTCCCCGTCGACCACGGTACCGCCGTCGGGTCCGATGACGCCGGGGGGCAAGGGTGTCGGGGTTGGGGTCGGCGAGGGTGTTGGGGTCGGGGAAGGCTCGGGGGACGCCTGCGGCGATGGGTCGACCGTTGGCGACGCACCGGGTGTCGGGCCCGGGTCGAGCGTGGGAGTCGGGTCGACCGGTGGTGGTGTCGGATCGGCCGGCGGTGTGGGATCGGGTGTCGCCGATGCCGATGGGTCGACCAGCTCAGTCGTCAGCGCGATGACGCCCGACGGTTCGACGGGGAGCCACATGAAGGCCGTGGCGACGAGCATTGCCGCCACGAGGATGGGCTCTGCGTGACGGCCCAGGCGGCGCGCCCGCTTCATGCCAACCATGTCCTTGGTCTCAACCCTTCCGTATCGCGGAGACTCGCTGGTCGCGGGCGATACGCGCCGGTCAGCGATCTTCGGTCCCGCGGGGCGCCGCCGACACTGTCGAGGCGTCGCCTTCCGCTCCGTACGTTCGTCGTCTCGGTTGCCGGTCACGGTCGGGGCTTCCCGATGGGACGCCCCGAACCGCGACCATCTGTGCCTAGGGGAACAACGTCGGCGTCGTGCCCTGTGGGCCGGTCGCACTGCCCTTGGTCGGGTCGTGGCACAGCAGACAGGTGCCGCGGTTGTTCACTTTTAGGAGCCGGCTGTCGCCGGAATGAACAGAGGCATCGGGGAATGGGACATTGGCGGAGAACGTGGTTCCGTCAGCCAAGTCCTGGTTCATGACCGCGTTCGAGCCATGCGCGACGTGGCACGTCGTACAGACCCGGTTCTTCTCTGTGCTGTGGCGGTACGTAAAGGTGTCGTCGCCCGAATCGGTCGAGCGAGAGCTGTTGAAGCCGGCATATCGCGAGTGGCACTGGAGGCACCACTGCGTCATCTGCCAGTTGAAGCCGTCCGTGAACGTGTCGAAATCCGAACTCGGTTGCCCCGTGACCCTCGGAGCGCCCCTGTTGGGACTGCCGTTCGGGGCGTCGTACCAGTAGTAGCTACTTGTCGACACGTTGTACGGCACCGTCTTGTGCAGGTAGTCGCCCGACAGTGGGTCACGGCCGGTCAGTTGATCGGCATACAGCAGGAAGTTGTCCGGATCGGGTGGCGTGGTCAGGTCGGTCGGCTGCGTCGTTGCCGTCTGAATGACGGTGTAGTTGCGCTGCCGCGCCGGATCGTACGGGGCGTCCAGGACGTCCTGTCCGCTGCCCGCGACCATCTCGGTCGGGGCCCCGGAGGAGTTGGTGGCTCCGGCGACCGGGATCGCGTTGAGGATGCGGTAGTTGCCGTTCCCGTGCGGGTTATGGCAGCTCGTGCATTCCATCTCTTCCGTGATCGCCGCGCCGGCGCCGCTGTCGGTGGCACCGTTGCCCCACACCGTGTCGCTAGCCGTCAGCCCGCTGTTGGGCAGGGCAAGATGGGCTGAGGTGACCGGCTGTGGATCGCCGACGAGGACGGGGACCTTGGACTTTGACACGCTACCGGAGGAACTGACCTCGCGGTACGCGTCGGCGGAACCGATGGATGCCTTGAGGAAGCCACCGCTGCGGAGCGCCCCGAGGATGGGCAGGCCGTCACGGCCACTCGCGGTCAGGGCGTACTGGACGCCCGTCTCGACATCGGTCGCGGCGCCGGTGCCCGTCGTGCCGTGGCACGTCAGGCAGAAGGCGGTGACGCTTGGTTGGTTGGTGGTGAGCAGGTAGCCCGTCGGGTCCTGGGACGTGTGGGCCCGGTGGCAGCCAGCACAGCTGTCGGCGGTGATCCCCAATGAGCCGTTGTTCACGGTCATCACGTGCGGGCCACCGTCGGCGAAGACCGGAGCTGCTGCAAGGAGCAGCCAGACGGCGCCGCCTGCGATGAGGAGCGCCCAACGTCTCACTGACTTACCTCCTTTCTGGCTTCGGACGGGTCAGATGGTCGCCCGCCCCGCGGGCATGGTCTGCAGTTCGTGGTCCACCTCTCTTTCCTTCGCGATCGGTTTTTGTTCACCCTCATCTAGTAGGTCCAGACCTGGACCCGGTTGTTCCGCCAGTCCGTGACGTACACGCGTGCGCGACCGTCAACCGCCACGCCGTTCGGATACTGGAATGCGCCGTCGTCGGACCCCGTCGCCCCGAACCTCCCGATGAACGCGGGCGGAGCATCCTCCGCCCCCATCACGTGATAGAGCTGGACGCCCTGCGCGCTGGTGTCAACCACGTAGACGCGCCCCATGTCGTCGATGGCTGCCCCGCGGGGCAAGCCGAGGTCCCCGGCCGCCGAGCCGCGCCGAACGATCGCGCGCTGCCTGCCGGACGGATCGAAGACGACGAGCCGCCCGTTGTTGCTGTCGGTGACGTACAGGTTCCCCGCTGTGTCGACGGCGACGCCGTTCGGGAAGTTGAACATGCCGGCATCGCCGATCGTCCGCACCAGCGTGCCGTCGGGGGCGAACTCGTGGACCGTGTTGAACGGGCCACTCACGTCGGTCACGAACAGGTTCCCGGCCCGGTCGAAGCCAAGCCCGAGCGGCTGCCAGCCAGCCAATGACTTGCCTGGTTGGAAGACCTGGCGGAACGTGCCACCGGCGTCGAAGACCAGGATCGACGCGGTGGGCCGGTCACTGACATACACGTCCCCGTTCGTCGGGTTGATCGCGACGTAGACCGGGACGTGCGACGAGCCGGTCGTGGCGGGCGCCTCGAGCGTGCCGAGCGGCGCGCCCTTCCCGTCGAAGACGAGCACGCTCGGATCGCCCTCGGTCTGGGTGACATAGATCCGGCTGCCGTCAGCCGTGACCGCCACCCCGGTCGGAGCCGTCACGCCGTAGACGCTGAATTCGTAGTGCGGTACCGCATCAACGGTCAGTCCCGGGAGCGGCAACTCGCTGATCGGCTTCCGGGTGATGAGGTACCAGCCGGCGAAGAGCAGCATGGCCGTTGCGATCATCGCCAGGAGGATCAGCAGCGCGATCCGGCGGCGGCGGCCTCGGGCCGCCGCCGCCGTCCCCTCGACCGTGGGCTCCTGGGGCTCGTCCGTTGCAGCCTCGACCGGGCCGTGCCCGGCTCCGCTCTCTGAGCGGTCAGCCGTTTCGCCGACTTCAAGTCGGTCGTCGACCGCCAGGCCGTCCTCCGGCCATGGGGCGGGGGTCGCGTCCATGGGTTCCGCCGCCGGCGGCGCGGCGATGGCAGTCGCCGTTCGGTGGGGGGCGGTCGCATC
>JBGPVC010000072.1:0-13897 GCA_041491485.1 Candidatus Limnocylindria bacterium
CGATCGCCAGCGCCGGGTCGTTGTAGACGCAGAACCCGGACGCTCGGCCCGGCATCGCGTGATGGAGGCCGCCACCCGGGTGGAACGCGTGCTCGACGTCACCGCGCAGCACGGCTTCCATGGCCCGGAGCGACCCGCCGGCGACCGTCGCGCCCGCCTCGTGCATCCCTGCGAACGGCGGGTCGTCGCCGCCCTCCCCGATCCCCGCCCGCGGATCCTCGCCGAACGGCGACGTCGAAAACCGCCGTACGACCTCGAGATAGCGCCGCTCGTGGCATCGAAGGAGGTCGGCGTCGGATGCCGGCTCCGGCGAAAGCCCAGGCTCGGCGCCAACCGAGCGGAGCAGGTCGATCCCCGGACCAAAGCGCCGAGGTGTCAGCGGATGGCTCGGTCCGAAGTCGTAGGTCGACGATCGGGGGCCGAAGACCAGCAGCATGGCGGCACGATACCGTCGCGGAGCGAAGGATGGCTGATCGGCAGCTGGCGACCGCGATGTACCATCCGCCCATGACCGATCTGCTCATCCCCTTGCTCATCGCGCTCGTGCTGGTAGTCATGTGGCGCGGACCCAAGACGCTCCCGAAGCTCGGCGAGGCGCTCGGTCGCGGGGTTCGCGAGGCGAAGAGCGAGGCGGCCAAGGCGCAGGACGAGATCAAGGCCCGGGTGGGCGACGGCGACGCGCCGTCCGGCGACACCGACGACCCGCGCAGCTGAGTCGATCGGACCCACGCCGCCGTCACGCCAGGCCGCGACCGATCCCTGCGATGACCCGCCCGATGACGCCTGACGAGCTCGAGGCGCTCACTCGCCGGCCCGGTCCCGGACCGCACCTGACGCGGATCGTCGTCGACGGTCGAGCCGTGGAGACGCTCGCCGACCTTCCGCCCCGCCGGGACGGGCTCCTGTTCATCGGCCTCAATCCCTCGCCGGTCAGCGTCTCGGCCGGCCACTATCACCAGGGCCGGCTCGGGCGGACCTTCTGGAGGCGCCTCATGCTGGCCGGCGTACTGCCGCCGGGCTCCCCGGTCGAAACGGCCGACGACGCGCTGGTCGCCGCCGGTCATGGCATCACGGACCTGCTCAAGCTGCCCACGCCGCGCGACGTGGCGAGCGATGCGGAGCTGACGACCGGCGTCGGCCCGCTCTGGCAGAAGATCGCGCTGTGGCGGCCGGCCGCCGTCGTCTTCATCTACAAGCGCGCGGCAGAGATCTCGGCCGGCCGCGCCCTGACCGGAGCGTGGGGCCAGCTGCCAGGCGTGGCCCTCGCCGGTCGCCCGTGCTTCCTGATGCCGGGACCGTACGCACCGGTCGATCAGGTCGACCAGGGTCTCAACTTCCTGCGCAACCTGGCCGCCGCCCTGCCGGTGGATCGCACCTAGCCGCTCGACGGGTCGGGCGTCCCGACCTCGACGCCGGCATCGTGTCGAGCGTCCTCTTCGTCGGCGTCGGACGCGCCGCCATCGTCCTCGTCCGCGATAGGGTCGAGCCGTGGCAGTCCGAGGGCGAAACCGCCCAGCAGCGCGAGAAACCCGACGGCGAAGACCCCCTGGATCAGGAGGAAGACGTTGCCGAGGAGCGAGGCCGAGTCGGGCGTCGACGGCACCAGCCCCAGGGCCCCGAGCGTCGCCAGACTACCGATCACCAGCCAGGCCCCGAGGGCGCCGAAGCGCCAGCCGCGCGCGGGGTCCTCGCCGGCTCGCATGCCCGCCGTCGTCGTCGCCGTGAGGTAGCCGAACGACGCGGCGGAGACCACGTTCAGCACGACCGTCGTGACGATGTAGGCGACGACCGTGGGCGTCAGGGGCAGCTGCTCGTACGACAGCCGGCTCACCGACCCGATCCCGGTGACCGCGACCAGGACGACCAGCACCGCGAGGACGGCGGAGACAGGCCACGAGCTCGACCGGTCGGCGAACCGTCGCTCGCGCGTGAGCCCGAGACTGACGGCGGCGACCGCGCCGGCACCGGTCAGGTTGAGGACGACCTGGTAGGCGAGCGCCGACGGCACGAGGAAGGTCGCGGCCTCGTCGCCCGGCGTCAACCATTCGAAGAATGGCTCGAGGGGCGTGCCGAGGAGGCGGAGGCCTTCGACACTCGCGAGCAGGACCACGCCGATGAACACCGCCCGCAAGCGCGACGGCGCGTCGCGATGGCGGGTCAGCAGGGCGGCCGGGAGCAGGATGGAGACGGCCGACGGCATCCCGAAGAGCACGACCTGCCCGACTCGCCACGGGTCGACGACCGCGCCGAAGTCGGCTTCGCGGAGCCCCCAGGCCAGTCGCGCCACGGCGAGGACGACGAAGATCCAGGCGGCGAGCGGGAGCACGCCCAGGGCGTCGGGCAGGTGCGGCCCTCGCGGCGGGAGCCAGCGCTCGTCCGTGGTCAGGTCGTCGGTTGGCTCGGGAGGGGCGCCCTCAGTCTCGAGCGGGGCCGGTGGCGACGCCGTCACGTCAAATCGGGCCCGCGTCATCGGTCGGCGGCGGGTGTCCGGGCAGCCAGGTGGCGCCCGGCGCCAGCCCACGCAGCCGGTCGCGAGAGGCGGCCGCCGCCGCGTCATTCCACGGCCCGACCACGGCCCGGGCCCCTCGGCGCCCGTCGAGATCGCCGCTGATCGCGAGCTGGGACCGCTCGCCGACGAGGAAGGCGAGGTGCTCGGGGCCTGGTCCAGGGGTCGCGAACGCTCGGAGCGGCACGTCGCCGAATGGCACGATCGACCCGTCGGCGACCTCCTCGACCGGGTACGGCAGTGGCCGTCCGCCACCCATCCCGGCGATGACCGGGATCCGCAGTATCTCGGCCAGCGCCTCGGTGCCGGCCGCGTGATCCGGGTCCACCTGCGTGAGGGCGATCGCCACGATCGATCCGCCGCGGGATGCGGCGAGAGCGATCGCCTCATCGATGGCCGGACCCGTCGGATCGCCCGGATCGACCAGGACGTGCCGCCGCCGCCCGACGAGGTAGGCGCAGATCGGCTGCCCGGCGACGCCGCCGCCGGCCGGCATGACGATCCTCGTGACGTCGGGCGAGACGGCTTCGACGTCGACCGCCCCAAGGCGTCCCGGCGCCAATCGCTCGCGGATCTGGCGGATCGACGTCACGTGCTCGAGTTGCTGCAGGGTCGCACTCGTCGGCAGCCACATCCCGATCTCGCGGGCCGCCATCGCGGCGAGGGCGCCGGCCGGGGTCAGCCAGTCGTGCCCCGCGACCTCATCGCCCTCGAAGGAGACTCGCGCGCCGGCGGGCAACTCGGCCGCGAAGAACCTCGCGTCGAAGCGGCGTGGCAGCGTCGGCGGCGTGACCCAGCGTGACAGCGGCACGAGCCAGTCCGTCCGCAGGCGAAGCCCGAGCTCGGCGGCGACGGTGCCGAGATTGGCCTCCCCACCGACCAGGGCGGACCGCGCCTGCGAAAGAGACCGAGCAGGGATCATGTCTCCCTCGCCGCCGGCGTCCGCCAGCAGGACGCCCGCCTCCTCGAACAGCTCCCGGATCGCCGCGACATACGTCGCGAGAGCAGCGTCCGGATCGAGGTCGCCGCCGAGCGCCGCCGAGGCCTCGATGGGCGACACCACGGAGCGCCGCAGCAGGTCCGGCGCGCGGTCCGCGTCGTCCACCCGGCCGCCAGGGAAGACGTGCATGTCCGGGGCGAACGCCATCGAGGATGGACGCTCGGTCAGCAGGACCTCGAACCCGGCCGGTCCGGGTCGGAGCAGGACCACGGTCGCGGCGGGCACCGGGACCACCGCTGGTGGCAGGCCGATGTCAGAAGGTGAGGACATACGACCAGAGCCACGGGGCGGGCCTCGCAGGCCGAACGGTCAGACCCGCGTCGCGCGGGGTTCCCCCGACCTCAGGCGGCATCGGACGGCGCCTCGAGCTGCGCGCGCAGCGCCGCAGGATCCGTCGCCGGCAGGCGGCATGCGAACTGCCGGCAGACGTACGCGGTCGGGCGGCCGTCGATCGCCACTCGGTCCCGCAGCAGCGGGATCGTGCTGCCGGTTGGGTCCGAGGAGACCGCCAGCACGAGGTTCGGTCGATAGCCACGCCACACCTGGCCGAGCAGGGCAAGCGTGGCCGGGTCGTCCGCCGGGCCGAGGATCGCGACTTCCAGGACTGGCGCGAGCGACAGGTCCATCGCCGACAGCCAGCGGGCGAAGCCCGTCGCGTACCGGGCCACGAACGGCACGACGGTCCGCAGCGCGCGCTCGGCGGCTGCGCGGTAGCGAGGTTCGCCCGTCCAGGCATGGAGGCGCAGCAGCACGTCCGCCGCGACGGCGTTGCCCGACGGCACGGCGTTGTCCTGGACATCCTTCGGGCGGGTCACCAGCCGTTCGTGGTCATCGGCCGTGTCGAAGAAGCCGCCGGCCGGATCGGCGAAATGCTCCAGGACGTGATCCACGAGCCCTCGAGCCGTGGCAAACCAGCGTTCGTCGAAGTCGGCCTCGTAGAGCGCGAGCAGGCCATCGGCCAGGTGGGCGTAGTCCTCGAGGACGCCACTTCCGACCGCGCGCCCATCCTTCCATGAACGGCGCAGCGACCCGTCGGGCCCGAGGAGGCCGGCGACGATCGCCTCGGCCGCGCGCCCGGCGGCAGTCCGGTAGCGGTCTGCCGGCCCCGGGTCGATGGTCGCCAGGGCCGCGGCGGCGTCGGCAAAGGCCGCGATCGCCAGACCGTTCCACGCCGCCAGCGCCTTGCCGTCGCGGGCCGGCTGCGGCCGGCCGGCACGGCGAGACAGCAGGGTCCGACGCGCCTCGCCGAGCCGGGCACGGACCGCGACCTCGGCGAGGTCGAACCGGCCGGCAAGTTCCGCGTCGGAGGCGACCCGGCTCAGGATCGTCCTTCCCTCCCAGTTGCCCGCATCGGTTACCCCGTACGCCGCTTCGAACAGGGCCGCCCCGTCGCCAAGGACCTCTCGGATCTCCGGGGCCGTCCAGACGAACGTCGCGCCCTCCTCGCCCTCGGTGTCGGCGTCCTGGCTGGCCGCGAACGCCCCGTCGTCGGTGGCGAGCTCGCGGATCAGGTAGTCGAGCGTCCCGGTCGCCACGTCGCGGTAGCGCGTGTCGCCGGTGACCTGCCAGGCGTGCACATAGACCCGGGCGAGCTGCGCGTTGTCGTAGAGCATCTGCTCGAAATGCGGGACCAGCCACCGCTCGTCGGTCGAATAGCGGTGGAAGCCACCGCCCAGCTGATCGTGGAGTCCGCCGTCGGCCATCGCATCGAGCGAGCGTCGCGCGATCGCCAGCGGTCGGGCGTCGCCGGTCGCGAGATGACGCCGCAGGAGGAATTCGATGGTCATCGGCTGGGGGAACTTGGGCGCCCGACCCCAACCACCGTTGGCCGGATCGAAGGACGCCTCGATGGCCGCCGAGGCGGCCTCGAGCAAGCTCGGCGTGGGATCCGCGTCGCCGGCCTCGAGTCGAGCCTGCTCCACGAGCCCCTGGACGAGCCGGCCGCCGGCGGCCTCCACCTCGGCCCGCTGTTCGCGCCACGCGCGTTCGACGCCCTCCAGGACCTGCCGGAACGACGGCATGCCGTGGCGCGGCTGGTCCGGGAAGTAGGTCCCGCCATAGAACGGCCGTCCCTCGGGCGTCAGGAAGACCGACATCGGCCAGCCGCCGCCGCCGGTCATCGACTGGACCGCGGCCATGTAGACCTGGTCGAGGTCGGGACGCTCCTCGCGGTCCACCTTGATCGACACGAAGTGGTCGTTGAGATACCCGGCCGTGACCTCGTCCTCGAACGACTCGCGCTCCATCACGTGGCACCAGTGGCAGGCCGCATAGCCGATGCTCAGGAAGATCGGCCGGTCGAGCAGCGTTGCCCGCGCGAGCGCGTCGGGCCCCCACGGCGACCAGTCGACCGGGTTGTTGGCGTGCTGGAGGAGGTACGGGCTGGTCTCGCCCGCGAGTCGGTTGGGCATCGGGCGATGGTACGCGCAGACTTTCGATCTCGACGCGACCGCCTCGGAATGCCACCATAACGGCGATGAGCACGGTCCCGGGCTTTCTGCCCAGCACGAACGGCCTCCATTTCGCCAACCGGTTCTCGCGGAGTCCGTTGATCAGCATCGGCCCGATGGCCACCAACCTGTTCGGTCTGGCCGATGCCTCGAACGGACTGTGCGGTGGCATGGCCTGGTACGTCCGGGAGCGCTTCGAGGCCGGCCAGCCGATCCCGCCGGACCGCGAAGCCCCGGCGAACGGCTCGCCCCTCTTCAGGACGCTGTTCGCTCGCCAGCTCAAGTCGCTCGAGTGGTTCCAGACCCCGATGCGCTTCTGGTGGATCGGTGCCTTTGGTGCCGACCGATCAGCCAATCGGGCCCGCGACCTCGAGTGGCCGCGCATTCGCGATCGGATCGATGGCAGGCGCCTGGCGATGGTCGGGCTGGTGCGTCAACAGGGCGTCAACCCGGTCAACCTGCAGAAGAGCCACCAGGTCCTGGGGTATGGCTTCGACTCCGTGGGCGACGTGTCCAGGCTCTGGGTCTACGACCCGAATTGGCCGGACCGCGACGACGTGACGATCTCCATCGGGCCGACCTCGATCCGCCAGTCGACGGGCGAGGCGCTGTTCGGGATCCTGTCGCTCGGCTAGAACATCGTCGAGGTGAGGGGCGCGCGCGCGGTCCGGAACAGCGCGTCCGCCTCGGCCACGGCTCCTGGTCGGCATTCGCGGACCCGGCCCGCGCGCTGCAGGTCCGCGAACCGGAAGGCGCCCAGGTAGACGGCCGCCACGTCGCTGATGTCCAGGGCGAGATCCGGCGTGTCGTCGCCGGCCGCGGCGGCGACGACGTTCCCGGAATCCTTTCCGGACGGAACCGTGAGTCGCCAGCGCCCGGCGTTGTCCGGGCAGAACGCATCGGTCACGTCCAGGACGAGCTCGCCGGTACCCGCGTACGAGCGTGCGCCGAGCGCGCCGGCCAGGTCGATGATCCGCAGCCAGCTGCCGTCGGTGGCGGTCAAGCCGAGGCGTCGAGGCTCGGTCAACAGGAGCTGCAGCGGATGCGGCAGCGGCCCGCGCCGGCCGCGCACGGTGGCGATCAGGTCGATCCCGCTGACCCATTCCCAGAGCGCCTGCTCCGCCGCCGGATCCACGGCGGTCAGTTCCTGGACCGAGACGACGCCCTTCGGGCCGAACTTGTCCCAATCACCCTTCGTCCGGTAGATGACGTAGCCGCGTGGGTCACCGTCGACCTCGTACAGCGCCAGGATCTTGGCGCCCTCGCCGCGGCGGTACCACTCCGCGTCGTACAGCACCTCCCAGCGCCAGCGAGGCTCGCTCCGGGTCAGCGAGCCGGGTGTCGATCGTCGCACCACCTCGTAGACCGGCGGGAACCGCTCGACCGCCTCGTCGACGCCGACGATCCGCATCTGCCCGGGCGCCTCGACGGGCCGTCGGAACTGGATCTTGTCGGTCGAGATCTCGAACGCCGACGACACCGTCCCCGGCCCGTAGCCGAACCGCTGGTAGATGGCCGCTTCCGAGGCCCACAGGATGGCGACCGGCTCGTGCCGTTCGCGAGCCTGGGCGAACATCCAGGTCATCATCTGGCGCAGGATCCCGCGCCGCCGATGGCTGTGCAGCACGCCGACGGCCGTCACGCCGGCAGCACCCACCTCGCCGCCCGGAACGGTCAGGCGGAACGAATAGGCGCCGCCGCATCCGACCACGGTGTCGCCGTCGAGGGCGCCGACGAAGCGATCGAGCTCCATCGTCCGGCGGTCGTTCTCGATGGCCGCGTCGCTGAACTCCTCGTTGAAGGCGATCGACAGCGGCGCGATGAAGCTGGCGAACTCCGCATCGGATGGGGTTCGCAGGACGATCTCGTTGGGCATCGCGATCATGGTGCCACCTTCGATCAGACGGCGGGCAGCTCCTGGGCGTCGGTCTGGGCCGCCGCGAAGAGATCGCCGCGCTCCGCGACGCGTTCCACGATCGTCCGGATCGTCCAGCGATCGGGCCGGAGCGTCGAGTCGTCCAGCTCGTCCCAGGCGATCGGGGCGGAGACCGGGGCGCCCGGCGCGGGTCGCACGGCATAGGGAGCGACGAGCGTCTTGATCGAGGCGTTCTGCGTGTAGTCGAGGCGGGCACGACCCTTCCGCGCCCCTTTCGACCACTCCCACGAGATGAGGTCGGGGACGGTCGCGCCCACGGCCCGCGAGACGCGCTCCACCCAGGCGCTCGTCTCCGAGAAGCTGTAGCGCGGCACGATCGGGATCCAGACCTGGACCCCGCGCTTGCCGGTGGTCTTTGGGTAGCCACGGACTCCGAGATGGCCAAGGGCGGTCCGGTAGAGCCGGGCGAGGACCAGCGTCTCCTCCCAGGTCGTGTGGTCACCCGGGTCGATGTCGATCAGGGCGAAGGTCGGCTGCCACGGCTCGGGCAGCTTGCCGGTCCAGGCGTGGATCTCGAAGCTCGCCTGGTTGCCGAGCCAGGCCAGCGTGGCCACGCCGTCCGCGAGCAGGTGGTCGTTGGCGTCGCGGTCGGTGCGGCCATCCACCCCGGTCTCGTGCCAGCGGCGGAGCCAGCTCGGCGCGGTCGGCGGGATGTCCTTCTGCCAGAAGCCCGGGGCTCCGGCGCCGTTGGGGAACCGCTGCAGGTTGAGCGGGCGATCGGCGAGGTGCGGCAGCATCGTCGGCGCGATCCGGGCGAAGTAGGCGATCAGCTCACGCTTCGTGACCGGCGGGTCCGCCTCGAACAGCACCTTGTCCAGGTTCGTGAGCTTGAGGTCGTGGCCGCCAACCCGCCAGGTTCCCTCCTTGGCGAGCCCCTCGAGGGCCGAGAGCTCGTCGGGCGTCGCGGCGGCGTGCGCACCGCCGCCGTCCGCCGGACGCGATCCCGGAGGCGGCTTCCTGGGCGCCGCGGATGATTCCTCGAGCACCGCCTCCGCCGTCCGGACCGCCTCGGCGGTCGCGATCGGCTGCTCGCGCGTGACCGCCGACGCATCGCGATCGCCGTCGATTCCCTTGTATGCCGCCTGGCGAACCATGCCGTCGCGCGACCAGCCACCGAGCTCCGCACGGATCACCAGCTCGGGCCGCACCCAGTGGACGTCGCGTAGCTCGCCACCCCACCGACCGCGGTAGTCGCGCGGCGGTGCGGGATCGAACGGTGGCTCCTCGGTCTCGAGCTTCGCCAGCCGGTCCCGGATGAGCCGCCGTGCTCGGCCGTCAAAGCCCGACCCGACCTTGCCGGCAAAGCGCAGGTGCCCGTCCTCGTACACGCCCACGGCCAGGGCGCCCAGGTCTTTGGCGTTCCCCATGCCGGGCGTCCAGCCGCCGACCACCAGCTCCTGCTCCGGCCGGACCTTCAGCTTCAGCCATGCCGGTGACCGCCGGCCGGGCTCGTACGTCGAGCGGCGCAGCTTGGCGATCACGCCCTCGAGACCCTGCGCGCCCGCCGCCTCGTAGAACGCCTGGCCCTCGCCCTCGACATGCGCGGCAAACCGCACACGGGAATGCGGTCGCAGGACGCTCTTGAGCAGCCGCTTGCGGTCCTCGAGGGCGACCGCCAGGAGCGAGCGGCCATCCAGGTAGAGGAGGTCGAAGGCCTGGTAGACGAGGCCACCCGCCCCGACCTCACCGAGCCGTTCCTGGAGCAGGCCGAAGTCGGGGCGACCGGCATCGTCGAGAGCGACAACCTCGCCATCGACGATCGCCTGGCGTGCCTCGATCCAGCTCGGCGGGTTGAGCAGCTTCGGGAAGTAGGTCTCGGCGTCCTGGAGATTCCTCGTATAGATCCGCACCTTGCCGTCCGACACGACCGCCTCGACCCGGAACCCGTCCCACTTGATCTCGTACAGCCAGTCCGGGTCGCTGAACGGCCTCGAGGCGAGGGTCGCGAGCATCGGCTCGATCCGGGCGGGCATGGGGGCGTCGACCGCGCCGGTCAGGTCGATCTCGGCGGTCGTCGCCGGCGCCTGGCCAATCCAGAGCGCGTCGCGCGCCTGCTTGACGTCGTCGTTGGTGCGTCCGGTCTTGACGCTCTGCGGGAGGTCCTCGGCATCCCAGCCCGGGACGGATGCCTCGTCACGCTTGTGGATCAGCAGCCACTGGTCGCCCGCGTCGTCCTCGAACGCGCGAGCGCCGGGGTCATCGCCCTTGCGCCGCCGCCCACCGGTCCGGACGATCGTGAAGCGACCCTTCAGCTTCTGGCCGTCCAGCCGGAATTTGAGCTCGCCCGCCTCGATCGCCGCCGCGGCGTCGAGCGTCGGCGCCTCGCCCGTCCAGGTCCCCCAGTCCCAGACGATGACGTCACCGGCGCCGTACTGGCGAGCCGGGATGACGCCCTCGAAGTCGAAGTACTCGATCGGGTGGTCCTCGACGTGGATCGCCATGCGCCGGACGCCGGGATCTAGGGTCGGACCCTTGGGCACCGCCCACGACACGAGGGCGCCGTCTATCTCGAGGCGGAAGTCGTAGTGGAGCCGGGTCGCCCGGTGCCGCTGGACCACGTAGCGGCCCCCGCGGCTCGATGACGCCGCAGCGGTCGCGGCCGCCGGTGCCGGCTCGGGTGTCCTGGCGAAGTCCCGCTTCTTGCGGTATTCCTCGAGCGGCATCGGGACGCGCGATCAGGCCGGAGTTGGTCAGGCGGTCTTGCGCTTCCGGGCCGGCTTGGCGGGCGTCTCCTCGGCCTCCTCGTTTGCCTCGGCCTCCGCCTTGGCGCGGCGGGCCGCCGGGCGTGCGTCCGTCGCGGCCTTGGCTTCCTTGGCGGCCTTGGCCTCCGAGACCGAGACCGGCTTCTGCCCGCTCGACTCCCGCGCCGCCTTGGCGGCGCTGACCGACGCCTCGAGTGCGGCCATCAGGTCGATCAGCTTGCCACCCTCCTCGGGCGCCTCGACCGCGACCGTCTCCTCGCCCTCGACCTTGGCCTGGATGACGGCCTCGAGCGCCTCGCGATACTCGTCCCGGTACTGCGACGGGTCGAACTCGCTTGTCATCGCCGACACGAGCTGGCTGGCCATGGCCAGCTCCGCCGGCTTGAAGTCGTACTCCTCGTCGCCGAGATCGAGCTCGTCGGTTGCGCGAATCTCGTCGGGCCAGTGGAGCGTGGTCATGAGCATGGTGTCGCCGAACGGATCCAGCGCTGCAAGCGCCTCGCGATCCTTGATCACCACCTTGCAGATGGCCGTCAGGCCCTCCTTCTCCAGCACGGACTTGAGCAGGCGGAACGCCTTGCGACCGACCTTGTCGGGCTCGAGGTAGTAGGCGCTCTTCACGAAGCGGACCGCCGCGTCGTCGCGCTCGGCCTTGGTGAACTGCTCGATCTCGATCGAACGGACGGTCTTGAGTGGAACCCGCTCGAGGTCCTCGTCGGTGACCACGACGTACTGGCCGGGGGCGTACTCGTAGCCCTTGACGGTCTCGGAACGGGCGATCGGCTCGTCCTCGACAGGGCACCAGATCTTCATCTGGATCCGCGACAGGTCGTCCTTGTGGAGCATGTTGAAGCTGATGCCCTTGGACTCGGTCGCCAGGTAGAGCTTGACCGGGATGGTGACCAGCCCGAACTGGACGGCCCCCTTCCACATTGCACGCGCCATGACGGTCCTCGCAGGTTCGCGCCGATCGCGCCCAGGAATACCCGGCCCGGGACGTCGGGACGGTCACGATAGCGCACCCGTGCAAGCCCGCCGACGACGAGGCTGGGTCGCGGCCCATCGGGCGGCTTGCATCTCCCGCTCACCTCAGGCGCGGATTTCGGCCTCGGCCTCACTGACCCGCGCGAGGATGTTCGAGCGCATCTGATCGAGTCCCGCCCAGACGGCCTTGGTCGCGGTCGAAATCGACGTCAGCTGGGCCTTGAGCGCACGTACGACCTCGAGCTGCTCGCGGATGGCATTCAGCGCAGCGTCGATCGCCGCGGCATCGACCTCGACCTCGCGGTCGACAAGGGAGGCCAGCGCCAGCAGCCGGGCGAGCCGCACCGCCGCCTCCAGGGTCGCCGGTTCGGGGGCTTCGGGATCGATGACGCAGTAGACGTCGTCGCCGACCAGGGTGAACGGCGCGACGCCCGCAGGCGCATGTGCGGCCGTGAAGACGACAACCGCGACAGCCGCGCCGCGATTCTCCTTGGCCTCTCGCAGCTCCTCGCGGATCGCGCGCATCGACATCGGCCGATCCTTGGCCTCGACCACGACCCGCAGGTCGGAGCCCCGCGCGACCCGCGCGTCGACGGTCAGCACGAAGTCGCCCTTCTTCGACTTGAGCATGGTGCCGGTTTCGTGGGCGGTCCGGTCGAGCAGGTCGCCCGCGCCATGGGCGACATCCGCCAGCATGCCCTCGACGAGGTCCTCGAAGTCGGCGCCCTTGGCGGTCGACCGGGCTCGCTCGGCGCCCCGCGCGGCGGCCGCGGCCTCGATCGCGACCAGGCGCTCCTCGAGCCCCTTGAAGCCGGCCGAGATCTCCTGGCGGAACTGGTGCATCGGCGAGTTGAGGCGGGTTGGGTCGAGCAGCAGGGCGAGCTTGGAGGCGTCCCCGTCGAAGTATCGCTCGAGCATCCGGCCGATCCGCCCGATGGCGCTGTCACGCTTCGACTCGTCGAACAGCTCCTCGACCATCGCCCGGAGCGCGCCTCGATCGCCGAGGAACTTCTCGAGCGTCCGCGGCAGCCGGCCATCGCCGTCGGCGAAGTTCGTCCGGAGCGTCTGCTCGAGCGCCTGCGCCGCCTTGTCGTTGACCGATTCGGCCTGGTGCAGGAGCTTCTCGAATTCGGCCCGCACCACGTCGACGTTGATGGTCACGCCGGCATCCTGGAGGGCCAGCAGTCCGATCCGGACCGCCCGTTCGACGAGGTCCGCGCGATCGTCGGCCGGTCGCTCACGGAGGAATGAGGCGAGCGCCGGGTCGCGAATGACGAGGCGCTCGACCGTGATCCGCTCGCCCTCGAGCCGGATCCGGGTCGACGAGTCGGAGCTGGTCTCGGCGCTGACCACGGTGAGGGGCGGGCGGGCGACGGCTTCCATGCCGCGAACCGTGGACGACCTGCGTGACAGCTTGCGTGTCACGCCCGGCTTCGCAGGGTCACCGGATGGCCGCGATGCATCTCCTGAGGTCCGCGTTCCCCGGGTGGCGCGACTGCCAGTCGACGTCAGACACCGAGCTGGCTCGATGGGAACCCCTCGAGCCGAAACCGCGACTCGGGGTCGCGGGCGCTGCCTCAGGACGGGTCCATGTGCTCCTTCGATGCATGGCGTCGCCTGACAGTCGCGGGACCGACTACGGGACCTGCCCGCTCAACTCCCGCGGTAGGTCGTCAGGGAGTACGGCGCCAGCAGCAGCGGCACGTGATAGCTCCGCGTCGGGTCGCTGACGTGCACGTCGATCGCGACGCGGCGGAAGAAACGGTCGACGTCCGCCTCGGGCGGCGCCGTATCGACCGGGTCGACCCGGACGAGCGCGAACTCGAGGCGATAGTCGCCGGCGACCAGGGGGCGCTCGAGCAGGTCGTGGACCCGGCCGTGGCCATCGGTCAGGGCCTGCGTCAGGCGCAGCGGCCGGCCGTCGTCGCTCAGCCGGTAGAGCGTCACGTGGACGCCCACGGCCGGCTTCCCGAGCTCCGTGTCGAGCACGTGGGTCGAGATCGTGGGAACCGTCTCGGTGGGGCCGCTGGCCACGCTATCCTCCGCGGATGGGAACTCTGCAGATCAACGTCGGCAACCTCCACTGTAGCGCTCGCTGGGAGTCCGAGGCGGCCCCGCGGACCGTGGACGCCATCCGGCGGATGCTCCCGATCGAGTCGAAGCTGATCCACTGCCGCTGGAGCGGCGAGTCGACCTGGATCCCGTTTGGCGACTTCCGGCCCGGTCTCGACTACGAGAACCACACCTCGCACCCGGCGCCGGGACAGCTGGCGATCTACCCGGGCGGAATCAGCGAGTGCGAGATCTTCTTCCCGTACG
>JBGPVC010000073.1:0-13795 GCA_041491485.1 Candidatus Limnocylindria bacterium
AGCTCCGCGGACCCGGGTGACCGTCCCCACTACGGGATCGAAGCCATGCGCGAACGGGCGGCCAGCATCGGTGGCGCCGTCGAGTGGACGAGTCCGGCGGGCGGCGGATGCCAGGTCCGCCTGACGGTCGCTGTCCAGTCCGCGCCGGAACCGGCCAGGACGGCGGTCGTCTGATGCGGATCGTGCTGGCCGACGATCACGCGCTGTTCCGCGACGGCGTGTCGTCACTCCTGCAGGCCTGGGGTCACGATGTCGTCGGCCGGGCGTCGAACGGGGCCGAGGCGGTCGAGCTTGTCCTTCGCCTCGAGCCGGATCTCGTCCTGATGGACGTCCGGATGCCGGGAAAGTCCGGGGTCCAGGCCACCAGGGAGATCGCGGCCGTCCGGCCGGACACGCCGATCGTGATGCTCACCGTCAGCGAGGACGAGGACGACCTGTTCGCCGCGATCCAGTCGGGGGCGCGTGGGTATCTGCTGAAGGACCTCGAGGCGGCCCAGCTACGCGCCATGATCGACACGGTCGCTCGTGGCGAGGCGGCGATCACGCCCGCCACCGCGGCCCGGATCATCCGCCACCTGTCGAACCTGGGGGCGCCGTCCGAGGAGCCGGTGCCGGACCGGCTGACGGCTCGCGAGCTCGACGTCCTGCGTCTGGTCACAGCCGGGCGGCACAACAAGGAGATCGCGGCCGAGCTCGGGATCACCGAGAACACCGCGAAGTACCACCTGCGCAACATCCTGGAGAAGCTGCACGCGCAGAGCCGGACCGAGGTCGCGACGCGTGCCCTGCGCGAGGGACTCCTCGACCCGGAGTGACCGCCGGCCCGGGCCAGATGGCCCGGGGCGTCCCACCCATTCGAGTGATCCCACCCATTCGGGCGGGCGTGGTGCGTCGGCTGCGCGTCGCGGATGCTGCCCCCGTCACCGTACGGAGGCGGCTCCATGGGCTATCGCATCGACATCAATCACGCGGGCTGCATCAACTGCGGCATTTGCATGGACACCTGTCCGGTCGAGGCGCTCGACATGTCCCGGCCCCAGGCGCCCGGCATCGAGACGGCCGGATTCGGCCCGCCGCAGGCCTGGATGATGGAGCACCCGATCCAGGTCGGCGAGTGCATCGGCTGCGGGATCTGCATCGGGGAGTGCCCGGTCGTCGTCATGACGCTGGTGGCCGAGCCGACAGAGACGGTGCTCGCCCCGCGCCAGGGACCGATCGAGCGACCGATCGCCGCCGCGGGCGGCCGCGCGCCGTGGCTTCCCCTGGCCAGCGTGACCCGCGAGGTCCTCAAGCGCGAGCATCCCTCGCCGTGGGGCGATCTTCTGCATTGGGAGACGGCGAACCGCGACCAGGCATGGCAGGTCTGGCGCTCGATGAAGACACAGGCACGGACCGTTCCGATCGCGCCCTGCCAGGCGGCCTGCCCGGCCGGGACAGACGCCGGTCGCTACGTCGGCCTGATCGGTGCGAAACGCTTCGACGAGGCGTACGCGGTCGCCGCGGAGGTCAATCCCTTCCCGTCCGTGTGCGGCTGGATCTGCACCGCACCGTGCGAAAGCGTCTGCCGCCGGGGCGTGCTCGACGAGCCGATTGCGATTCGAACGCTCAAGCGCTTCGCAGCGGAACACGGCCACCTGCCTCTGGTCGACCCCCCGGCGGCCCGCCGAACCGAGAAGGTGGGCATCGTGGGAGGCGGTCCGGCAGGCATGTCCGCGGCCTACTACCTCACCCGGCTCGGGTATCCGGTCACCGTCTTCGAAGCGATGCCGGTCCCCGGCGGCATGATGGCCATCGGGATCCCGTCCTACCGCCTGCCGCGCGACGTCCTCCAGGAGGAGATCGCCCGGATCGTGGAGCTGGGTGTGGACCTCCGGCTGAACGCCGCCATGGGCCGCGACTTCACCCTCGGCGATCTCGAGAACGAAGGCTACCGGGCCGTCTTCCTGGCGACCGGCGCTTCCAAGAGCCGCCGGCTCGGGGTCCCCGGCGACGACGTCCCGGGCGTCGTCCCGGCCACGCTCTTCCTCAAGCGGGTCAACCTCGGGGAGGAGCCACACCTGAGTGGCCCGGCCGTCGTGGTCGGTGGTGGCAGCACCGCCATGGACGCGGCGCGGTCCGCCTGGCGCAGCGGAGCCTCGCCTGTCACCGTCATCTATCGCCGTGGCCGGGCGGAGATGCCGGCCCAGGTCGAGGAGATCGAGGCCGCCGAGCGCGAGGGGATCATCATCCGGACGGGCCTCGCGCCCGTCGAGGTGCTGAGCCGTGACGGGACGGTCATCGGCATTCGCTGCACCGAGACCGCACCAACCGGTCCAGCCGCCGGCGCTATCGTCGGCGCGGGCACGGGTGCCGACCGCCGCCCGACCTGGATCCCCGTTCCGGGGACCGACCAGGAGATCGCGGCCAGGACCATCCTCGTGGCCGTCGGCGAGGAACCCGATCCGTCCATCCTGCCCGAGGGGGCCGGGATCGAGGTCAGCGGCTGGGCCGGCATCGTGGCCGATCCCCGGACACTGGCCACCGGACGGGCCGGCATCTTCGCCGGTGGTGACGTCGTGTCCGGGCCGAAGACGATCATCGATGCCGTCGCCTCGGGCCGGCGGGCCGCCGCCTCGATCCACGAGTACCTCGCCGGCGTCGCCGATGGCGAGAAGGAGATCTTCGCCGCGGTCCGCTACCGGACGGCGCGCGAAACCCAGGTCGCCGTCGACCTGTCCACGCGGCCGCGCGCGCACGCACCGCTCCCGATGGTCCAGCCGGGCTCGTTCGAGGCGACCCAGGTCGGGTTCGACGAACGGATGGCGCTGGCCGAGGCCGGCCGTTGCTTCCGCTGCGACGCGGTCTACGCCGGACCCACCTACGACGTCACGGCCGGCCGCGGGCCGGACCTTCCCGCCCCGATTCCAGTGTCACGACCCGCCACCCCCGACATCGCTGGAGGCACGCTATGACTCCCGACCAGGTTTCCGGCTTCTTCGACGCCGGCGAGGCCTTCGTCGAAGGCACGATCGGCGCCGCGCTCGTCGTCCTGTGGCTGCTGGCGCTGGCCCTCCACCTGGGCCGGCCCTACATGGTCCGCACGACCGGCAAGTTCACCCTGCGGCTGGGCGCCGACCTGTGGTGGATCATCTACGTCGGGCTGCGCGACCTGATCATCGTCCAGGTCTTCATCGGCAGCTTCATCTTCTTCTACCCGGACGTGGTGGCCGGCCAGGAGCTGCCGATCACCGGCGGCCTGGCCGCCGTCTGCGCCGTCGGGGTCATGCTCATCAAGCTCACCCGACCCGGTGACGAGACCACGGCCTTCCGGGCGCAGGTCCTGCTCCTCGGGCTCGGCGCGACGCTCTACATCGTGCCGTACTTCCTGGGCGTCCAGATGACCGAGCTCCACGGCCAGCGGGTCGACGTGATCATGCCGTTCCTGGTCAGCTCCAGGAACCTGGACCTTGCCCTCCCGCTGTGCTACATCTCCGCGGCGCTGACGGGCCTGCTCGGGCTGATCGCCGTCGCCTACAACCTTCGCTCGACCGGTCGACGACCGGCCGGGTCCACACCGGAGGCCGCCCGATGAGTGCCGACGATCTTGCCCAGGCCATGACCCACGGCGCATCCGGCTGGCTGGTCCTGTCGGTCGCCGCCATTCTGCCCATGATCTGGACGTTCACGCTGGTCATGCACTTCGCCCGCCCGGCCGTGATCCGTTTCCTGCAGTCGCTGACGCTCCGCTTCGGGGGCGACGTGTGGTGGCTGTCCTACGTCCTCTTCCGCGACGCCCTGCTGGTCATCACCCTCGGACTGGGCATGCTCTTCTTCATGCCCAACCTGTACTTCGTCGAAGGCCTGCCGATCACCGCCCCGCTCTCGGTGCTGGTCCTGTTCTGGGCGCTGTGCGTCAAGATCATCCGGGACCCGGACGAGGACCCGGCGGCCTTCCGGCTGCTCAGCGTCCTGCTCGTGATCGCGTCGGTGCTGTACATCGTTCCACAGATCTATGGGCTCGAGGCCGCGGACCAGGCCTACCTGGGCGACCTGCCGTCGATCCTGACCAGCAGCACCAACCTGGACGTTGCCCGGCCGCTGTTCTGGCTGAGCCTGGGGCTCTTCGCTCTCAGCGCAGGGGCGATGTTCCTGCGGGCCGTGCTCCAGCTCCGCGACCCGGGGGCCGCCGGGGAGGCCGCCGCCGAGGCCGGCTGATCCGCAGAGGATCCGGACGGGCGAGCCGGCCGTCCGCCGGAAGCAACCCCTTGCCGGCGGTCAGGACTTCGCGAGGAGGGTCACGATGAGCATGTGGCCCTCCTCGTCGCCGATGGCCTCGGCGTCGTGGGGGATGGCGCCGTCCCAGCGGACGTAGTCGCCTGGACCGACTTCGACCACGTGGTCGCCCTGCGTCATGCGAAACCGACCACGCAGGATGATGTGGTGCTCGTCGCCGGCATGGGCGTGGGCTCCGGTCCGGCTTCCGGGCGCCGCGATCGCCTCGATGACGCTGATGTCGCGTGACAGCCCGCCATCGACCAGCTCGATCCGGCCGAGGTCGTTGACCCGCGAGGTTCGGTCCGCCGCGTGGACGACCTGCGGCGGCGGTGCCTCGTCGATCAGGAACCAGGCGATCGGGACATCGAGCGCATCGCCGATCGACGCCAGGCAGGCGAGCGACGGCGAGGCCTTGTCATTCTCGATCTGCGACAGGTAGCCGACGTTCAGACCACTCCGCTCGGCGACGGTGGCCAGCGTCAGGCTGCGCTCCCGGCGCCATCGCCTGACCTGTGCGCCGACGGCCGGTCGCCGTCGCTCCTCGGTGGTCATGTTTGCCCTCTCACAACAACATTTGACAACAGTGTCATCTCTCGGTATGTTGTTGCCACAACAAAGTCTGCTTGACATGGGCAAACACGTCAAGCCCAGGAACGGGAGATCGATCCATGAGAATCGCCATCATCGGGGCCGGCAACGTCGGCCGCGCCCTCGCCACGTCATTCATCCGCGCCGGTCACCAGGTCGTGCTCGCCGCGCGAGACCCGCGGCACGCGGCCGAGATCGCCGCGACCCTCGACCGGGTCACGGCCGCCCCTTCCGTCCGGACAGCGGCCCAGGATGCCGACCTGACGATCCTGGCGATTCCGTTCGCCAGCGCCGCCGACGTCGCCAACGTGATCCGCGAAGTCGTCGCCGGCAAGGCGGTGGTCGACGTCACCAATCGCATGTCGTTCGGTCCCAATGGCGTCGACATGGACACCAGCACCTCGAACGCCGAGGAGCTCGCGATCCTGCTGCCCGAAGCGCACGTGGTCAAGGCGTTCAACACGTTGTTTGCGTCAAGCCAATCCGATCCGATCCTCGACGGCGTCACGCTCGACGGCTTCGTCGCCGGGGATGATGCCGACGCCAAGGCGACCGTGATCGAGCTGGTCGGATCGATGGGCCTCGACCCGGTCGACGTCGGGCCGCTGGCCCGAGCGCGTCAGCTCGAGGCCCTCGCCTTCCTGAACATCGCCCTGCAGGTTGCCAACGGCGGCGACTGGCGGTCCGGTTGGAAGTTGGTCGGGGCACCGGAGACGGTTCCGGTGGCGGCCTGATCGTGGTCGACATCGGGGCGGGCTCGATGCAGACTGGGCGCATGAGCATCCCGGTCCGCCGGCTGAACCACGCCGTCCTGTTCGTCCGTGACGCGGCGGCGGCGGCCGAGTTCTACGGCCGTGTGTTCGGGTTCGAGGTGGTCGGCACGGAGATGGCCGGACAGGCCGTGTTCATGCGCGCCGCCGGCGGCGACAACCATCACGATCTCGGCCTCTTCTCCGTCGGCCTGGCCGCCTCGCGACCCGCACGGGGATCGGTCGGGCTCTACCACCTGGCCTGGGAGGTGCCGACGATCGACGACCTGGCGGACGCCGCCAGGATCCTGTCCGAGGCCGGGGCGCTGGGCGGCGCCTCCGACCACGGCGTTTCGAAGTCGCTCTACGGCGCCGATCCCGACGGCAACGAGTTCGAGATCATGTGGCGGGTGCCCCGCGAGGCATGGGGCGACTACGAGAAGCGAGGCGCGGTCATGCCGCTCGACCTCGACGCCGAGCTCAGGCGCTGGGGAGCCGAGGGCGCGGCGCGGGCCTGATCGTCAGGTCGCCGCCGTCCGGAATCGAGCCAGCCCGCTGGCCCCCGCGATCCCGATCAGGATCAGCCCCGCCCCGAGCACCCCGCTCGGCGGCAAGCGTTCGCCCAGGACCACCGCGGCGATCAGCGCCGACGAGATCGGCGTCAGCAGCAAGGCTGCGGAGGTTCGCCCTGACGGCACCCGGCGCACGCTGGCCATCACCAGCAGGCTGCCGGTACTGCTCGAACCGATGACGATCGAGATCAGGGCGAGGATGGCGGCCGGGTCGAGGCTGGCCGGGATGAGCGGTCGCGGCTCGACCGCGGCGGCGATGACGAGCAGCCCGGGCCCGCGGGCCAGCAGGTTGGCGATCGTGACAAGCGTTCCGTCGAGCCGGTACGGTCCGGACCATCGCCGCGCGAGCACGAGGTAGAGCCCGAACATCGCGGCCCCGGCGAAGGCCATCAGGATCCCGGCCAAGGGCGCGCCGAGCGGCGCCGTCCCCGCCAGCAGGGCGGTGCCACACAGGGCGAGGATGAACGCCGCCACCGTCACCGTGCGGACGGGCTCACCGAGGATCGGGACCGCGAACAGCGTGGCCAGTACGGCGTAGAGCGGAGCGACGAAGCCGGTGATGGTCGGCCCGCTGAGCGCGACCGCCACGTTGACCGCGGCAATGAATCCGGCGCCGCCGAGGATGGCGAGCGCACCCAGGCGAGCCAGGCGATCCCGGCTCCACCCGTCGACGTCCGGCCGCGGGATGAGCCCGCCGACCGCCAGCCCGACCACGAGGATCAGCGCCAGCGTGCACGCCCAGCCGGCGATGGCCAGCGGCGGGAACGAACGGAGGGCCACCGCGGTTGCCGGGTAGGCCGCTCCGTAGACGAAGGCTGCACCGGCGGCCGCGAGCATCCCGGTCTGGTGGTCGGAGACCCGCCTGGGCATGGACATCGGGCGCATCGCGTGAGGGTACCCGCAGCGACGCGCCCGAATGATTCGAGGCGGATTCTCAGGTCGGCGCGGTCCCCGCGCCGATGCCTTCTCCTAGTCCAGTTCGAAGACCACGGTCACCGTGGCCGAGACGTCCTGGCTTCCGGGCTGGACCGGGGTCCTGAGATCGGCCATCGGAGCGGCGGCCGCGCCGCCGTAGTAGATCGGCGTAGGGGCGGACGCGTCCGAGATGGAGACGACCGCGCCGAGCGTGACCTGGGCCGCCGCCGCCATGGCCAGGCCACTCGCCCGAGCGGCGGTGACGGCTGCCGCGCGGGCCTCGTCCTGGGCCTTGGCCGGATCGGCGAGCTCGAACGAGATGCCGTTCACGTCGGTGGCGCCATTGGCCGTGGCCACGTCGACGACGTCGCCCGCTTTGTCCAGGTTTCGAACGGTCACCTGGACCTGCTCGCTGATCGCGTAGCCGACGATCTTGGTGGAGGACCCACTGGCGTACCGCGCCGAGAGGCTCAGCCCGGTGGTCTGGATGTCCGCGTCGGCGACGCCCAGCCCCTTGATCGCGGCGATCACGTCAGTCATCGCCTTGGCCGCCGCGTCGCGTGCCTCTTTGACGGTCGGCTTGGTCAGCGTGACGCCGAGATAGACGCGGGCCACGTCCGGCACGACGGTGACCTTGCCATAGGCCGACACCGTCAACGTGTGGAGGGCGAGCTCGGTACCGGTGGTTGGCGCCCCGACGACGGGTCCGGGACGGACGGCAAGGGCGGCGACGGCGACGATGAGGCCACCGAGCGCGAATGCGCCCGCGGTTCGAATTGACTGGGGCATTGGAACCACCTTCGTACGCTGGAGGCGCCCGACAAGAGGTGCGGCGCCAACCGCCAGACGGACGCGCGGCGTCGCCGGTTCCGCAGTCAGCCGCACCGCCTCGACGCGAACCCGATCCCGCCAACCGGGACCTCTGCCGGGAGTACGCTTCGCGTCGGCATGCAGTCTTCAGCCCCGAGTCCTGCACCGGCCGTCCAGGCAATCGACCTTCGGAAATCGTTCGGCGAGATCCAGGCGGTCGACGGGGTCAGCTTCGAGCTCACGGCGGGCCGGATCTACGGCGTGCTGGGCCCCAATGGCTCGGGCAAGACGACCCTGATCAGGTTGCTCACGGGCCTGGGTCGGCCGACATCGGGCGAGGCCAGGGTCCTCGGGGTCCAGATGCCGTCGCGCCCCAACCTGGCCCGGATCGGCTACATGACGCAGAGCGACGGGATCTACCCGGAGCTGACGGCGGCCGAGAACGTCCGCTTCTTCGCCGCGATGTACGGGGTCCGCGACCCGGGTGCCACCGATGCGGCCCTCGCCGTCATCGAGCTGGCGGATCGCGCCGACACGCTCGTGAGCCAGCTGTCGGGGGGGATGCGCCGGCGGCTTTCGCTCGCCTGCGCCCTGGTCCACCGGCCCCCCGTGCTGTTCCTCGATGAGCCGACGGTCGGCGTCGATCCGGCTCTGCGCGTCCAGTTCTGGGCGCATTTCCACGAGCTGGCACGGAAGGGCACGACCATCGTGGTCTCCAGCCATGTCATGGACGAGGCCGACCGCTGCGACGAGCTGCTGTTCATGCGCGGCGGCCGGGTCATCGCCCAGGGATCGGGTGGCGACCTGCGAGCCCGTGCCGGCACGACCGACCTGGAGCAGGCCTTCCTGCTGTTCAGCGGAGACGGGGGGCCGATGGCGTGAGCCTTCGCCGGGTCCTCGCGACCTTCCGCCGTCTGGTCCAGGAGCTGCATCGCGACCGGCGTTCCATGGCCCTCCTGTTCGTGGCTCCCGTCGTCCTGACCGGTCTGATGGCCTTCGTGCTCCGCGGCCAGCAGGTGGCGCCGGTCTCGGCGGTGGTGGTGAACGAAGGCGGGCCGGCCGGAGGGGCGATCGTCGGTGCCCTCGAACGCGCCATGCGAACCGACGGAGGGACCGTGATCGACGCGCCCGACCGAGCGGCTGCGGAGACCGCCCTTCGTGACGGGACCGCGAGCGTGGCGATCGTCCTCCCGGCGGATTTCGTGGCCCGGTTGACCGCGGGCAACGAGCCGAGCCTGACGGTGATCACGCCCGGCCTCGAGCCGACCGCGGACAGCCAGCAGCTGATCTCCCTCCAGCGGGCGATCGCCACCGCGGTGACCCAGGCCCTGCCGGACGCCGGACTCCACCTACCGCGCCTGGATCCGCAGACGCTCTACGGGACGCCCGATTCGGACGTCGTCGACCACCTCGCCCCGGTCTTCCTGGGCTTCTTCGCCTACTTCTTCGTCTACATCCTGACCGGCATCAGCTTCCTGCGCGAGCGCATCGGCGGCACCCTCGAGCGGCTGCTGGCGACGCCCGTGTCGCGAAGCGAGATCGTGCTTGGGTACAGCCTCGGGTTCGGCCTGTTCGCGACGATCCAGGTCCTGGTCCTGCTGGGCTGGACGCTGCTCGACGTGCAGGTGCCGGCGATCGGTCCACTCGCATCGTTCTCGGTCGGGCTTGCGGTGCCCGTGGCCGGCAACCCGGTCCTCGCCTTCCTTGTGGTCATGCTGCTCGCGCTCGGCGCGGTCAGCCTGGGGATCCTGCTCTCCACGTTCGCGCGGACCGAGCTCCAGGTCGTCCAGTTCATCCCGCTCGTGATCGTGCCGCAGGCCCTGCTCAGCGGGGTGCTGTTCCCGGTCAGCTCAATGCCGGACATCCTCCAGGCGATCGCGCGGGTCCTGCCCCTGACGTATGCGACCGATGGCCTCCGCCAGGTCGTCATCCGCGGTGCCGACCTCGGCTACGGCGCGCTCCAGGTCGACGTTGCGGTGCTGGCGGCCTTCGTGGCGGTCTTCGCGGTGCTGGCCACCGCCACGATCCGGCGCGAGGTGGTATAGCGCCACGCGCGGCGTCTAGCCGCAGTCGAGGACCCAGAAGCTGGTGCCACCGTCCGACGCGACCGACTTGATCGTTGCCTGGACGGTCACATCGGTGACCAGCTTCCCGCCACAACTTTGGCCGCCCTGGCCAATCTGGGCCAGCGACGTCTCCAGGAGCGCAAGGTCGGCCGCCGCGCTGAGGATGGCATCGGGAGAGGCCTCCGGCGTGATGGTCAGCTCCTGCAGGCGATCGCGCAGCTCGTACAGCCGCTCGGTGTAGCGACGCAGGCTGTCATCGTCGTGGCCGACAACCACGATGGAATAGGTCGTCGCCGCGAAGGCGGCCACCGTCCGGGACTTGCCGGCCGGCAGGATCATCGAGATCTTGCCGTGGTTCGTCTTGACCGCCACCCATCCCTCGCCCTCGCCCGGGGCATTCAGGTTCGTGACGGTCACCTTGTCGGCGAAGTCCGCGATGCCCAGGTCCTTGATGTCGCATTGCTCGGCGAAGACCCCGATGAGGACCGCGACCGCGACGAGCAGCTTTGTCGACAGCATCGATCGGTCCTAATGGCCGCACAACGATGACGTGGCCACGAACAGCTCCTTGACGGCGGCTGGCTTCGAACCGGCCTTGCCGATGGCCACCGCGCCCTCGATCGCCACGAAGGTGATCGCGTCCTTGTCGCCGATCTCGATCGTGCACGCCTGCGGCTTGGCGGTCCCGGGGGTCCGGAACTCGAGCTTGAAGGTGCCGGGCGGCACCTGGTCGGTGCGTTGCTCGTTCGAGCTGAGGTCGTAGGTGCCCAGGTCGATGGCCTCCCCGCTGGTCGTGTCGAGGTAGCCGACCGCGACCGACAGGTCCCCTTCGGCCAGGTCGAGGAGGGTGATGGATGAGGTCAGGTAGGCATCGAGCTCGGTCTGGTCGATGCTCGGCAGCGGCCTGTGGGATCGGCTCGGTGCCGGCGTGGCGATCGGTGCGATGGATTCGGTTGCGGCCGGCGAGGCGGGGGCGACAGTCGGCGCTGCCGACGGGGGAGTTGCCACTGCGACGCTCGGGGCCACGGACGGTGCGGCTGCGCCACCGCAGGCGGCGATCGATGCGGCGATCAGGATCCCGAGGCCCACCCAACGTGCGCGGCGCCTGTCCATACCGCGGAGTAAGCCACCGAGTACCGGAGGATGACCCTCACTCTTCCGTACCTGGTGGAGTCAGCATAGGTCCGGTGCGGAGCGAGGATGTACCGGCCCTGAGCGAGCCCTGATGACACTGTACCAGGGCTTGAGCACGTCGAAGGTCCGGTCACGTTGGAGCGTGTCGGTGGAGTCGGTGGAGTCGGTGGAGTCGGTGGGGTCGGTCGCGTCGGTCAGGTGGCCCGCCCGGAGGGATTCGAACCCCCGACCTACTGATCCGAAGTCAGTCGCTCTGATCCACTGAGCTACGGGCGGACTGTTTACGCTCAATCACAGCGGATGATTGGCGATTTCGCTGATCAGCGTGAGAGCGGATGATACGCGTGTTGCGCATTCATGCCAGGAGCCTTCGCCAAAATGCCATCGGCACCGATCAGCCCTCATGGCGGAGCGCCGGCGGCAGCTGTAAGAGCGTCACGCGTCGGTCGGCGACGCTAGGCAGCTCGGTACCGGGCCCCACATGGCTGCTGGCCGAGCGAGACCTATCGCTCCCAGGGTACGAAGCGGGGACGGGGGATCAACCCAGGGTCATGCAGGAGCGGCAACTACGGGCGCGCGTAGTTGGCTCTAACGATGGTCGCTACCTGGACCCCTCGGACCGCGCCTGCCAGGGAGAAGGATGTCAGCGTTTATCGAACCAGCTGGTCGGAGGCTCGACAGCTCGCCTTGACCGCGACACTCATCCTTGTGATCCGACCCGCGCGACCTGGCGCGGTCGGAGCATTGACCGACGACTACCAGAAGAGGTGGGGCGGTGTCGAACACTGGCTCTGGCGAGCGTTTGCATGAGGTTGTCAACCGACTGCAGGGTGAGGTAGCCGAGCTCCGTCGGTCACGGAGGCGCCTGGTCGAGGCCGCGGACGCCGACCGACGCGCGATCGAGCGCGCGCTCCACGATGGCGTTCAGCAATACCTGGTCGCATTTGCCGTCGATCTGCGACGCCTGGCCGGGCTGGTGGACGGAGACCCGCCCGCCGCGAAAGCCCTGCTCAACGAGATGGCTGACACGCTTCGGGACGCGCTGACGGAAACGACGGACCTGGCTCAGAAGGTCTATCCGCCGCTGCTTGACGCGCGTGGTTTGGTCACCGCCCTGAGGTCGGCGGCGGACAGCGCCGGCGTCACTGCCCTGGTCGACGTTCCGGCCGACGCCGACTACCCGCCCGGGATCCGTGCTGCTGTCTACTGGGCCTGCGTCGAAGCGCTGTCGTCCGCGTCACCCGGGTCCCAGGCAACGGTCAGCGTGCGTGACGCGGAAGACGCCTTGACCTTCGAGGTCGCGGTCGCAGGGCCCCACGTCAAGGGACGCCTCGACCGTCTGCGCGATCGCATCGAGGCGCTCGATGGTCGCCTCAGTGTCGACGAGGGGCAGGGCCTCGATTCGCGTGTTCATGGCTGGCTGCCGTTGTCGCGATGATCCCGATCGCTCGCAGCCAGGTACAGGATGACCGCCTTGACGCGCTTGTGAACCGCTGGCTCCCACGTCAGCCCAAGCTTCATGAAAATCGAGTTGATCACCTTCTCGACGGACGTCTCGGCCACGACAAGGTCCTCGGCGATCGACGCATTGTTCTTGCCCTCGGCCATCTTCCGCAGCACGTCTCGCTCCCGGGTGGTCAGCTGGCTGAGCGGGGACGTCGCCGCGCGCGCCCGATCCGCCACCAACCCTTCGACCACCTTCGGGTCGATCAGCGAGCCTCCTTCCGAGACGGCGCGGATGGCAGCAACCAGCTGGTCGAGGTCATGCACGCGCTCCTTCAGCACGTAGGCGCGCCCCTCGCTGCCGGTGTCCAGCAGCGCGAGTGCGTAGCTCGGGTTCGCATACTGACTGAGGACGACCACACCCAGACCGGGGTTCGTCTCCCGCAATCGTCTGGCCGCCTGGATCCCCTCGTCCGAATGGCCTGGCGGCATGCGGACGTCGGTGACCACCACGTCTGGCCCCTCGCGATCGACGGCCTCGAGCAGCGAGTCGAGGTCCCCGCAGACGGCCGCGACCTCAAATCCGGGCTGCGCCTCGAGCAGGCGCCGGACGCCTTCACGGACGAGGTAGTGGTCCTCGGCGAGCACGAGGCGGATGGGCATGGGTGGAGAATACCCCGGTGATGCCGGATCTCCCGCTCGTGCTGATCGTGGACGACAACGACAGGAACCGGAAGCTCGCCGGCGATGTGCTCCGTTTGGCCCGGTTCCGGACGCTCGAGGCCGTGAATGCGGCGGAGGGGATCGCGATCGCGTCCGAGCGTCTGCCGGACGTGATCCTGATGGACCTGCGTCTGCCGGATCTGGACGGCACTGAGGCTGTACGTCTGCTGCGGGCCCACCCGCGGACGTCACGCATACCGATCGTAGCGGTGACCGCTCTGCCACTGGATGCCCGCGACGACTGGTTGTTCGACGCCGGCTTTGCCGGCTACATCGTCAAGCCCATCGACACCGATGCGTTTCCCGATGTCGTTCGAGGGTATTGCGGGCGCGGCCCGGACTGACGCTGCCCGAGGCACACGCTACGGCCGCCGGCTGACGGGGTGTCAGCATCCCCGGCACATGCCTGCAGGCACGGTTGGCACGCGGTCGACGTCCGCTTAGGTTCGCCGAAGCGGATGCAGAAGCTCCGCCGAGACGCGAGGCAAGGAAAGGCGAAAGACCATGCGCAAGGTAATCCGTAGTCCGCTGCTGGCGTTGG
>JBGPVC010000074.1:0-13653 GCA_041491485.1 Candidatus Limnocylindria bacterium
ATCCGGTGCCCGGCGAGCGGGTTCGGCCCGACGGCGCCGTGGTTCGCTGGCGGCTCTCAGCGCCGCGACGCCTCGGTCCGGCCGACCCGCCCTTCCTGATCGAACACGACCACGCGGCGGCTGAGTGGACGCCGGCCGACCGCACCGCCCGGGCACGACAGCGCCATCCCATCGGCGGGCCGGTCCGGCTGGAGACCCTCGAGCTGCCGGTGGATGACGTGAACGCCACGATCCAGCGCTTCGGGCGGACCAGCGGACTCCGGTTCCGGCCGTCGCTGGCCGGCGGTGGCTCACGGGACGCGGTGGTCGGCACGCAGACCATCCGGCTTCGGCCACGGCGGGGACGGTCAGATGCCACGACGGCCATCCATCTCGTCGTGGATGGCCCGGTGGACCGTCGGACTGTCGAGCTGCTCGGTTGTCGCTGGGTCGTTCGCCCGGCGGGTTAGCCGAGCAGGGCCCGCACCCGCTGATGCGCGGCGTCCGCGCGCGCTACGAGGTCGGTCCTGGCCGCCTCGTCCCAGGGCAGGACGGCGTTCCTCGCCGCCAGCTCCACGAGCAACAGGTCGGCCTCCCGCAGCGCGGTCACGTATGGCGCGATCGCCTCTGCCTCGATCGCGAGGATGGTCCCGCCAATGGCCCGCCGGAAGTGCGGGCGCAACGCGGAGATCGCGGCTCGTCCCGAGATCGTCCGTGGTTCTGTCATGCCGCCTCCTGTCCGCGAACAGATCGCCGAACGATCCTAGGCGCCTTCGAGGATGAGCGGCAGGCCGAAGGCCGGGAACAGCTCGGCACCGAAGGTGGTGATCTCCGCGATCCGCCCGCGCTCGACTCGGAGGACGTCGAACTTGAATGCCCGGAACGTCGTATCGCCCCTGGCGCGGAGATAGCTGGCGGCGGTCGGCATCCGGTTGGCCCGGGTCGGGAGGAGGCGCCACTCGCCTCCCTCCTCGCCGAATGCGCCGGTGAGCAGTGGTTCGATGATGTCGAGCCCTTCGAACAGGAACGGCTGCGGTGGCATCGTGATCCGGAGGTCCTTCGACGCGATGGACACGGCGAGCGCGACGTCGCCACGCTCGTGGGCGTCGATGAAGCCCGCCAGGAGGGCCTTCTCTTCGGCGCTCGGCTCGCCCGCCGACCACTCGGCGCGCCTGGCCGGCAGGTGCTGCTGCATGGTGGCGCGGGCGCGCTGGAGCGCGCTGTTCGCGGCCGGCACGCTCGTTCCGAGGAGCGCCGCCGTCTCGGCGCCCGACCACCCGAGCACGTCCCGGGCGATCAGCGCGGCCCGTTGCCTGGGCGGCAGGAGCTGGAGCGCGACGAGGAAGACCAGCTCGATCGTCTCGCGCTCCACGACCTGCGCGTCGGGCTGCTCGCGCTCCTCGGTCGGGACGATCTCGTCCAACAGCCGGTCCGGATATGGCTGGAGCCAGGGCACCTCGGCGAACGAATGCATCGAGGTCAGGCGACGCGATCGGCGTCGCAGCGAGTCGAGGCAGACGTTGGTCGCGATCCGGTAGAGCCACGCCCGGAAGAGGGAGCTGCCGTCGAACCGGTCGCGGCTCCCCCAGGCGCGCAACAGCGTCTCCTGGACCGCGTCCTCGGCCTCGTCGAACGAGGCGAGCATCCGGTAGCAGTGGACGTGCAGCTCGCGTCGGTGGCGCTCGGTGAGGTCCGCGAAGGCGGCACGCTCACCGAGCGCGGAAGCGGTCATGCCGCGGCTTCCGCGGGCTTCTTCTCCTGCACCAGCCAGGTGTTGCCGTCCGGATCGTGGAAGGTGAGGAACGTGGCGTAGCTCCGGCGCTCGGGATCCAGGCCCGGCTGCTGGCCGGCGTCGCCGAAGTGGAAGAAGTCGCTGGCGTCGACGTCGTGGTCGAGCAGTTGCGTCCGAGCCGCTTTGATGTCCTCGACGCACAGGTGCAGGCCGTGGAGGCTGCCCGCCGCGGTCGGCTGGTTCTTCATCAGCGCGACCGAGCAGGCCGATCCGGGTGGGGTCAGCTGCACGACACGGAAGTCCTCGCCGGCGCGGTGATCGACGTCGAGCCCGAACCCGATCTGGTCCGTGTAGAACGCCTTCGATCGATCGATGTCCGACACGGGGACGACGATGAGCTCGAGTGTCCAGTTCATCTGCCTTCAGCCTCCTTGCGACACCGGCCTGATGCCGATGTTCTGGGGGTGAAACGTCGGGCCGCCGAAATACGCATCGGTGGCGAGGTTCGAGGCCTGCGGGGCATGCTAGCCGCCCGGTGCCAGTCCGGTCAGCCCGTGGCCAGTCTGGTCAGCCCGGCGCACGTCCAGTGAGCCCGTCGCCATTCCGAGCCGCCCCGCGGCAGTCCGGTCGGCCCGCGATGTGGTCCACAGTCAGCACTCGGACGTCGGGACCGCTCGATCGCCCTCACCGGCTGACAGGCCCGGGGCCACAAGCCGATCGCGTGACCCCCAAGCACAGACGAACCGCGAACCAGCCCTCCCGGCGTCTCGCCGCGTGCCTCGGTCCGCCAGTGCTGACTGACAACCACCAACGCCTCGGTCCGGGACAGGACGGGACGGGACGGGACGGGATCACCGCCCCCCGGGCCGGATCAACCTCGCGGGACGCCTCGCTCGCGGCTCGGTGCCGGCGGCTGCGTCGGCGCCCACGCCTCGATCGCCGCCGCCGACCAGACGGGGCCATCGCGGAAGGTCACGAGCGGCGCCGGGAAGGCCGGATCGGATCGCTGGACCAGGGCGAGCTTGGCCGGGTTGAGCCGCAGCTGGCCGGCGATCTCCTCGCGCGTCTTCACCGCGTACTCGAGCGCCTGGTGCGCCTGATCGCTCCAGGAGAAGGGCACCGGGTTGCCGCCACCCGGGTCGGTCAGGAAGTCCTCGCCGCGATACTGGATGACCCACGCACCGTTGGGCCGCCCCTCGATCGAATCGATCAGCTGGAAGACGTGGACGAGGTTCGGGTTGATCGGCATGGCTGAAGCATGCGCTCAGACCCTGTCGTGTCAAATGCCGAGCGTCACGGATCGCCAACGCCGCCGGCCGCTCCCGCACCGGGACGTTTGGGCCATACCAGCCGCGGGTGCGACGACGCAACGTTGCGCGCGTATGCACCTGGTCACGCCCTCGCACCCGCGCCATCTCGAAGAGGCCCAGCGGATCGCCCACGTCGGCAGCTGGGAGCGGGACCTGACGACCGGTGACCTGTGGTGGTCCGACGAGTCCTGCCGGATCATGGGGATCGAACCCGGGACGTTCGCCGGCACCCTGGACGCCTTCCTGGGCTTCATCCATCCCGACGATCGCCATCTGGCCACCCTGACCGACTCCCAGCTCGCGACCGAGACCACGGTCGACTCGGAGTACCGGATCGTCCGGCCGGACGGCACCGTGCGCGTGGTTCACGAGACGGCCGAGATCGTCCGCGATCCGGACGGCATCCCGATCCGCCTGATCGGCACCTGCCTCGACATCACGGAGCGCGTTGAGGCTGAGCACGAGCGGGCGCGTCTCGCCTCCGCGGTGGAGCAGACGGCCGATTCGATCTGGATGCAGGACCTCGACAACAACGTCAGCTACGTCAACCGCGCGTTCACCCGGGTCTACGGCTACGAACCGGAGGAGATCGTCGGTCGGCACGCCAGCCTCGTCGACAGTCACATTCGCCCGATCAGCTTCTTCGACGACATCTGGGCGACGGCGGCGGCGGGCAAGACCTGGACGGGCGCCATCGTCAATCGGCGCAAGGACGGCAGCCTCTTCGAGGTCGAGGCGGTCATCTCGGGGATCAAGGACCCGAACGGGCAGGTCATCGGCTACATGCAGACCGATCGCGACGTGACCCGCGAGCGCGCACTCGAAAGCGCCCTCGAGCGTGAAGCACGCGAGCGCGAGTCGATCGAAGCCACGCTGGCTCGAATCGACTCGTCGGCTCCGCCGGAGGTGATCGCCTCCACGGCATGCGCCGAGATCATCCGGGCCTCCGGTGTCGATACGGCGATGGTGCTCATCCTCGAGCCGCAGGTGGGCTGGGTCCTCGCCCACGTTGGCACCGGCAGCGAGAACGTTCCACTCGGAGCCGCCATCCCAGCCTCGCGACTCCAGTACCTGCGCGACCGCGCCGTCGGCGGCCCGTGGGTCGAGGGATGGCGCCTGAGGCCCGATGAATACGCGTTCATGGACGCCCTCGAGACACCGCAGAAGCACAGCCGAGCCTATGCGCCGTTCAAGGGTCCAGGTGACACGATGGGCGTGATCGGACTCATCGACTACGACCCGGACACCGCCGACTCGCTCGTCGAGCGCCTCCCGGCCCTGGTCACCTTCGGGTCGATCGTCGGGACGCTGGTCCGGCCGGGCCTCGGCACCCGGCGTCGCGAGGCGGCCGATCGGACCGCCATCCAGGCGGTGATCGACGCGGCCGCGTTCAGGCCGTTCTTCCAGCCGATCGTCGACCTGTGGGACGGCTCGGTCGTCGGACACGAAGCCCTGACGCGATTCGACGACGGCCGCGCGCCGCACCGCGTGTTCGACCTGGCCGCACGCGCAGGTCTCGGCCTCGAACTGGAGACCGCCTGCCTCGGAGCCTCGATCGAGGCCAGCATGCGGCTGCCGGCGAACAGCTACCTGAGCCTCAACGCCTCGCCGGAGCTGGTGCTGTCCGGGCGCCTGGGCCCCATCCTCGCCGACGTTCCCCGCCCGGTCGTGCTGGAGATCACGGAGCACGTCGAGATCGACGACTACGCCGGACTCCGGCGCGAACTCGAGCGCCTGGGGTCGTCCGTTCGCGTGGCGGTCGACGACGCGGGTGCCGGCTACGCCAGCTTTCGCCACATCCTGGAGCTCGCCCCGGACTTCGTGAAGATCGATCTCGACCTCGTCCGGGGCGTGGACGCGGAACCTGCCCGCCAGGCGCTGATCGCCGGCATGGGCTATTTCGCGGTCAAGCGCAAGCTCCGCCTGGTCGCCGAAGGCATCGAGACGCGCAAGGAGCTCGATGCCCTCCAGTCCCTGGCGGTGCCGTACGGCCAGGGCTTCCTGCTGGGCAGGCCTCGGGACGGGACGACCACCGAGTCCTGGCCGACGAGGATCGACCTGCCGGCGTTCCCGACGCCCGACCTGCGGGCAGAGCGCTCCCGAGAACACCTGCGGGGCGAGCCGTGACGTCGCGACCAGGCTGAGCCGGATGGACACCCGCTCGCCGTCCAGGTAGTCGCGCCAGCGCCCGATCCTCGCGCCGTGGAGAGCCGGTCGGCACTGGCCGCGCGGAGGCGACAGGGTCGATAGTGAGCCTGGCCGAATGCGGGCGCCCCCATCGGGCGAGCCACGGCCAGGAGGCACGCAACCATGGCGTTCAACGAGGACATCGTCGGCCTGGCCAAGCGAAACCGCTGGTTCCGGAGCGTGATCGCGACCGGGCCGCACGCCCAGGTCGTGGTGATGAGCATTCCGCCGGGCGGTGAGATCGGCGAGGAGGTCCACCAGGGCGTCGACCAGGTCCTGGCCTTCGTGGAGGGCACGGGTGCCGCCATCGTCGAGGGTGAGCGAACCGTCGTCGGCCCGGATCGACTCGTGCTGGTCCCGTCGGGCACGCGTCACAACATCGTCAACACGGGCACATCAGATCTTCGGCTGTACACGGTCTATGCCCCACCGCAGCATGCCCCGGGGACCATCCATCGGACCAAGGCCGAGGCGGACGCGGACGAGCACGACCATGCGCCCGTGGTGACGTAGCCTCCAGGCCCCCGGCCGCCGTCACCATCCTGGCGGCCTCGCCCGAGATCGCCGAGACGGGCCCCGAGATCGCCGAAACAGGCCCCCGAGGTCGCCGGGATGCGGGCCCGAGGTTGTCGAGACGGGCCCCGACGTCGCCGAGACGGGCCCCCGAGGTCGCCAGGACGCGGGCCCGACGTTGCCGAGACGCGCCTCCCAAGGTGCGTGGCAGTCAGCACCTGCGCTTCCAACCCTCCGAGCTGGCCGAAGATGGCGCGGCCAGTTCCTCTCTGAGCCATTCCAGTGACACAGGGGCACGCAGACGACGCCTGGAGCTCCCGCTTCCATCACGAAATCGCGTTCGACCTATGAGTGCTGACTGACAACCACCTTGGGCCACTGCGGAACATGGGGGCGTGTGGCCATCGGTTGACCGGATCGTGCAGGATGCACGGAACGACCAGCCGGAGACACCGATGACCGACGCGCACGAACACGAACACCACGAGCACGAACACGAACACCACGAGCACGAGCATCGCCCGCTCGATTACGCGGAAGCCGTGCAGGCGTTCCGTGCCGAGAAGGACGACTACTTCAAGAACGCTGGTGCCGGAAGCCCGATCCCGGTCGCCGAACGTGGGGCCTTCACCGGCCTCCCCTACTACCCGGTCGATCCGGCACTGCGGTTCGACGATCGAACCCTCGAGCCGTACACCGGCGGCGAACCGTCCAACTTCCAGATCCCGACCTCGGACGGCAAGCTCCGACCGGCGCACCGGGCGGGCATCCTGGCCTTCGAGCTCGCCGGCGAGCGACGCGTCCTGACGGCTTACACGTTCGACGGGGGCGACGGCGAGTCGCTGTTCGTGCCGTTCCTCGATGCCACCAGCGGGAGCGAGACGTACGGTGCCGGCCGCTATCTCGACCTCGATCCCGAGGAGAACGGGACGTACACGCTCGACTTCAACCTGGCCTACCACCCGTCGTGCGTGTACGACATGCGGTTCTCGTGCCCGCTGACCCCGGCCGAGAACCGGCTGCCGATCCGCATCGAGGCCGGCGAGCGCCTCGCCCCGACCGCGCCTTGACGGCCGGCTGGCCTGAGCGCCCGCTTGGTTCGGTGGCGTAGGCTACGGGCGATCGGTCCGAGCTCCAGTCCCGGCGTACCCGGGGAGCCTCCGTCCCTCGGCTTGGTCTCGCTAGAGGAGGCACACCCATGACCACGTCCATGCGCCGAGGCCTCGGCTTGCTGGCCGTCGGGGCACTCGCCCTGTCCGCCTGCAGCAGCACCGGTGGCTCGGCCGCCCCGTCGAGCGGCGCCGCCGCCAACATCACCGTCCCGGACGCGGTCAAGACCGCCGGCAAGCTCGTCTGGTGCGTCGACGTGTCGTATCCGCCCGAGGAGTTCTATGCGGCGGACGGTTCGACGGCGCAGGGTTCCGACGTCGACATCGCCAACGAGATCGGCAAGCGCTTCGGGGTCACCACGGAGATCGACAACACCGCGTTCGACGGGATCGTGGCGGCGCTGCTCGCGAAGAAATGCGACCTGATCATCAGCGGCATGAACGACACGGCCGAGCGCCAGGCCCAGGTCGACTTCGTGGACTACCTGAAGGTCGGCCAGGGGTTGCTCGTTCCGGTCGGCAATCCCAAGGGCATCCACACCCTCGATGACCTGTCGGGCAAGACGGTCGCCGTCCAGCTCGGCACGACGAACAAGGACGCATTGGATGCTGCAAACAAGGCGCTGACCGCGGCCGGCAAGCCCGCCATCGAGATCCAGACATTCGAGAAGGACACCGACGCCTTCCAGCAGCTGTCACTCGGCCGCGTTGATGCGTTCTCGACCGACTCACCGGTCGTGGCGTACTACAACAGCAAGCCCGAGAACAAGGGCAAGTACGAGATCGGTGGCACGCCGATCGATCCCGCGCCAATCGGCATTGCCGTCAACAAGGACAACACCGCGCTGAAGACGGCCGTCCAGGCCGCCATCGACGCCATGTATGCGGACGGAACCATGAAGTCGATCACCGACAAATGGGGCATGACCGACGCCGTGGTGTTCATCAAGTAGGTCTGGCCGGACGGACGGGCGCCCAGCTGGCGCCCGTCCGCGCTCTTTGCAGGGAGGGCGCGCGATGCATTTCGATGGCGACTACTTCCTGAAGTTCGTCTTCGAGCCGTCGCCTGCCCTCATCGGCGGGCTGGCGATCACGATCTACGCATCGGTCGTCGCTCAGGCTGTCGGCGTCGTGCTCGGCGTCCTGTCGGCGCTGTCCGGCATGGCACGCAACCGCGTCCTCCGCCTGATCAGCGGCGTCTACGTCTGGTTCTTCCGGGGCACCCCGGTGCTCGTCCAGATGTTCCTCGTCTACTTCGGCACGCCGGTCCTGTTGGGCGGGGTCGACCTGTTCCCAAACCACCTCCAGGCCGGCTGGTTGGACCTCAAGGGCGCCGTCGTCGCGGGCACGGTCGCACTGGCCATCAATGAAGGCGCCTACATGAGCGAGATCGTCCGGGCGGGCATCCTGTCCGTCGATCCCGGTCAGACCGAGGCCGCCAAGTCGCTGGGCATGACGTATCGGCTGACCATGTCCCGGATCGTCCTGCCACAGGCGCTGCGAGTGATCATTCCGCCGCTCGGCAACGAGTTCAACAACATGCTCAAGACGACGTCGCTCATGAGCGCGATCGGCGTCGAGGAGATGTTCCGGGTTGCCACCGGCGCCGCCGCGGCGTCGTTCAAGCCGTTCGAAGCGTACTTCGGCATCGCGCTGTACTACCTCGCACTGACGACGATCTGGAGCTTGATCCAGAGTCGCATCGAGCGCCGTCTCGGCGTGAGCACGGCGCGCGAAGAGCAGCCGGGCTTGTGGTCCAGGATGCTTGGCCTATCGCGCTCGCGCGGGGGTCAGGGCACCGGCGTCGCAGGCGGTCCTGGCATTGCTGGAGGCCACTGATGGTCGAGATCGCCAGCGACATCCTCGCCGCCATCGGCGGCGTGCCGCGCCCTGCGACCGACGTCGTCGTGGAGGCGACCGACGTCGTGAAATGGTTCGGCCGGTTGCAGGTCCTCAAGGGCGTGTCGATGACGGTGAAGCGCGCCGAAGTCGTGGTGATGATCGGCGCGTCGGGCTCCGGCAAGACGACCTTCATCCGCTGCCTCAATCACCTCGAGAAGATCCAGGGCGGCCGGATTTTCGTGAACGGCCATCTCATCGGTTATCGGGAGGAGAACGGCAAGCTCATCGAGGACCGCGAGCAGAACGTCGCGCGGCAGCGCCAGGACATCGGCATGGTCTTCCAGCGCTTCAACCTGTTCCCGCACATGACCGCGCTCGGGAACGTGATCGAGGCCCCGATCCGCGTCCGCAGCACGCCCGAGAAGGAGGCGACCGACGTCGGGCGGGCGCTGCTCGAACGGGTCGGCCTCGCCCACAAGGCCGACGCCTATCCGGCTCAGCTCTCCGGCGGCCAGCAGCAGCGCGTCGCGATCGCTCGCGCCCTGGCCATGCGACCAGCGCTGATGCTGTTCGACGAGCCGACCTCGGCGCTCGACCCGGAGATGATCGGCGAGGTCCTCGAGGTCATGAAGGAACTCGCCCGCGAGGGCATGACCATGATCGTGGTGACCCACGAGATGGGCTTCGCGCGCGAGGTCGCCGACCGGGTGGTCATGCTCGACGACGGCCTGATCATCGAAGACGGCACACCGGAACACTTCTTCACCGCCCCGAGCCACGAGCGCACCAAGGCGTTCCTCTCAAAGATCCTGTAGCGCGGGGCTCGCGGGGGCCGCGGTTCCACCCGATGGCCTCAGGCCCGGCGGTAGGTACTCTCAGATCGGCGGGCCACCTTTAGAACACCACCACGTTCGCGTCGTCATCGATCAGATTGATCATTCTCAGGTCGCCGACGCGCAGCCGCCACAACTCGGCGCCTGTGAGCCTTGCCGCCCCGGGCGGCCGCGGTTCGAGCGCGAAGGCCAGGATCGGGCCGCGCAATCGCGCGGCGTCGCCGGGCGGAAGACGGCGGAGCTGACGCTGGGCGGCCGGGGCAAGCTCGACGCGGCGGCCCCTTCCGCTCACCCGTTGTCCGGCCCGAGGTGTTCTACATCGCGTCGATGGTCGGCGACACCTACCCGACCGTGGACGCCTTCACGTCGTACGTCGACAGCACCTGCGTCCCCGCCTTCGAGACGTACGTCGGGAAGGTCTATCGCGACTCGACGCTCGAGATCACCTGGCTCTACCCGGGCAGTGACGGCTGGAACGCCGGCGATCGGACGGTCGAGTGCTCGGTCTACGACCCCAACGACAGCCGGCTGACCTCGTCGCTCGGGAGCACACGCCGGTAGCGCCTCGGTCGGCCCGGCTCCCCCTCGCGATTACCAACGGGGGTGGTGATAGGCGAGCCGACGTCCCGCCGCCGGGGCCGGAACCAGGAGAACTGAGCGTGGCCAAAGGCCCCCGCCCCGCCTCGACCCCTCGATCCGGCACTTACCACCACCTGCATTGGTATCTGCGAATCCCGTCCGACAGGGCGCTCTCAACGGCATCCCGGGCGTCGTCCGACAAGCCTGATCTGCCTAGACAGGGGTGCGGTCCTCGGTGCGCGCCGCCGGACCGGCCGTCCGCTTGCCCACATCCCCGGGGTCTCGCCAGCGCCGAATCGAGCCGCTCGAGCATCGGCCCGGCGCCGAGCCTGGCCAGGATCGCGCGCCCGGCATCGGCGGCGGCACGAACCTCGCCATCGGATGCGTCGAGGACGGTCGCCATGTCGATCGAGCAGAGCGCTTCGTCCTACACCAGCCCGAGGCCCTGCCACGCGCGGAGCGCTTCGCGGTACGAGGCCAGCGCCTCGGCTCGCCCGGAGTGTTCGGCGAGCCGCAATTCGGGCATGTGACCGCCAGGCGCGTCGCACACTCGCCGCAGAACTTGCGCCCGGGTTCGTTCGTCGTGCCGCAATTTGGACAGATCACGCCTCGAATGCCTCCTGTCCGGCGGCCGTTACCAGTCTCCCAGCACGCATACACGCAGGTCTCGGTGCAGCGATGCCGCCTGGGCCGGCCAGGCGCGGTCGTTGGTAACGAGGGTGTCGACATGGGTCACGAACGCAGTGGCGACGATGATCGCGTCCGGCGTGCGCATCCCGGTTGTCGCCCGGATGCGGGCGGCCTCGCGGGCGATGTCGTATGAGACGTCGACCAGCTCGATATCGGCGAAGTGACGGAGGAAGCCCTCGGCAGTCGCGACGGACGTGGGTCCGGCCCGAAATGGACGCACCAGGATCTCCTGGACCGTGATCGTCGACAGCGAGGCGCGGTTTCGGCCGGTAGCGACGAACGCGTCGAAGAGCTGCTTGGCGAGCTCGCTCGTCGCCTCGGTTCCGGCCAGGTAGGCCAGGACGACCGACGTATCGACCAGCAGCGAGGCGCCAGGTGGGATCGCCGCCTCGAGCCCCTCAGCGCTCGTCGGCCGGCTCCCAGCTCCCCCGCTCTCCCTCGAGGAACGGCGTCGGATCGCCGAACACCTCGCGGAGCGCGCCGGCATAGCTGTCCCTGATTCGGTGCAGTCGAACAGTATCCGGGTCGCCCGCAGCCACCTCGACTACGAACCGGTCACCCTCCTCGATCCCGGCCGCGTGGACCACCGGTTCCGGCAACGTCAGCTGGTTGCGGGCTCGCACTCGCGCCTCGGCAGTCACACTCACATCCATCATGTGCGACAGCATGCCGTTGATTCGCACTGTGTGTCAACTGTTCCCTTGTGCACGCCTCAATGAGGCTCTTCGCGCCGGACGGTCCCCACCCGATCGATCGACCGATCGAAGGAGGCGATGACGCCGACACCGCTGCGCTCCGCGCACGCCACGAGATAGGCGTCGGCGAAGTCGAGTCGATCGATGTCGTAGACCTCGACCGCCCGCTGGGCGAGCTCCGCGTCGACCACGGTGATCGCTGGAAAGCCCAGGACGGCGCGGAGCGCATCGGCGACCTGGGCTCGCGGCGTTTCATAGAGCGATTCGAGGACGTACGCGACCTCGGCGAGGATGAGGTCCGTCAAGAGGAGCTCGTCCGCTTCGGCAAGGTAGTTGGTCGCTCGGACGGCTTGGGCCGGCGGATCGCCCGTCAGGTGACGGATGAGAACATTCGTATCAACGAACGCGGTCATCGGCCCTTCGAGCTCGCGCCCGGCGAGTTTCGGCCAGGATCTCGGTCCAGGGCATTCCCCGTTTGGCCACGGGCACCGCTACCGATCCCGCAAGGCTGAGCAGGTCCGGTGTCCGAGCCAGGATCGCGCGGTCACCCTCGACGCGGAAGACCACGCGATCCCCTTCCTCGAGAGACAAGGCGTCACGGACGGCGCGAGGCACGGTGATCTGTCCCTTCGAACTCAATCGAGCGCTGACCTCCATGTTGTTCTCCTTACATCTACCGTGGTGTAAGGATAGCAGCCGAAACCCCTAGCGTACGGGCTGGCGCTTATCTGCCCCTTACCTCGAGCGGCCGCTACCCTTGACCCATGCCCGCCGAATTCATCTACACGACGTACCGGCTCGCCCGGCACTACCCGCCCGACCGGACCGTCCTCGAGAACATCTCCCTGTCGTTCTTCCCGGGTGCCAAGATCGGCGTCATCGGGCCAAACGGCGCCGGCAAGTCCAGCCTGCTGCGGATCATGGCCGGGCTGGACGACGGCTTCGTCGGCGAGGCCCGCCTCACCCCCGGCTTCACCGTCGGTTTCCTGAGCCAGGAACCCGAACTCGACCCGACCAAGGATGTCAAGGGCAACGTCCTCGACGGCGTCCACGAGGTCCAGACCCTGATCGACCAGTACAACGTGGTCATGGCCAGGTGGGCCGACCCGGACGCCGACTATGACGCGATCGGCCGGGAACAGGCCGCGCTCGAGGACAAGATCGCCGCCGCCGACGCCTGGAACCTCGAGCGCAATGTCGACATCGCGATGGACGCGCTGCGCTGCCCGCCGGACGACGCCGACGTGACGAAGATCTCCGGCGGCGAGCGGCGCCGAGTGGCGCTCGCCCGGCTGCTCCTCAGCCACCCCGACCTGCTGCTCCTCGACGAGCCGACCAACCACCTCGACGCCGAGTCGGTCTACTGGCTCGAGCGCTTCCTCCAGGAGTACTCGGGCACCGTGGTTGCGATCACCCACGACCGCTACTTCCTCGACAACGTCGCCCAGTGGATCCTCGAGCTCGACCGCGGCCGCGGGATCCCGTTCCAGGGCAACTACTCGAGCTGGCTCGAGCAGAAGCTCGACCGGCTGGCCCGCGAGCAGAAGACCGTCGACGCCAAGCAACGCACGCTCGCGCGCGAGCTCGAATGGGTACGCCTGAGCCCGAGGGCGCGGCAGGCCAAGGGCAAGGCCCGCCTTGGCGCCTACGAAAAGCTGCTGGCCGAGGCGAACGATTCGAAGGAGCAGGCGCGCGAGCTCGAGATCGCCATTCCCCCCGGTCCCCGCCTGGGCGACAGCGTGATCGAGGTCAAGGACCTGGCCAAGGCGTACGGCGACAAGGTCCTGATCGACGGCCTGTCCTTCTCGCTGCCGAAGGCCGGGATCGTCGGAATCATCGGCGCCAACGGGGCCGGCAAGACCACGCTGTTCCGGATGATCGTCGGCCAGGAGCCGCCAGACCGCGGCCAGATCGTCATCGGCGACACCGTCCAGCTCAGCTACGTCGACCAGAGCCGCGACGACCTCCAGGGCAACCAGAGCGTCTACGAGGAGATCAGCGGCGGCAATGAGCTGATCAAGGTGGGCAACCGCGAGCTCCCCGCCCGCGCCTACGTGTCCAGCTTCAACTTCCGCGGCACCGACCAGCAGAAGCCCGTCGGCAAGCTGTCCGGCGGCGAGCGCAACCGGGTCCACCTGGCCAAGCTGCTCAAGTCGGGCGGCAACGTCCTGCTGCTCGACGAGC
>JBGPVC010000075.1:0-13555 GCA_041491485.1 Candidatus Limnocylindria bacterium
ACCACGGGCCGAATCGTCCTTCGCGGCGGCGCGCTCGACCTCCTCCCGCTGCTCGAACCGGACGACGCCATCAACGCCACGGGACGCGTGGAGGCACTTGACGACGGCCTTGCCGTGATCGTCGACGACCCGGGTGGGATCAGCCAGGCGGGCGATCCGCAGGCCCCGGATCTCGCCCAGCCGGTGGCGAACGTGGGCGCCACGCTCGATGCGGCCACCTCGCCGACGGCGGCAGCCCTGGCGACGGGTCCGTCGCTTGGCGCGGGCGCCGTCGGCCTCGCGACGCTGAGCCTCCTTTCGGGGGCGTCGCTCGTGATCACCTTGCTTCGGCGGTGGTACCTGCGGCGCCGGCTCGCGGACCGGATCGCCGCGCGGCTGGCCGGTCTGGAGACACGGCCGACCCAATCCGCGGCTCCACGCTCGACTGAGCGTGGGCGCGGCACGATCCACTCAGCTTGACGCTCGTGAGAACGCCGGGCTATCCTCGGCCGAGTTTCGCGCCAGCGAAGCAGCCACCTGAGCGAGGGATGGGTCTTGCCGAACGCGGATCCCCGCGTCGAAACCCTCTCGGATCGTCGAATTGCGATCCCAGCCGGCGAACGGCAGTACCACATCGGACTCGGTCCAGGCGAACTGGCCGAGTACATCCTCCTCCCCGGTGATCCCGATCGGACCGCACGGATCGCCTCGCGCTTCGAATCCATCGAGCTCGAGCACCGCCATCGTGAGTTCGCCTCGGTCACCGGACGGTATCGGGGCCGTCGGGTGTCGGTCGTCTCGACCGGCATCGGCTCGGACAACGTCGAGATCGTGGTGGCCGAAATCCTGGCGATCACCGAGCGACCGACCTTCATCCGGGTCGGATCCTGCGGGGCGCTCCAGCCGGAGATGAGCCTGGGAGACCTGGCCATCACCAGCGGGGCGGTTCGCCTCGAATCGACGACGAGCTTCTTCGTCCACGATGGGTATCCCGCGGTCGCCGACTACGAGGCGGTCGTGGCGCTCATCGAGGCCGCGGAACGGCTCGGACATCGATATCACGTTGGGGTCACGGCGACGGCTCCGGGGTTCTTTGGGGCACAAGGGCGTCCCATCCCGCAGCTGCCCATCCGCTACCCTGACCTCGCGGAGGAGATGGCGCGCCAGCGCGTCATGAACTTCGAGATGGAGGCGTCCGCGCTCCTCGTCCTCGCAACTCTCGCTCGATGCCGTGCCGGAGTCGTCTGTGCGGTCTACGCTAACCGCACGACCGGCGACTTCGTCACCGGGGAACTCAAGGACGCGGCCGAGGCGGCCTGTGTCGAGACCGGGCTGGAAGGCCTTCTCGTCCTCGCCGACATGGATGAACAGAAGCGCGAAGCAGGGACGGACCGCTGGCGGCCGTCGATCTGGAAACACACAGTCTGATCACGACAGCTGAGCGGATGCGGGACATGGGTTCCCGCGACGCATCAAGAGGATGAGGAGGAGCTCCGTGGCCGAAGCCTATTGCGTCAAGGACAAGAAGAAGGTCGAAGTCCAGAACGCCCAGAAGATCACGATGAAGAATGGCAAGCCGGCGCTCCAGGGGACCTGCCCGCTGTGTGGCGGCAAGGTCTTCCGAATCGGCGGCTGATCCCAGTCGTTCAGACGCGCAAGCAAGGACCCCCGCCGATGGGCAGGGGTCCTTCCATGTCCGGCGCGCTCTGGGCCGGATGGCCCGGCCGCTTCGGGCCTTCTCGCCCACGGTTGGCCGAAGGCCCTTTGCTAGAATGGCCGCGCACCCCCGAGACGTGCCCCCGAGGTCCCGTGCAGCCGTGACCGGCTGCGCCCTCGGGCACCGATCCGGATGCGCCAGAAGAGGTCGCTTCACGCGCCCGCGCCGAGGGCCGGGTGCTCAGCCGCTCCAGGAGGTCCCGCATCATGGCCACACGTGTTGGCATCAACGGCTTCGGCCGCATCGGTCGTCAGTCGCTCAAGGCGCTCATCGAGCGCGCTCCGGACATCGAGGTCGTCGCCGTGAACGACCTGGTGGACGCGCAGATGAACGCCATCCTCTTCAAGCGCGACTCGACCTACGGCACGTATCCCGGTGACGTTCGGGCCGACGAGGGCTCGATCATCATCGATGGTCGCGAGATCAAGATCCTGGCCGAGCGCGACCCCGCGGCACTGCCGTGGGCCGAACTGGGCGTCGACATCGTGCTCGAGAGCACGGGCTTGTTCACCAATGCCGAGAAGGCCAGGGCGCATCTCGACGCCGGCGCCAAGAAGGTGATCATCAGCGCCCCGGCCAAGAACGAGGACATCACGGTCGTCCTCGGCGTCAACGAGGACAAGTACGACCCGGCCGTCCACCACATCATCAGCAACGCGAGCTGCACCACCAACTGCCTGGCGCCGGCGGCCAAGGTCGTCCACGACCTCGTGACCATCGAACGCGGCCTGATGAACACCATCCACAGCTACACCAACGACCAGCGCATCCTCGACGTCGCCCACAAGGACCCGCGACGTGCTCGCTCGGCCGGCCAGAACATCATCCCGACCACGACCGGCGCGGCCAAGGCACTCGCCCTGGTCATCCCGGATCTGAAGGGCAAGTTCGACGGGTTCAGCCTGCGCGTGCCGACCCCGACCGTCAGCGTCGTCGACTTCACGGCGATCGTCAGCCGGCCGATCTCGGTCGAGGAGCTCAACGCGGCGTTCCGGACCGCCGCCGCCGGCCCGCTCGACGGGATCCTGGGCGTCTCCGACGAGCCACTCGTGTCGATGGACTTCAAGGGCGACAGCCGCAGCTCGATCATCGACGCCGCGTCGACCATGGTGATGGGCGGCACGATGGTCAAGGTCATCGCCTGGTACGACAACGAATGGGGCTACAGCTGCCGCGTCGCGGACCTGATCGCCTACGTGGCGGCGCGCCTGCCCGTCGCCGTCTGACGTGGCCATGGACAAGCTGACCATCCGCGACGTCGACGTCGCGGACAAGCGGGTGTTCGTGCGCGTCGACTTCAACGTCCCGTTGGCCGACGGAAAGGTCACCGACGATTCGCGCATCCGTGGCGCCCTTCCGACCATCAACGCACTCCTGCAAGCCGGCGCGCGCGTCATCCTCGCCAGCCATCTGGGTCGTCCCGATGGCAAGGTCCTGGACGGCCTCCGCCTGCGACCCGTGGGCGAGCGGCTGACCCAGCTGCTCCGCCGCAACGTCCCGGTCACGGGCGACGCCCTCGGCTTGGGGACGGAGGACGCCATCAAGCGCCTCCGCCCGGGCGAGGTGCTGCTGCTCGAGAACCTCCGTTTCCACGTCGAGGAAGAGAAGAACGATCCGGCCTTCGCCGCGGCACTCGCGTCGTATGCCGACATCTACGTCAACGACGCGTTCGGGACCGCCCATCGCGCGCACGCTTCGACGGTCGGGATCGCCAAGCTCCTGCCGGCCTACGCGGGCCTGCTGATGGAGCGTGAGATCGAGATGCTGTCGAAGCTGCTCGAGGCGCCCGAGCGGCCGTTCGCGGCCATCCTGGGCGGCGCCAAGGTCTCCGACAAGATCAAGGTGATCGATCACCTGCTGACCAAGGTGGACATGCTCGTCCTCGGTGGCGGCATGGCCAACACGTTCCTGCTCGCCCAGGGCAAGGCGATCGGCAAGAGCCTGGCCGAGCCCGATCGCGTCGAGGACGCGCGGCGGATCCTGGCCACCGCCGAGGCGCACGGCGTCCGCGTCGTTCTCCCCGTCGACGTCATCGTCGCCAAGGAAGTCACCCGTGGCACCGAGTACAAGACCCTCCCGGCCGAGAAGATCCCGGCCTCGTGGCACATCGTCGATCTCGGCAAGGCCAGCCAGGACCTGATGGTCGACGCGCTGTCCAGCGCCAAGACGGTGTTCTGGAACGGGCCGCTGGGCGTCTTCGAGATCCCGTCGTTCGCGCACGGCACCAACGCCGTGGCGCGGATGCTGGCCGATCGAGCCGACGCCGGTGCGACCGTGGTCGTGGGCGGCGGCGACTCGGTCGCCGCGGTCACCCAGCAGGGTCTGGCCGGGCGCATGACCCACATCTCGACCGGTGGCGGCGCCTCCCTTGAGTTCCTGGAGGGTCGCGAACTGCCCGGTGTCACCGTCCTGCTGGATCGCCCGGCCGGGGTGGAGGCGCGAGCATGAACACGACCATCGACGTCGTCGACGCACGAGAGATCCTCGATTCGCGAGGCAACCCGACGATCGAGATCGACGTCGTGCTGGCCGATGGCTCGGTCGGCCGCGCCGGCGTTCCGTCCGGTGCGTCGACCGGCGTCCACGAGGCGGTCGAGCTGCGCGACGGCGACAAGAGCCGCTTCGGCGGCAAGGGCACCCGCAAGGCCGTCGCCAACGTCGTCGAGACGATCGGACCGGCGCTGCTCGGTCTCGACGCGTCGGACCAGCCCGGCATCGACGCGATCCTGATCGAGCTCGACGGCACGCCCAACAAGAGCAAGCTCGGCGCCAACGCGACCCTCGGGGTCTCGCTGGCGTGCGCCCATGCGAGCGCAGCCTCGGTGGACCTGCCGCTGTACCGCTATCTCGGCGGCGTCGGCGCCCGCACGCTGCCGGTGCCGTTCTTCAACATCCTCAACGGAGGGAAGCACGCCGAGAACTCGACCGATTTCCAGGAGTTCATGGTCGCGCCCGTGGGCGTGGCCACGTTCGCCGAGGCGCTCCGCGCGGGCGCCGAGGTCTTCCATTCCCTGAAGTCGATCCTGCACGATCAGGGCTTCTCGGTAGGCCAGGGCGACGAGGGCGGCTTCGCGCCGTCCCTGCCGTCCAACGAGGCCGCGGTGGAGGTGATCCTCCGCGCCATCGAGGGTGCCGGCTATCGACCCGGCGAGGACGTCGCGATCGCGCTCGATCCGGCCACCAGCTCGATCCTCGAGCCCGGCACCGGCGTCGAGGGCGTCACCGGGCGGTACCGCCTGGAGCGCGAGGGACGAACGCTCGATTCGGGCGAGCTCGTCGACCTCTGGGAGAGCTGGATCGCCAAGTACCCGATCGTGTCGCTCGAGGATGGCCTGGCCGAGGACGACTGGGCCGGCTGGCGCGAGCTGACCGCACGTCTCGGTTCCAAGGTCCAGCTCGTTGGCGACGACATCGTGGTGACGAACCCGGCGTTCATCGCCCGCGGGATCAGGGAACGAGCGATGAACTCGGTCCTGATCAAGCTCAACCAGATCGGCACCCTGTCCGAGACGATCGATGCCATCAACCTGGCGCGGAGCGCCGGCTGGACCGCCATGGTCAGCCATCGATCGGGCGAGACCGAGGACACCACGATCGCGGACTTCGTGGTCGCGATGGGCACCGGCCAGATCAAGAGCGGCGCCCCGTCCCGGTCGGAGCGGGTGGCCAAGTACAACCGGTTGATGCGCATCGAGGGCGAGCTCGGCGATGCGGCCCGCTATCCGGGGCGGGCGGCACTGTCCGGCTCGTGAGGCGAGTCGCCGATCGCGGCGCGGTCGCGGCCGCCGTTGTCGGGATCGGCATGGCGGTCACGATCGTGGCCAGCTTCACCCTGATCATCCCGATCGAGGGGCTGATCTGGCTGTTCGCCCTGCCGTCGGGGTTGCTGATCGGCTACTACGCCAATCAGCGCTCGGACCGGCGTGCCGGTCCGTGGCGCCGGATCCTCAGCAACGGGCTGTTCGCCGCCGCGGCGACGGGCCTGTCCATGGTTGCCCTGCTGCTCGTTCTCAAGGTGCTGTTCTTCTTCGCCGACAATGGCTATCGCGACCCGGGCCTGGGCGGCATCATCACCTGCTCCACCGGCGCCGACTGCGTCTACCAGCGCTACCTCGACGACGGCCGCGGCCCCGCGCTCGCGGCGGCCGGCGTGACCGACGCCGGCTCGTTCACTTCGTTCTACTGGGGCGAGCAGCTCAGCAACGGGGGGATCGTCCTGGGGCTGGCCATCCTGGGCGGTCTCGGCGGCGCGACGCTCTATGGCCTTTCCCGGCCGAAGCCGGTTCCACCGGCGACGATCGCCGCGATCCGGTAGCAGGTGCCGGCCGCCAGTCTCCCGTACGCCACCGAGGATGGCGCCGGGGACCTGTAAAGCTCGCATCCGGCCCGGAATCGAAACGCCCCGGCTGGAACCGGGGCGTCGAGTGGTTCGAGCCGACGAGCTACCCCTTTGCCGTGGTCTTCTTTGCGGCTGCCTTCAGCGTGGCCTTGGCTGCGGGCTTCGCCGTCGCCGCCGGCTTCTTCGTCGCCGCAGGCTTCTTCGTCGCCGCAGGCTTCTTGGTGGTGGTCGGCTTCCTGGTCGGCGCGGCCTTCGTCGGGCGCGCCGTGGTCGCCTTGGTCGCCTTTGCCGGAGCTGCGGCGGCCGTCGTCGAGGACTCGGCTGCGGCCTTGGCGGCAGCCGCCTCGGCTCGCGCGGTCTTGCTCAGGGCGGCTCGTGCCTTGCCGGCCGCCGTCTGGGCGCCCTTGGCCTTGCCGGCCTTGCCGGCGGCGATCCGGACCTTGGCCGCCTTGGCCGCCGCAGCCTTGCCGGTCGTCTTGACGACCCGGCCGCCGGTCTGGACCGTCGTCCCGCCGAGCGCCGCGTTGACCTTAATGGTCAGGCGCGACTTGCGGCGCGCGGCGGCGTTGGGATGGATGGCGCCAACCTTGGCCGCGCGATCGAGTGCGCTCAGGGCCTCGGCCAGGGCGGCCACCGGGTCGACCGATGAGCCGGCAGGCTGGGCGACGGCGGCCAGCGCCCTGGCGACGTACGTCTTGGCGGCGCTGCGGCGGGGCTGGAGCACCTCGTGGCGGCTCTGCGCCTGGCGGACTCGCTTGAGTCCGGACGGCGTACGAGCCCCAGTCCAGGTGCGGGGCGTCTTGGCCACGTGGACAAACCTCGGCTTGATTGGGGGCGTCAGATAGGCGGGCGACGCGAAACAGCGCCGGACGCGGAGACGGATCGTAGCACAGGTCCACGCCGCGACCCGGGGCGGCGACGAGTCCGCGGACCCTCCACACTTGGCACGTATGACCGCGATCCTAGCGGGCCTCGGCGCCGCCGCGCTGTGGGCCGCCGCCACGCTCTGCTCGTCGCGCTCCAGCCGAATGCTGGGCTCCCGCGTGGTGCTGGCCTGGATCATGATCGTCGGCGTCGCGGTCGGCCTCCCCGTCGCCGTCGCGAGCCCGCCGCCGACAACGGTCGCGCCATCGACCTTCGCGCTCCTGCTGCTCGCCGGGACCTGCTACGTCGTCGGGCTCCAGCTGACGTACGCGGCCCTGCGTGTCGGCAAGGTCTCCATCGTGGCACCCATCGTCTCTACCGAGGGCGCCGTGGCGGCCCTGGTGTCGGTCGCCCTGGGCGATCCGATCGGGGTGATTGCCGGGGTGATGCTGGTTGCCATTGCCGCCGGCGTCGTCCTGTCGTCGCTCGACCGCGCCCGCCCCGAGGTGGCGGCCGGCGACTTCGATCTTCTTGCCGACGCCATCGACGAGCCGGCAGCCGCGCCGAGGCCGGCCTGGGCCGCCGGTGTCGCCGCCAGGCCACCGGTCGACGCGCGACGCACCGCCGCGCTGGCCGTCGTCGCGGCGTTGGTGTTTGGCGTCGGGATCGTGGCGGCCGGTCGCTCCGCCTTGGTCGTCCCCGTCTCGTGGGTCGCCCTCTCAGCACGGTTGATCGGGATCGTTGGCGTGGTGATTCCACTCTTGATCCAGGGCCGGCTCCGGCTGTCGCGGGCGGCCCTCCCGCTCGTGGTGATCGCCGGCATCGGAGAGGTCGTCGGGTCCATGCTGTCGGCCTTCGGCTCGCGCGAGAGCATCGCGATCACGGCCGTCATGGGCAGCCAGTTCGCCGCCCTGGCCGCGGTTGCCGCGTTCCTCCTGTTCGGCGAGCGGCTGGCGCGGATCCAGCTCGTCGGCGTCGCGCTGATCGTGGCCGGCGTCACGGTGCTGGCGGCCGTGTCGGCCTGACCGGGCCCCACCGCTCCGGACACGGCGGCACGACGGGATACACTGCCGCCTCGTGACCATCCCCCAGGACCGCCTCCGCAACTTCTCGATCATCGCCCACATCGATCACGGCAAGTCCACGCTCGCCGACAGGCTCCTCGAGCTGACCCACACGATCGAAGGCCGCCAGATGATGAGCCAGGTCCTGGATTCGATGGACCTCGAGCGCGAGAAGGGCATCACGATCAAGGCGCGCGCGGTCCGCCTCGAGTACACCGCCCGCGACGGCCTCACCTACGGCCTCAACCTGATCGACACGCCGGGGCACGTCGACTTCGCCTACGAGGTCAGCCACAGCCTGCACGCCTGCGAGGGAGCCATCCTGGTCGTCGACGCCACGCAGGGGATCGAGGCACAGACCCTGGCCAACGTCCACCTCGCCCTGCGGGAGGGCCTCACGCTCATCCCCGTCCTCAACAAGATCGACCTGCCGTCGGCCGACCCCGAGACGATCATGGACGACCTCGAGAGCGTCCTGGCGATCCCGCGCGAGGAGGTCCTCCTCGCCTCGGCCAAGGACGGCACCGGGGTGCCGGAGATCCTCGAGGCGATCGTGGCCCGCATCCCGGCCCCCAAGGGCGATCCGTCCAAGCCCCTCAAGGGCCTGATCTTCGACAGCCACTACGACGCCTACAAGGGCGTGGTCGTCTACGTCCGGCTGGCCCAGGGCACGCTGCGCCACGGCGAGCCGATCCGGCTGATGGCCAGTGGCGCCGAGGCCGATCCACTCGAGCTCGGCGTGTTCCGGCCGCAGCTGGTCCCGGTCCGACAGCTGGTGGCCGGGGAGGTCGGCTACGTGGCCACCGGGCTCAAGAGCGTCCGCGACGCCCAGGTCGGCGACACGGTCACGACCGTGGACCACCCCGCGACCGAGCCTCTGCCGGGCTACCAGGAAGCCAAGAGCCTGGTGTTCGCCGGCATCTATCCCGTGAGCGGGGAGGACTATCCGCTGCTGCGCGACGCCCTGGAGAAGCTCCACCTCAACGATGCCTCGTTCACGTACGAACCCGAATCATCGGTGGCGCTCGGCTTTGGCTTTCGCTGCGGCTTCCTTGGCCTCCTCCACATGGAGATCGTCCAGGAACGGCTGGAGCGCGAATTCACCCTTGACCTGATCGCCTCCGCGCCATCGGTCGAGTACCACGTGATCCTGACCCTGGGGCGCGGCAGCGTCGCCATCGACAACCCGGCGCTGCTACCCAATCCGATCGACATCGAGGCGATCGAGGAGCCGTGGGTCAAGCTCAGCGTGGTCACGCCGAGCCAGTACATCGGGCCACTGATGGAGCTCTCGACCAATCGGCGCGGCGAGTTCAAGACGATGGAGTACCTGGACCCGATGCGCGTCCTGCTCCACTTCGAGATGCCGCTGGCCGAGCTGATCATCGACTACTTCGACCAGCTCAAGAGCCGGAGCCAGGGCTATGCGTCGATGGACTACGAGGAGCTTGGCTACCGAACCGCCAACCTCGCCAAGGTCGACATCCTGGTCAACGGCGAGCCGGTTGACGCCCTCTCGCTGATCGTCCACCGCGATCGCGCCCAGTCGACCGGCCGCGCCCTGGCCGAGCGGCTCAAGCAGCTGATCCCGCGGCAGATGTTCGAGATCCCGATCCAGGCCGCGATCGGCTCGAACGTCGTCGCCCGCGAGACCGTTCGGGCCATGCGCAAGAACGTCCTTGCCAAGTGCTACGGTGGCGACATCACGCGCAAGCGCAAGCTCCTCGAGAAACAGAAGGAGGGCAAGCAGCGCATGAAGCGTGTCGGGTCGGTGGAGATCCCGCAGGAGGCCTTCCTGGCGATGCTCCGTATGAACGAGAGCTAGTCCCGCTCCCGTGGACGACTTCGTCCTCGTCTCTCGATCGCTGATCGCGGTCGGCCTGACGCTGCTCATGGCGATGCTCCGGCTGGACACCGAGCGCTTCGGGACGGCCGAGTACTACGAGGCGACCGCCGCCGGCGAGCGGCCGCACGTCCGGCGCCGGCTGGCCTGGTACGGGATCGGGCTCTTCCTTGCGATCGGCATCTTCACGATCTACCCGGAGCCACAGAAGGAGCTGTTCCTGGGGATCGGCGACCGGCTCGGGGCGGTGCTCGGCGGGATCGTGTTCGGCGCGGCCGGCATCGTGATCGCGGTCGCCTTCGCCAGCTACCGCTACCACCGCATCCGCTTTCCCGACGAGCGCTCCTACCCGGGCGCCCTGCTCAACTCGACCGCGACCGCGTTCATCGACGAGGTCGCGTTCCGGGGCGCCATGTTCGGCCTGCTGATCACCAGCGGCATCGATCCGACCGCCGCGAACCTCATCCAGGCGATCGTCTACGCGCTGACGACCCGTCTCGGGGCGCCCGGCCGGGACCGAAACCTGCTGGCGCTGACGCTCGGGATGGGATTGGTGGGTGGTTGGCTCACGGCACTCACCGGCGGGATCGCGGCGGCGTTCCTGGGCCACGCGGTCACGAGGTTCGCGGTCTTCCTGTGCACCGGCCACACCGGCCAGACGCTGCCGCGCGGCCGTGAGGTCGAGGAGATCGAGAACCGGCGGCGCACGCCGGAGGGCTGGCGAGTGATCGGCTCACGGGAATCGACCTCGCGCGACCGGTGATCCCGGCAGCTCCGGTCGCGGTTCCGCCGGTCGCCCTGTACGTTCACGTCCCGTTCTGCGTCTCGCTGTGTCCGTACTGCGATTTCGTGGTCTATGCGGGCGCGGCGTCGCGCGGGCCGAAGGAACGGATCAGCGCGTTCCTCGACGCCTTGCATGCCGAGCTCGAGCTGCGCGCCGGCGTACTCGACGAGCGGTTCGGGACGGACAGGCCGGCGCTGGAGACCGTGTACCTCGGTGGCGGAACGCCCTCGCTCCTGACGGTCGACGCGGTGGGCGGGCTGCTGGCGCGAGTCCGCGATCGGTTCGGGCTGGCCGACGGCGCGGAGGTCACGCTGGAGGCCAACCCCGGACCGGACGAACGCGGCGACGCCCGCGCCTGGCGTGACGCCGGCGTGACGCGGCTCTCGCTGGGCGCGCAGTCGCTATCCGATGGCGAGCTGCGCCGCTTGGGCCGGCGTCATCGTGCGGCGGACGTGGCGTCGGCGATCCGGGAGGCCCGTAACGCCGGGATCGAGTCGATCAGCCTGGATCTCCTCTACGACGTCCCCGATTCCACCGAGGACGGCTGGGCGGCGACCCTGCGGGGCGCACTCGCGCTCGAGCCCGACCACCTGTCGCTCTACGCGCTGACACTCGACGACCCCGATGCCGAGGGGTTGACCGGCCCCGCCGGCGATCACCTGCCGACGACCGCCGGAGCGCGGCGCTGGCGGACACGCGCCCGGCCGGGTCAGGACGAGGATCGTGCGGCTGCCCAGTACCTGCACGCAACGGAGAGCCTGGCGGCGGCCGGCTGGCGTGGCTACGAGATCAGCAACTGGGCCCGACCCCGTCACGAGAGCCGGCACAACCTGGTCTACTGGGAGCGTCGCCCCTACGAGGCCCTGGGACCCGGCGGGCACGGGTTCGATGGCCGAGCGCGTCGCTGGAACGCGGCTCGCCTCGAGGGTTACCTGTCGGCGCTGGCGCCAGCGGACGGCGGGGAGCCGCGCCTCCCGCCGGGCGGGTCCGAGACGCTCGATACGGAGACCGCGGCAGCCGAGTCGATCATCCTGGGGCTCCGGACGGATCGGGGGATCCCCAGCAGCGTGACGAGGCAGCCAGCCTTCGCGGCGACCTTCGAGTGGGCCGGGGCGAACGGCCTGGTCGCGGCCGCGGTCGACGATCGCACGGTGCTGACCACTCGCGGCCGCCTGCTTTCGAACGAGCTCTTTGCCCGGCTGGTCTGACCGCGTTGACACTCGGCGGCACCGACTGCTACGATGCCGTTCGACTTGTTAGCACTCTCATCCTTAGAGTGCTAACGCACCCTTCGGGAGATTGGCCTTGGCGCGACGACGCCGCACCATCGGCCCCCTGGACCTTCGCGCACAGGCGATCCTTCGGGCCGTCATCGAGGAATACGTCAGCACGGCAACACCGGTCGGCAGTCAGGCGCTGGTCGACCGATACAGCCTGCGCGTGTCGAGCGCGACCGTCAGGAACATTCTCGCCGAGCTCGAGATGAATGGCCTGCTGACCCACCCGCATACCTCGGCCGGTCGAATCCCCACCGACGCGGGCTATCGCATGTACGTCGAGTCGATCACCGACGTCGTGCCGCTTCCGGCCGTGGAGCAGCTGATGATCCGCCACCAGTTCGGGCAGGTCGAGTTCGCCAGCGAGCACTGGTTCCGGCTCGCGGCGGCCACGCTCGCCTCCGTGACCCGCGCCGCCGGCCTCGCGACACCGGCCAAGTCCCATGACGCGCACATTCGCCGGATCGACCTGGTCGGCATCAACGACCACATGGCCAGCCTGATCCTCGTCTTGCGCGAGGGCTCGATCAAGCAGGCGCTCGTCAACTTCGACGGTGACGCCGCGATCGACCAGCCGACCCTGAACCAGGTTGCCGCCGTCCTGAACGAGCGATTCAGTGATCTGACGGCGAAACGTGCGGCATCGCGCCTGACCAGCCTCAGCGGCGAGGACCGCATCGAAGGGCTTGCCCGGCGTGTGGGGGAGCGCGTCGTCAAGATCGTCAGCGACTATGACGCAGCTGCCATCGAGGAGGTCTTCAGCGACGGCCTGCTCAACGTCATGGAGGCCCCCGAGTTCGCCCAGAGCGACAAGCTCCGGCGGGTCTTCAGTGCCCTGGAGAACCGGGTGTACCTCGGCGAGCTGGTCGACAGCGTGGCGGGCGCCGGGCGGATCCAGATCTACATCGGCCACGAGAACCAGCCGCTGGAGATGCAGGACGTCTCGCTCGTGCTGGCACCGTACGGTCGACCCGGTCGTGCGATCGGCGTGGTCGGCGTCCTCGGGCCAACGAGGATGCTGTACTCGCAGGCGATCGGCACCGTCCGCTTCGTCTCCGGATTGATGAACGAATTGGTGGATCACCTGTATGCCTGAACGACGACGGACGCGAGCGCAGGAACGCATGGACGAGATCGACATCTCGCCATCGGCCCTGCTCAGGCAGATCGAAGCTCTGACCTCCGAGCGTGACGCGGCGCGGCAGACCGCCGAGGAATACCTGACCGCGCTGCAACGCGAGCGCGCAGAATTCCAGAACTACAAGCGACGCACGAGCGAGGAACGCCTGCGCGAGCTCGGCCTCGCCGGGGAGGACCTGATCCGCAAGGTGCTGGTCCTGGCCGACGACTTCGATCGGGCCATCGAGGCACGACCACCCGAGATCGCCGATCACCCGTGGTTCGAGGGGATCGCCGCGATCGACCGGAAGCTGCGCCAGCTCCTCGAGAGCGAGGGCGTCACCACCATCGACGCGAGCGCGGGTCGACCGTTCGATCCGCGCGAGCACGAGGCGATCGTCAACGTGCCCGACCCCGCCCGGGCCGAGGGCGAGATCGTCGCGGAGGTCCGGCGCGGCTACCGCCTGCGCGACCGGGTCATCCGCCCGGCCCTTGTCGCCGTGGCCACATCCACCGACACACCCTCCGACGCACCAACGCACTAAGGAGCTCCAGCAAACATGGGCAAG